>CAYFNS010000013.1:3888-16060 GCA_964344545.1 Candidatus Woesearchaeota archaeon
AAAGTAAATGAATATTATTTGGAGGCAAAATAAAATGGAACAAGAAATGAAATTAGAAATTGGAAAACCTGCTCCTGATTTTGAATTGGAAGCTTTCCAAGACGGAGAAATAAAGAAAGTTAAATTGTCTGATCTAAAAGGCAAATGGGTTGGGATTGTATTTTATCCAGCAGATTTTACATTTGTCTGTCCTACTGAATTGGGAGAGTTAGCAGATAAGTACCCAGAGTTTCAAGAAAATAATATCGAAATATTAAGTGTAAGTACAGACACTGTTTTTGTACACAAGGCTTGGTATGATAATTCTGAAACAATAAAGAAGATTAAATACCCAATGTTAGCAGACCCTACTGGAAAAATGTGTAGAGATTATGGAGTATACATAAATGAAGAAGGTTTAGCATTAAGAGGGACTTTTATCATAGATCCTGAAGGAATTTTGAAGGCTTTTGAAGTTAATGACAATAGCATTGGAAGAAATGCTACTGAATTAATGAGAAAATTCAAGGCCGCTCAATTTGTTGCTGAACATGGAGATAAAGTTTGTCCTGCTAGTTGGCAACCCGGTAAAGATACTTTGCAACCAGGATTGGATTTAGTAGGTAAAATCTAGATATATTTATATATCTTTTATTTCTTTTTTTGTTTGGGAGGTTTTTATAATGCAATATGAAGATAAAGCAGATTTAAGTTCCGTAGAATTAGATATGCGAAGGGCAATTGATTCATTAAATGAAGAGATGGAAGCTGTTAATGCGTATAAACAAAGAGCAAAGGCATGTGCAGATGAAAAGCTTGCAAAGATTTTATTACACCATGCTAAAGAAGAGAAAGAACATGTAGCCATGCTCATTGAGTGGATAAGAAGACAAGATCCAGAGTTTGATCATGAATTGAAGGATTACGTTTTCACTGAAAAAGAAATTTCACATTAATAACATTCATAAAGGGAGATTGCGAGAGGTGAATAAATGGATTGGAAGAATAGATTTGATACGGTTTATAGAACCACCTTGAAGCGCCCTTATGTGTTTTCTTTTTTTATAATTATTATTTTATATTTAGCAATTAATATTTTTGTTAATGATACTTTTATTACTGCCCCTCTTTTGTTTTCAAATTATCCTATTTTTAGTTTGTTTTTTATTTTATTTGGAGTTTTAGTGGCCGCGTTAGTTGCTGCAAACATAAATTTGATGTATGTTAAGATTCGAGCTTTGGAAAGGTTAGGAAAAGGTTCTGGTTTAACTGCTTTGGGTGCATTTGGAGGGTTACTGGGAGGTGCATGTCCTGCTTGTTTTGTTGGGTTGTTACCTGCTTCACTAGGATTAGTGGGTGTTGCAGTGTCTTTGGGAGATTTGCCTTTGTATGGGTTGGAAATCCAAATAGTTTCTGCAATTGTGTTGGGAGTTTCATTATTTTTATTAACTAGTGCAAACACTTGTAGTATTAAAAAATGAAAATAGATAAAGTTGTTAATGTTTTGGAAGAAGAAGTTAGAGATTATGATGTTCCAATTGTGGATTTAATAAAAGTTAAAGGGGGAGATTCCTTTAAAATTTTAATTGCTACAATATTATCTGCAAGAACCAATGATAAAACTACGGCAGTTGTTTGTGAAAAATTATTTTCTAAAGTTAGAAATTTTAAAGAGTTAGATAAGTTATCTGTTAAACAAATTGAAAAGTTAATTTATCCAGTTGGTTTCTATAAAACTAAAGCTAAACATCTAAAGAAGCTACCTTCAGTTATTTTTTCTGAATTTGATGGAAAAATTCCTCATTCAATTGAAGATTTAATCAAATTACCTGGTGTCGGTAGAAAAACTGCAAATCTAGTTCGTTCAACTGCTTTCGATAAAGATGGAATTTGTGTTGATACTCACGTCCATAGAATTTCTAATCGATTAGGATATGTAAAAACTAAAACACCCTTAGAAACTGAGATGGCTTTACGTAAAAAACTTCCCAAAAAATATTGGAACAAGTTTAATTATCTATTAGTATCTTATGGTCAGAATACTTGTACTCCTATTTCTCCTTTTTGTAGTAAATGTGTAATTCGAAAGTATTGTAAAAGGATTGATGTTTCTAAATCAAGATGAAGTTAAGTCAAATTACCAATTTAAGAGATTCAGAAATAAATAAAGTAGTTAATTCTAGACTGAAAGAGTTTGAAAATAATAAAGAGTGGTTTTCTGAATTGTGTTTTTGCATTTTGACTGCAAATTCTAAAGCGCAAACTGCAATAAACATTCAGAACGAGATTGGGGAAAAAGGATTTTTAGGATTGTCCGAGAAAAAATTAAGTTCAGTTATTAAAAAAAATAAACATAGATTTCATAATAACAAAGCAAAATATATTGTGGAAGCAAGAAAATTTTCAGATATAAAAAATATTTTGAAGAATTTGGGTGAATTTGAAGCTCGTGAATTTTTAGTTAAAAATATTAAAGGGCTGGGATACAAAGAATCTTCTCATTTTCTAAGAAATGTAGGGTATAAAAATTTATCTTGAGCCTAATGAATGAAGAAAAGCCGTTAAATAAAAAGAATTATCTAGAAATTGAAAATAAATTTAATAAAATGGCCAAAAAATTAAAAATGAATTCTGCTGAGCTAGATTTATATATGTGGTATGTAAAAACAGGAAAAATATTGAAATAATTATTCCATTAGAGTTAATGCAAACATTAGTATAATTCCTACCAAGAATATGATTAAGTTTAGGAATGATTTTTTCATATTAAGTTCTTTTCTTATTTCTGGAATTAAATCAGATGCTGCTATGTATAAGAATCCCCCGGCTGCGAATGGGAGTAAGAATAGTGTTAGTGATTCAGTTGTTTCTTTTAGTAAGAACCCTATTAAACCTCCTAAGATTGCTGTAGCAGCAATTAAGAAGTTATATGATAATGCTTTTACTTTTGAAAATCCTGCATGCAATAAAACCCCAAAGTCTCCTATTTCTTGTGGGATTTCGTGTAATGCAACTGCTAAAGTAGTTGCAATCCCCAAAGGAACATTCACTATGAAGCTAGCCGCAATTATTAATCCGTCTATGAAGTTATGTACTGCATCCCCAAATAAGTTCATATAAGCAAAGGAGTGTACTGGGCAGTGGTCTTCATGGCAGTGTCTCCAATGTAAAACTTTTTCAATTATGAAGAAAATTATGAATCCTGTTAAAACTGACATAAAAACATTTGTTGCGGATGAGGCTTCTAGTGCTTCGGGGATTAAATGAAAGAAAGCTCCTCCCATCAAAGCTCCAGCAGATAGCGAAACTAGTAGCAATAGTATTTTTTTGAGATACTTTGGTTTCAGAGAAAATGTTAGGATACCTAACAATGAGATTATACTCAAAATTAATGTTGCAAATATTATCCAAAGTAGTGTAGACATATTTTTCTTAAAATTATTCTATTTATAAAATTTATTGCAGTTAAAAGCAAGATTTATAAACGGATAAATCAGATTTTTATTAATGTTTAGAGGTGTAAAGTATTCTAAAGGAAAAACTAGTAATATTTCTGTAAAAAAGGTTAATTTGTTAAGGGATACTGTGTGGATTGATGTTTCTACAAAAGATAAAAAGGAATTGAAAGAATTAGAGAAGAAATTTAAGTTATATTCTAGAGATTTAGAGGATAGTATTGATGCGCGTGAAATTCCACGTTTGGCACATAGAAAAGACTATACTTTTATTGTTTTGAGGTCCTTAACTGAGAAATCAGGTTCGGTTCCATTGGGAGTATTTTTGAGTAAAAGATTTATTATTACTGTCCATCACAAGGAAATTAAGCCCTTAAAAAACTTCTTTGATGTTGTTTTAACAAAAGAAGGCAAGGAATTTTTTAGTAGAGGGGTTGATTTCTTGTTCTATAAAGTCGTTTCTGAGATAAATAGATATTCGAATGGACAACTTGAAAAATTTGATGATAAAATTGAGAAGGTTGAAGATAAAGTTTTAAATAACCGTATTCAGAATGCGAATGAGTTACTGCCATTGAAGAAACATTTAGGGTTCTTTAAGAAAGCTCTGTCCTCAAATAGAGCAATTATCGAAAAATTACAAAATAAGACAAGCAAATATATTTCTAATAAAAATTACTTAGATTTGAATAATCTGCATGTAGAGATAATGCAGGCAGAAAGTACAGTTGATTATCAAAGAGAAAAATTAACAGTTGTTTCTGAAATGCATATGACTGCAACATCTAATAGGTTAAATGACATAATGCGTTCATTTACAGTTTTGGCTTCTATATTCTTATTACCAACGTTAATTTCTGGAATATGGGGGATGAATTTTGCTAATATCCCATTTTATAATGATACTTATGGATTTTATATCCCAATAGTTCTTATGGTCGCAAGTATTATATTGTTGTTTGTTTTCTTCAAACGTAAAAAATGGGTATAAAAAAGCGAGATAAATTTACTAAGAGAGCTCATGCTGAAGGGTATTTAGCTAGGAGTGTTTATAAGTTAAAAGACATGCAGAAAAGGTTTAAGATTATTCGTAAAGGAGATGATGTTTTAGATTTGGGTGCTGCTCCAGGATCTTGGAGTCAAGTTGCTGTTGAATTGGGAGCAGAAGTTGATTCTGTTGATTTAAACAAAGTTAAGTTTGGGAATTGGATTGAAGCAGATGTTATGGGTGACGAAATTTTTAAAATTCTAGAAAAAGATTATGATGTTGTTTTGAGTGATTTAGCTCCAAAAACAATTGGAGTTCGTAAAATAGATAATGAACTTTCCTATGATTTAAGTATTAGAGCTTTAGAAATTGCAGACAAAAAGTTAAAGAAAGGTGGGTTTTTTGTTTGTAAGATGTTTGAAAGTGAATGGTTTAAGCCTTTTGTTAGTGAAGCTAAAAAGATCTTTAGAAACGTTCGAATTTTTAAGCCAGAAGGGAGTAAAAGTAAAAGTAAAGAAATGTATGTTATAGGAATAAGAAAGAAATAAAGAAATTATTTCTTACCGTTCTTTTTGGGTTTTTCTACTACATGGCCTTTTAGTAATTTGTAAAAAGTAAATACTAACCATCCCCAAACAAGTCCTTCAACAAATGCCCATACTACCGCAAATACTAATCCTAACCAAGATAGAGTTATGCCAGGATAGAATTGTGCTAGTAGGTTAAAACCAGTATCGAATCCGGAGACACCAACTAATGCAAGTATACCATAAAGTAGCATAAAGATTGCAGTACCAATACCAAACGCTAAACCTAATTTAAATGGTTTTATCATTATAACACCTCCTTTAGAATAAATTTAGGATTTTTAGTTTAAAAAAGTTTTGTTAATTAAATTTAATTTTTCTTAAACGCATTGATGGGCCACCCATTAATACTGGGATTCCTTGCATAGGTTCACCTTTTCCACAGGTGCCTGCGAATAGTTTTAAGTTGTTTGCAACTGCATCAACAGAAGACCATAGTTTTGGAGTTGTAATTTCAATTGTTGGAGATCTTACAGGTTTAGTTATTTCTCCGTTTTCAATTAAATATGCTTCATCCCCTACATATTTTTGTTGGAATCTTTTATCATCAATGTTCCATTCCATGAAATTTTTAATATAAACTCCTTTTTTTATGTCTTTAATTAGTTCTTCTTCAGTTTGTTTTCCAGGTTTAATGTATGTGTTGGACATTCTTACCATTGGTTCTACGGAATAAACACTTGCCCTTGCTGAACCGTTGCTATTTATGCCCATTTCTGCTGCTGTTTCTCTGTTGTGTAAGAAATCATTTATTTTTCCGTTTTGCATTAAAACATTTTCTTTGGCCTTTACACCTTCATCATCATATTGGAAAAATCCAAAAGAGCCATCTAGTGTTGGATCATCTACTGCTGTAACAACTTCTGAACCTAGTTGATTGTTTAGCATTTCTTGTGTAACGAAAGATTCTCCTGCTGGTGCAGATTCTCTACCCATGATCCTATCTGCCTCGTATGGATGTCCAATTGCTTCGTGTGTTGCAATTCCAGTAACTTCTGGCGCAACTACTACATCAAACTCTCCAGATGGCATTTTAACTCCACTTGTTAAGTTTTTTCTTAGAGCTTCAATTTCTTCTTGTATGTGGGATTGTAGTTTCCATTCTTTTAGGATTTCGTATCCGCTTGCAGCCCCAAATTGTAAATATCTTTGGATTGAATCTGCATCGTTCATTAGTGTTAAAAAGTAAAGGAAGTTAACTCTTGGAATAATTTGAGTTATTTTTGTTCCATCAGTGTTAATATAGAATTTCTCAGTTGTTGTATCAGATAATGAAAGGTATTTATGTTCTGCTTTTAGTTCTTTATCAAGATCTTTTAGAAAACTAACTTTTTGTTCTTCTGAAAATTCTAATTTAGGTTTGATTGTGTGTTTTTTTGTTATTGATTTTGAATGTGCAAGTTTTACTTTTTCTGAAATTTTTGCAGCTTTTCTTGTTAGTTTTATTGATTTATCAATTTCTTTTTTTATCTTATCTTTGTTTAATGCGTTAATTGCAGTAAAACCCATATTGTTATTTATTAGAAATCTAATGCCTAATCCGGTGGATTGATCAAATCCAGAAATTTCCGGATTGGAGTTATTTAATACAAATCCTGAAGAGTTAATAGACTCCAATCTGGCTTCAGCATAGTCTACCCCTTGCTTTTTTAGATAATCAATTGAAAATTCTGCGAAATCTTGCATGTTTTATTTGTGATTAGTGATGATTTATATAAGTTTTTATAAAGGTCTCAGATATTGGATTTCTGATGCAAGACCTATTTCCTTTTGAGAGTTATAGAAAGGGACAAGATAATTTTATCAAAGTAGTTAGAACTGCATTAAATCATAAAAAAGATGTTTTAGCACAAGTTCCTACGGGTGTTGGGAAGACTGTTAGTACTTTGGCCCCTGCATTACAATATGCTATTGAGAATGATAAACATGTAATTTTTTTGACTTCAAAACATACGCATCATAAAATTGCAATTGATACTTTACGTGAAATAAAAGATAAGAATGATATTAATTTTCAGGTTGCAGATTTTATTGGGAAACGATGGATGTGTCCTAGACAAGATATCTCTAATTTGAACTCTCGTGAATTTAGAGAATTTTGTAAAAGTGTCGTTGAAAATAAAGAATGTGATTTCTATAATAATTATTATAGTAAAGAAAAAATATTTACCAATAAGATTTTAATTGATGAATTGAAAGGAAGTATTTTACATGTTGAAGAATTAGTAGATAAATGTAGAAACGCAGAAGTTTGTAGTTTTGAAGCTGCTGCTTTTTTAGCAAAGAAAGCTAAAGTTATTATTGTTGATTATTTTCATATTTTAAATCCTGGAACTCGCGAAAGATTTTTTAAGAAAATTGGAAAAGAATTGGAAAATTGTATTTTGATTTGGGATGAAGCCCATAATTTGCCTTCTAGAGCTAGGGATTTGATGAGTGAAAGCGTTAATACAATAAGTATGGATTCTTCTGTTCGTGAAGCAGGAAAATTTAATCAAGATTTAGAGCCTTCAATTATTGAAATAAAAGATAAATTAATGGAATTAAGTTCTAAATTAGGATTAGATAAAACTGAAATATTAGTTTCGAAGGAAGATTTTTCTGAGGTTAGTGATGAATTGGTTTCGAAGATTCATAAAACTGCAAATGTTGTTATTGAGGAAGAAAGGAGAAGTTATCTTAATGCTTTAGCCCATTTTTTAGCAATATGGAAGTTAGAAGATAAAAGATATTCAAGGATTTTGAGACGTAGTTTTACTAAAACTGGAAAACCTGTGATTAATCTATTGTATAATTGTTTAGACCCAAGTATTGTTTTAGAGCCAATTTTGAAAGGAGCACATTCTAATATCTTTATGAGTGGAACTTTGTATCCATTAACTATGTATGAGCAAATCTTTGGATTGGATTTGCCTTTGAAAGTTGAATATCCAAACCCCTTTCCTGAAAAAAATAGATTAGATTTGGTTATCCCAGCAATTTCTACTAAATTTGATCAAAGAAATGGACAAATGTATGAAAGAATTGCGGAAAGTGTTTCTGAATTAATAGACATTGTTAAGGGCAATAAAATATTTTTCTTTCCAAGTTATGCAATAATGGAAAAAACTTTAGAACTAATTAACGGAGATTTATTAGTTGAAACTAGGGGAATGGATAAATCTTCAAGAGAAATGTTATTGAAAAGGTTTGTTTCTTTAAAGGAAGAGGGGACAACATTATTTGCAGTTAGTTCAGGAAGTTTTGGAGAGAGTATTGATTTAATTGGGGATAAGTTAAAGGCTGTTATTGTTGTTGGTGTTCCTTTTGCTAAGAATGATTTAGAAGTTCGTGAGATTATTAGATATTATGATGAGAAGTTTGGAAAAGGGATGGAATATGGGTATATAATGCCTGCCTTTACATCTATAATGCAGAATGCTGGAAGATGTATTAGAAGTGAAACTGATAAAGGAGTTATAGTTTATTTAGATGAAAGATATGCCTGGAGCAATTATCGTAAGAATTTTCCTGAATATGTAAAATTAAAAGGGGCTAGAAGTTATGAAGAAGTGAAAGAATTTTTAGAAGATTAAATTTATAAATAGTTTCTTGTTCCCAGAAATATGGATATTGCGCTATATGGCCATGTTGGAAATTGCTATATGGAAGCTGTCGGGGATAATTTCAAGGAAGATGGCTTAGAAGTGGAGACTCATAAGAGATGTTTATGTGATGTGGATCCAGATACAGAATTCCCACCAGTAGTTTTATGCCACCCTGCTCAAGGAGGAACTGAATGTTTTCAAGGAGTTAGAAGGGTTGTCGCAGCAAATCCTTACACTGATTTTTATATAATTGCTTTAGGATATACCAGTAATAGGGTAAGGGGAATTGGAGAACATTTCCACGTATGCCATATGGATGGAGATGAGAGCTGGGAAGATTTACAAGCAAGAATTATGGCTAAAGTGGAAAAGGGTTAGAATGGAATTTCATTTTTATCAAGAAGGATGTAGCAGTATTTTGGATTTATTTGTTGATCAATTAACTGAAAGGGGTGCCGATGTTCATACTCATGACTGCTTATGTAAACATGATTTAGAAGAAAAATTGCCTAAAGAAGTTTTTTGTCATCCTGCTGATAAAAATATTAAATGTTTACAACAAGTGAGGAGAGTTGTAGCTGCTAATCCTTATACGCAATTTTATATTTTTGCTGTCGGTAGGCCTGAAAGAGAAGAGATTATTGGCGAACATTATCATGTTCATTATTTCTCTTCCCTTGGCGAACCAGGACAAGCATTGATTAACTTCAGAAAAAGGTTGGAAAGAAGTTAACGTCTCTTCTTTTTAGTCCATCTACTTCTCATTCCTTTTCTAAATTGTTTAGGTTTTTGTCTCCAGGTGATTTTCGCTCGTTCAATTTTTGGAGTTGGTTCTCTTTCTACATCTATCTCGTGGTTTTGTAGAATTCTTCCAAAAGCATCATGGTCTCTAGAACCTAAAATGTTCACTGCTTTACCTTCCTTTCCAGCTCTAGCAGTTCTCCCAACTCTATGGATATAATCTTTGTTATCATCTGGAAGATCAAAGTTGTAAACATGTGAAACATGGGGGATATCTAATCCTCTAGCTGCAACATCAGTACAAACTAAGATTAATGCTTTTTCATCATGGAAGCGCTCCATAACTTTATTCCTTTTAGATTGTGTAAATCCACCATGAATTGCCTCTGCATCTATTCCGTTGCCTTTTAGATTATTTACTACAAAATCAGTGGCACTCCTTGTGTTACAGAAAACCATTACTAATCCGGATTTTTCTTCTTTAAGTAGTTTTACTAGTAAAGAGAATTTTAGATTATCTGGAACATCATAATAAACTTGATGTAACTTTGAGGGATCTACATAAGATTCAACTTCGATTTGAGCAGGGTCATTTAGATATTTCTTAATGATATGTTCCAACATGCCAGAAATTGTTGCAGAGAATAGTAGTGTTTGTCTGCTTCTTGGAGTTTGTTTGATAATTTTTTCTACATCTTCTATAAATCCCATATCAAACATTCTATCTGCTTCATCTAAAACTAATGTTTTCACTTTTTTCAAGTTTAGTGTTCCCCGTTGTAAATGATCAATAACCCTCCCTGGGGTGCCAACAACGATATCTGCATTTTTTAATCTCTTGAATTGTCTATCGATAGGCATTCCTCCATAAACTGCTGTTATGTCTAATGGTTTATGTTTAGAAAATGTATTCAGCGCTTTTTTTATTTGCTCCGCTAATTCTCTTGTAGGAGTTAATATTAGTGCTTGTACTCCTTCGCCTTTTGTTGAATTTTGAATTATGCCTGCTCCAAAAGCTAGTGTTTTTCCTGAACCTGTTGCAGATCCAGCAAGGATGTCTTGACCCTTTATTACTTTTGGTATTGCTTTTGCTTGAACCTCTGTAGGTTCTTCAAATTTTTCTTCTATTGCTTTTAATATAGGCTCAATAAGGCCTAGTTCTTTGAATTTTTTCATTTTATGCTTAAATTTACTCGAGAAAAAGTGTGCAATTGTGATTACTGCTTTTTCTGTCCGTTCTTTAATAATTAGAAGCCGTTTGAGGGGTTTATAAGTGTTTGTATTTTAAAAATAAAAAAAATAATTTGTAATATTAACTAAAAATAAGGTGATTATTATTTAGAAACATTAGCAGCTTTTGGGCCTCTTTGGCCTTCTTCTACATCGAATGAAACTTCATCGCCTTCTTGAATTCTTACGCCTTCTTGAAGATCGGATTCATGAACAAAATATTCTTTACCGTCTTCACCAGAGATAAATCCGAATCTTTTTGTTTCATCGAAAAATTTTACTGTACCTTTCATTTAAATTTTACTCCATTAATTGTTAGGATAAGTTGAATTGAGGGGTTTATAAGAGTATGCATTATAGAAAAATTTAAATACTATAGTGTATAGGGTATAGTATGAAAGAAGAGATAATCGATATTGGAATTGCTAAAATAAAGCTTAAACCAGTAGAAGAAAGAAAGATTGTAATTATAGGTAATTGCCCTTTTTGTGACAAAAAAGTCAGAGGTTCATCGAATTCCCAAGTTGAATGGAATCTTGCCTTACATATAAAACAAAGACATAAAGATGACTCTGAAGCAAAAATATTATTAGAGCAACTTGAAGAAAAAGGAAAAGAAAATAAAAAATAGTTGATTTGATTTCACTTTATCTGCCATTATTCAGTTTTTATCTAAAAGATACCAAACTGCAAAAATAACAACAGCGATAATAATTCCCAATATTAGTCCAGTAACTACTGCATTTACTAGACTGTCCAAATAACTTTTGGCTTCAGGAATTGATATCATTATCAAGAATCCTATTACTAATGCTGCAATACCTTCGGCAACATTACTTTTTCCTGTCTTGTTCATCTTGTTACTTTTCTGGAATTCTCCTCCTGAATAATTAGAAATCTTTAAATATAAGAAACACCTTTTTACTCTACTGGTGTTTTTCTCCTTTGAAAGATACTAATTACGCAGAGAGGATTGATTCCTAATCCTCCTGCCTATACATTCTGCCGATATATAGCGCCTTAGTTGGTATATTTTGAACAATAAGAATATTATGGTGTTGTAAAATATAGTTTTATTTTGATTTTTTTAGTGAAATTTCTTAGAGATGATATATTTTATTCCTTTTAATGTTTCAGTGCAACAATAAGATAACCTACAAACACCATATTTATGTCTTCTTTTTCTAATTTTAGGTTTCGACTTAGAAATGTAAGATTTAGTAAATTGACTTAAAGGAATATTCAATTTTTCAGACCAAAATTGCTTAGCTTTTTCCTCATCCAAATTTTCCCAAATATATAATCTGCACCTTAACCTACTTTCATCAACAGAAAAATATTTTCTAAACCACTTAGCGAAATAAATCATAACCTTTGGGTCCGTATTAGTTAAAGCAACCATTGATTCCCTAGCTTTATCTCCCTCGGCCCAATATAACATTGCACCTAATTCTTTGTTCATTTGCATGATAAAAATGGGGATTATTAGCTTATATATTCTACTCGTGTACTTGGCAAGCCTTGACAAATGGAAAGCTTAATAACTTTAATATCTTTCCTTATATGATGATGTCTAAAGATGTGATTTGGGGAGCATTGATATTC
>CAYFNS010000013.1:16070-17364 GCA_964344545.1 Candidatus Woesearchaeota archaeon
TCGCCCTATTGGTTGGTTTGATACTAACAGGAATAAATACGAGGCTAATCATTAGTTATAGCCTGGAATGTGATGATCTTTTATCTGCTTCTATCTCACCCAATGGGCCCTATGTAGAAGCGCGATTCAAAAACGGAGGGGAAACGGAGCCCAGTGTTTCAATTATTGTTAAATCAGAAAACATTATAATAACCCCTCAGAAGGATAATCCTACTGTCACTAGTGATAATAATACAATCTCTTATAGATATAGTCTTCCGAAATCCTCTAGCTACACAAAAGAAAGAATAGATTTAAATGTTAATAGAACTATTGATAATTTTAGGATTTCATTACAATTAAGGAAAAATTTTGAACCTAGCATTTCTGGATTGATTTCTTTAATATTTGGAGAGTATAATCCACTCTATCCCACCGAATGTAATTATGAGTTCTCTAAAGATAGGGGATTATATGTTTTATCAAATTAAATAAAGAAAAATGAGCGCCCCGGGGCGGAACCGCCGACCTTACGGTTTCTATAAGGTTTTTTAACAGCCGTATGCTCTAACCAGACTGAGCCACCGAGGCAGTATGAAAAAAGGTAAATAGCAAATTTAAAAGCTTTTCTGTTGGGTTTTGAGAAAGATTTAAATAATTTCTAAGTTAGTCTCATAGACATGTTAGACAAAAGAATTTCAATAAAAAAGGCTCAAGAAGAAAAAGAGGGTAAGAAAGCGGTTATTGCTGGATGGGTAAAAAATATTAATTTAATGAGTAAGCTTGCATTTATTGGAGTTAGAGATGCGAGTGGTTTTATGCAAATTGTTGCAAAAAAAGATTCATATGGTGATTTTGATAAAATTCAAGACTTAACAAGAGAATCTGTAGTTGTTGTTAAGGGAAGTATTGTTAAGAGTAAATTAAAGGCTGGGGGAAATGAGTTAATTATTGAGGGTTTAGAAGTATTAAGTAAAGCTGGAACGCCTTTACCATTAGATGTTGGTGCAGGAACTTCAAATATTGATACTAGGTTAGATCATAGATTTTTAGATACTCGTGAAGAAAAAGTAAAAGCAATTTTCAAATTAAGAAGTAAATCTGCAAAGATTATTGCTAATTATTTTGATGATAATGGATTTTTCAATATCACAACACCAAAACTAACAAGTATGGGGGTTGAATCTGGAGCAGAATTATTTAATGTTAAGTATTTCAAGAGAGATGCATATTTATCCCAGAGTCCACAAATCTATAAACAAATGTTTGTTGCTGGTGGATTTGAGAAGGTTTATGAGATTGCTCCTGTATTTAG
>CAYFNS010000013.1:17391-17746 GCA_964344545.1 Candidatus Woesearchaeota archaeon
ATGATGTGATGGATGTTGTTGAGGGAATGTTCAAAGATTTAATTACTAATCTCAAGAAAGAATGTAAGGATGAATTAGAATTATGGAGTGCAGATTTGAAAGTTCCTAAAAAAATCCCTAGAATACCAATGGCTGAATTGAAAGAAATGTTGGCCAAAAAAGGAAAGAAGTTAGGAGCAAATGATGATTTAGATGCTGAGGCTGAAAAATTAATTGGTGAATATATCTTTGAAAAGTATGGAGAGGAATTTGTTTTCGTTACAAATTATCCATGGGAAGTTAGACCTTTCTACCATATGAAGCCAGAAGATGATGCAAATGGAACAAGAAGTTTTGATTTATTATGGAATGGAGT
>CAYFNS010000014.1:0-11770 GCA_964344545.1 Candidatus Woesearchaeota archaeon
TGATTACATCTTCTTTACTTTTAGTTTTTAATTTCAAAGAAGCATCAATTTTACTTTTGTTTTTTCTAACAATTCTATTAACATGGCTTGGTAGCATTTGGTAAAGAATTGGTTCAGTTTCTGCTTTTTCTTCTTTTACTTGAGTAACTTCGAATTTGATTCTTAAGTTGTTTCCTCTTATTTTTGCTACATTTGATAAGTTAACTCTGATTGTTTTTCCAATTAGATTTTGAGCATCTGCAACATAACTTTCTCCAATCTCTGCTCCTCCGAAATTCTTTGGAGTGAAGATTGAGAACCATTTCTTTTTCTTCTTCTTATCTAATTTTTTTGTTACTTTTCTTTTTGCAGCCATCTTTATCCTACCAATAGTTTAGCTTTAGATCTGTCGAATTTCCAATCTTGTGGGATCTTGCCTTTTTTCTTATAGTATTTAACTAGTCTATTAATTTTACTCTCTGTTAATTGGAATCCTCTCTTAGCAGTCATATCTTGTCTGTTGGATTCTCTATGAGTTGTTAGATCAATATGTTTTTTGATTAAGTTTAGTAAATCTTCAGGTAATTCTGTACCTAATTTATTATCTTTAAGAATTTGAGTGATTTTTTTCTTTGTTATTGCTTTAACATCTGGGATTCCGTATGAGTCTCTAAGGATTAATCCTATTTCTGAAGCATTTTTTTCTTGTTTTCCAAGTTTTATAACTAATGCTTCAACTTCTTTAGCAGAATATTTTACCCAAGCTTGTTTTTTTCTCTCTTCGGGTCTTGTGCTTCCACTTTTTCCTTTTTTTCTGGAGTGCATACGTGCCATTTTTATTTAATTTTGGTGAAATTATACAGAAATAAATTTTATTCCTGGTATAAGTGAGCTCTCACCAACTTATCCTAGGAAAAATGAGAAAATTAATCCTTTATAAAGCTTTGTATACCTCATCTCCAGGACGTACTTTGTTTTTGATTTGTATGCCTACTGACTTGCCTGCTTCGACATAATCCACTTCTTTTTTATCAATTTGCATACTTTCAATCTCTTCTTCGTAGTCCGTTGTTGCACCTTTGAAATGCAATTTGTCCCCTATCTCTATAGAGTCGTCTGTTACATTTATGGCTGCTACGCCTATCTTTGCAAAATAAGCGAAGACTTTACCTACTTTTTTTTCTTCGATCATAGTATTATTTTACTGTTTTGAAAAATATTTAAGTCTTATGAAAATCATTATAAATTCGCTTTGATTCCCTTTTTTATGAATAAGTTAAAATCTTTAGTTTTAGGTGCTTTTATGTTAGGAACTGCTTCTGCTTCTGGATCAACAGTTAATCTCGATAGTCTAGTTGTTAATACAAATGATAATGATAAAACAGTAGTTTGTGTTCCGGAAAATGTTGCAGATAGGCAAGCTCGCGATCTTTTAAGTTTGGAGTATGAGGAAGGATGGGTTTTTGATAAATCTTGCTGGCATGAGGTTTTGAGAGAATCTGGAAAACTAGACTATGGTGCTTCGGAAAATGATGAGTATGCTTTTGGGTATGTTTATCCAGAAGAATTAAGTGATTTGTTTAATGCTGCAGAAGGTACTTTAAAGTTCAGACATACACATCCCTACGGAGATATTAATCAATATAGGGAAATGTTTGCCCCCTTAGAATGGAATGATTGGGAACAAGCATGGATTGATCTTAAAGTTGATGGTGCTGCACCAAATGATGGAGATATTGATATGTTAATTTGGATGCAAAATCAATTTAGGGACACTCTTGCAGATGGGGTTTTAATTGGGCAAATTTCTTCTGAATTTGGAGTTACCGATTTCTATTTAACAGAAGAAGGTCGTGAATTTTTTAGAGGAAAATCTAATGAAGAAACTTATGAGTTTGCTTTTGATAGGTGGAATGCATATATGCAAACTGATGTTCCCACTTCAGATAATTTTGTAGATTGGATTAATACTTATACAAGTTCTATGAATCATCCTTATTTTAGGGTAGAATTTAGGCCTTATGAAAATTTAGATCCGAATAGTCTTTCTATTGAAGGATTGTTAGAAAGTGAAAAACAAATTTATTATGATACTTATGAATAATAAATTATAAAAACTATCTCTCTTTTTTCATTATTATGAAGAAGAAATTAGATAATTTATTTCGTTATGAAGGATTTATTTTGGTTGGAGTTTTAATGGTTGTTGGTACTTTGATGAAATTGATAGGCCCTTATGATTTTTCTTCTGATTGGTTTTGGTTTTTAGCTGGAATTGGTTTGATATTTGAAGGTACAATTTCTTTAATAAAACAAAGAAGGTTCGATAGGAAATATAAAATTATTGAGAGAGAGTGTTAATCTATTAATCTTAGGTGTATTGGTTCTTTTGTTACTGTACCTGGAATAAATTGTTTTCCTTTAACGCCATATTGGTTTGTTTGTTTGTTGAATTCAACAACGATTGCATCATACATCTTTTCTTCTAGTCCTCCATGTTCTCGAATCATATCAGAAACACATCCTCTAGCAATTAATGAGAGGGTTGGGGCTGCATCATCTTCTTCTAGGTTTACTAAGTATTTTTTAGCATTTACTACTGCATATCTAATTGCTCCGTCTAGGGTGTATGTGCTATCTTCAGTATCTACTGTTAACATTTCTATATCTAATGATCCGTCTGTAATGTCGACTTTATCTATATGGCCTAGCGCAGGCCAGAAATAATGCAATTTTCCAGGACGTAGAATTTTACTTGGTCTGCCTTTATACCATCTTATGCCTTGTTCATTTTCTAGTATAATTCTAGCAGGCCATAAGTTTGCTACATTTCTTATGATTGTAGTTAGAATATTAGCATAATCCATTGAATATGGTGAATGAAAATTAATTTATAAGGATTATGCGTTTTCCATATAGTTATCGAATGCAGCTAATTGTTTATTTGTTAATCTTCTGAAATTCCCCCTTAGTGTTGTGGGCATAGTTTCGAGGATTGATTTATCTTCATAAGGAAGGGCATTTCCTCTTCTTAGAAATAATCTTCTTTTTAATGTGTAATTATACTGATGGATATTTATAGCAGCAGTTTGGATATAGTGTTGGGGATTTATTTGAAGTTGGAATTTTTTTATTTTTTTTAATGCTCTCCTTTCACAATCTAATTCCATATCTCTTATTAAAGCAATTGCTTGCTGAATTGTATTGGGTGAATAGTCTTTTCCTTCAACCCAATTTGTAATAATCTCTGAAGCACAAACTCCTCTTATTTTTGTTTGAGTGAATAATGGAGATTGTTCTAGTAATTGATCTAAGTGAGAGTCTTCGTGAAGTAAAAAAGGAACCCATATTTTTTGAGGTTTTTTTGTTGCAACTCCTAATTCTAATGGTTCTTCTGATAAGTATCCCCCCATTGAAACTCCTTCTTCTAAGAAGTGTTTTTTATTTTTTAGAACTAATTTTACTCCATGTTTTTTACATTTTGTTTTAACATGGTCAAGGTATTCTTCTAATCCCATTAAGCTAATTTTAGATTTTCAATTTTATAAAAATATAGGATAGTCCCGCCAGGATTCGAACCTGGGTCACGTGGACCAAAACCACGTATGCTGGGCCTCTACACTACGGGACTATGTGTTTTAGAATGAAAATAATTTGCTTTTAAAGTTATTGGTTTTAAGAATTTAATTGAGAGTTAACATATTCGCTGAAGATGCCCATAAATGTAGGATCAATGCTCCCCATATTTCTTCCTACCCACATATTTGGGTTTATCATTTCTACTTCACTAATCAAAGGAGTTCCATTGTCGGCAATAAAATCAAATCTACTTATATGGTAAGGTGTTGATAGTATTCTTTCTGCAGTGTCTAATTCTTGTTTTGTTGCACTTGCTTGATGTGAAGCTCTTACTGTGCCAAAATGATCCCATCTTTGTTCCCTTGGTCTTCTTACTGTATGGGAGTATGTATCTCCAACAAATACAACTGATCTTTCTCCAGTTTTTTGAATTGTTGGGATGAAGGGTTGTGCCAATACTAATTCACCGTATTTTGCTTTATAGTCTTCCCATTCTTCTTCAGTATCAATTTCTGAGGTTTTCATTAATCCTAAAGATCTTTCTGAGAAATATCTTGGTTTTACAATTGTTTCAGTATAATTTGGGAAGGATATGTTGGATAAATCTTCTTGAGTTGAATTTGATACTTCTGTTGTGGGTATTACTGGGATTCCATTTTCTTGTAAGAATAATAAATATCTTTTATCGAAGTTTTCAATCATAGTTTCAGGATCATTAATAACTTTTGTTTCTAATCCTCCAAGATTCCTTATAAAATTAAGAAGCTCTTGTTTTCTTCCTTCAATCGGTCCTAGAGAACTTAGGTAAACTAAATCAAATTCATTTAACTTTGCAATATCATCTACAGAATCCCACGGAAAAAAGGTTACTTTATGTTCTGCTAAATGCTCTAAAAATAATTGTTTTCTTAAAGTTATGAAAGGATTATCTGGATTGTCTTTACTTATTATGCCTATTTTCTTCATTTTGTTACTTCTATTTCTTCTAATTGGGATGCTTTGATTATTTGATTATATAAAAATTCTATTGGATCAAATCCAATTACACCTGCATATTCGGGTCTTAGGTTTGGGGTTGGGTTATTTTCAATTACCGCATATCCTTTTTCTGTTTTTATAATGTCTAAAACATTAAGATCTGCTTCAATTGCCTTTGTACTTTTTATTGCAGCTTCTTCTATTTCTTTCGGTAGTGTATCTTCTCCGGGAAGTATTTCAGATCCTAGTGACCTACTTGCTAACCATGGTTTTTCATTTTCTTTAGTGGAAATTAAACTTCTTTTATGATGGAAAGATAATTTTCCTCCAATTATCCAAACTCTATAGTCATTTGCCTCAATAGGTTCTAGAAATTCTTGTAGGATTATTCCACCTCGATAATCTGCCTCTTCTCTTATAGTTTTTATTGCTTCAATAAGTTCTTCTTTAGTATTACATTTAGCTAGATCTTTTCCTCTTCCGCCGGTATTTCTTTTGACAATTATTGGTAGAGAAAGTTTTTCAATAATTTTGTTTATATTTGGCTCTTCCCCATTTAAGAAAATACTTTTTGGAGTTATTACTCCTGCTTCTTCCATTATATTTGAAGATTCAAATTTATTATAATCAAAGAATGATGCTTTATGAGAGTTTAGACATTTTATTCCTTCTTTTTCTAAATTTTCTAGAAGTGTTAATGCTTTTTTTATGCTTGCATAATCTCTATTTGATACACTTGCATATACTCTATTTAATACTAAATCAACATCTTTGAAATCATCTATATTAGCTTCTCTCACATCAATTAATTTAACTTCAATATCTTGTTGTTGTAGAAATTTTTCTAGCTTATCTTCAGTGTTTTCTAGATCGTGATGTAGTATTGCTATTTTCATTTTAAGAATTTACTATTGTTTTCTTCTTTTCTGGTCTTTTTACAACATATTTTACTGTAACAATTTCTTCTTGTTCTCTTTCTATGTAATGGATAATTTCCTTAGCTACTATTTCCATTGGATCATATAATTTAATATCAAAATGTTTTTGATTTATCACTAATGGAATTTCTGTACATCCAAGAACTATTGCTTCTGCAGCATCTGTTAAAAGTCGTTTAGCTTCTTTTTTCCCACCAGCTTTAACTCCTCTTGGACCGTAGATTGCTTCCATAACTAATTTTTCTTGTTCTTCTTCAGTCGGAAGTACTGTTTCAATTCCTATGCTTCCAAAATAATTTTGGAAAATTTTTGCTTTGATTGATCCGGTTGTTGCAAGTATTCCAATTTTTTTGATTTGAGGGTTGGTTGTTACAACTTTTTTTACTAAAACTTTTGTCATATCAACTATTGGAGTTTCAATTTCATCTTGAACTCTTCCTAAAAAATGATGTGCACTATTACAAGGCATTACTATAAAATCAACATTTAGGTGTTCTAAGTTTTTACAGACTTTTGTAATTTCTTCTGTTGGATCTTTTCCAATTCCTAGAATTGCTTCTGTCCTATCTGGAATTTGGGGATAGGAATAATGAATGAAAGGAATGTTATCTTGATCTTTTTCTTTCTTCTTATGTTTAATCAACATTTCACAGAATTTGTTTGATGCTTCTGGGCCTATTCCCCCCGCGATACCTACTAATTTCATTGTTTTAAGCGCTTTTACTCCAAATAATAGAAAAATGGAATCCGCTTTTGTTTATAAATCTTATGGGAGAATTTAGTTTTTTCTTTTGTATCTTCCACGTTTTTCTACTTTTTCTAATCTTTCTAGTGTTTCTTTATAGTTTTTTGATTTTTTGTAACCTTGCAAGAAGGATGTGTATAGATCTTCGTGGTGTCTATAGTGTTTGGATTCAAGTGCTTGTTTTAGTAAATGTAAATCCACTGCTTTATCTTCGGATTTTAAAGAAATAGAACCAAGACCAAAGTCAATCAAAAAAACTTGATCTTGTTTTAGGATCATGTTAGAGGTTGTTAGGTCTCCATGAATAATATCATTATCATGCATTAGTGCAATTTGTTCGCCAATTAATTTTGAAACTTTATCTCTTTTTTCTTCTTTGTAATTATCTAGCGTTTCTTTTAGAACATCTCCTTTGATGTGTTCCATAACAATTTTCATGTCTATTTCATTAAAATCAATTGGTTTAGGAACGTTTAATCCAACTTCCATTGCTTTTCTTAATAATTTATATTCTCTTCTTGTTGGGTATTTTCTTTTGTTATTATCAATTGTTGGATGTCTATAGGATTTAGAAATTCTTTCTTTAACTAAGTTTGATTTATCTAAGTATAAAATTGCTTCTGCACCTTGGTGAAGTATTTTCATCTTATATTTTAACTTCCAATTCTGAAGGTGGAAGTTCCTTTGGTCTTTTTTCAGGAAGCTCGGATTCTTGTGGAAATTCGATTATGTACTGATTCGGATTTGGGAACTTTAATTCATATTGTCTTGAAGGCATTTCTTCAGGATTATTTGGTAGAATTATGCCTGGTTGATCATATTGTTTATGTTTCATCTAATAATTGCTAGAATTTTACTCTTTATAAAAATTATGAAGAAAGAAAAAATAAAAATTTAGGAAACATACATGTATATGTCTTGGTTTCCATTTCTGTAATCTGTCCAGACTAACCTATTGCCCCACATTGTTGGTTCTGCAGATTGATAGTAGTCAAAGTAATCACTCAAATCAGTTACTTGGCCAGTTGGGATGTATAGTTGTCTTATTTCTCGTATTGTTTCAGGCGAGTTACTTATGAAATTATAGATTAACTTATCTCCATGTAACTCAAATGCTCCAACCCCATTGTAGGCATAACCATTTACAGCCAATGTTTCATATCCTGTTGAGAGATCATACATGTATAGATCTCTTGCCCCATCTTCTGGTGCTCGATAATCATCCCAAACAACTCTATCTCCCCAGATTAAAGAGATATCTCCAACACTTGCAGCATCAGTAGTTATTCTTGTTTCTTGACTTGTTGTAAAGTCATAGACATATACATCTGTCCTGTATCCAAGGTCTGAACGATATCTTGTGTAGGTAACTTTATTTCCATGGATATCTGGTTCACCATCCCAGCCTATTCCTCCGCCACCAATAAATCCAGTTGCTCCTGTTGATAGGTCATAGTATTTAGTTCGTGGTGTTACATAATGGAACATTCCTTCTACCCATCCATATGTTCCTCTCCATACAACTTTATCCTCCCATATATTTGGGTTTTCTCCGCTACCTAGGTATGTTTTGATCCCAGTGTCTAGGTCATAAGCATAAACTTTTGAGTCTGAAACATATCCTTCTTCCCAAACAACGATGTTATCATATATTCTTGGATCTCCAGCAGAGACTGTTGATAGTTGTATTTCTTGACCATTTGTTAAGTCTTTCATGTATATCTTATTTCCATCTCTCATGTCATTCCATACTACTTTTGTTCCATAGATATGGGATTCTGCCTGATTTGAAGTTGGTATTACTACAACAGGTACTAATCCAGTTTCAAAATCACATTGTGAATCACAAGCGTCACCATTCACAAGATTTCCATCATCACATTCTTCATCGCCTTCTAGAATTCCATTACCACAAATTTGTGCTGGTGTACAATCTTCGTTTATTGTACATTGGTCTGCACCTGGCCCTTGGACTTCGATACAATCATAATTTGCATCACATTCCATATGAGTAGGAAGTATACAATCTGTATCAGCAGTACATTGATCGGATCCTACTCCTGTTACCTCAACACATTGTTCATTTATACAATCCATGTAAGTTGTTTGACAATCTGCATCAGTTGCATCAGGATTACAATCACAATCATCATCTTGACCATTACCACATATTTCTGTAACGGGGAATATTGTTTGCTCACAATTACTCCATAAACCGCTGCCGTCACATGTTTTCAAACCTTCATTACATTCACCACAAGTTCCGGGGTTTGAGGGCAGATTACAAGATTGGGTTTCTCCAGGAGTGCACTCTTGGCAATCTATAGATGTTATTGGTTCACCATAAGTATCATGACAAATCCCATCGCCAATACAATAACAATTTCCTAAAGCAGGATCATAAAATCCACATGAGTCAGAATCTATTGCTACATAGCAATTTCCAGCACAACCTAAATTGTAGCTTGCAGTACAATGGGTTTCATAAATATCTTCTCCTGCTGGTGCTCCACAAGATCCAAAAAATACATTTTCGCAGTAAGTTGTTAAGACAATGCTGCCTCCGCCGCCTCCGCCACCGCCACCGCCAGGCAGACCACAGGCTTCATCGTGGTCGCAGACAGGTTGTTCATACGGAAAATACATATCCATTCTGAATTGTGGGTTTTGTTCTTGTACTAATTGGCATCCAGATATAATTAATACGGATGCAAGAAATAAAATTATCATTGATTTCATTAATTATCACACTCCTTTTAATGGTAATAATTTGTTAAGTTGTTTATTTAAAGTTTTTGTTAAGCGAAAAGTATTTATAGGGCAATTTCTAAAGTATTCTATAATTTTTAAAGGAGGTTTGATTATGAAAGTTATTGATTGGATTGCTTTTGTATTGTTGATCATCGGTGGTTTAAACTGGGGATTAGTTGGTGCATTTAGTTTTAATTTAGTTGAATTAATATTTGGTGCAGTTGGCTGGTTACTAAGTTTAGTATATATCCTAGTCGGATTGTCTGCAATTTACATGGCAATAATGCACAAAAAAATGTAAAAACTAATTTTTTTATTTTTTTAAAAACTACATTCCAGGGATTTTCCCCTTGAATTTTTTCATTATTTTTTCAGGGTCGCCTTTCATCATTTTAGTCATCTTTTTAGTTTGTCTAAATTGTTTTAATAGTTCTCTAACTTCTCCAACATTTGTTCCAGAACCTTTTGCAATTCTTTCAAGTCTTGATCTTGTAAGTATTTCAGGATCTTCAAGTTCTTTTTTAGTCATGGATTTCATAATTACTTTCCATTTCTTTAATTTTGATTCTTGAACTTGTATTGAATCTTTTGGAAGTTTTAATCCTCCCATTCCAGGAATCATTTCCATAATTTTAGATAAAGGCCCCATTTTATTCATTGCAGAAAGTTGTTCATACATATCTAAGAAATTGAAATCTCCTTTTAGGAATTTTTTCCCAAGATCTTGAGCTTGTTCCTCTGTCATTGCTTCTCGTGTTTTTTCTAGCAATGCTTTTAGATCTCCCATTCCTAGTAATCTTCCTACAAAACCTTCAGGATTAAATTCTTCTAAATCATTATTTGTTTCACCTATTCCAATAAATTTAATTGGTGCTTGGGTTACTGCGCATGCTGATAAAGCTCCGCCTGCTTTTGCAGTTCCATCCATTTTTGTTGCAATAACTCCAGTAATATTGCAAGATTCATGAAATTTTTCTGCTTGTTTTTCTGCAGTTTGCCCCATATCTGCAGAGATCACTAGTAATTTTTCATCTGGGTTAATATGTTTGTTTAAGTTTGTAATTTCTTCAACTAAATCTTCTGATAAAGCATCTCTGCCTGCAGTATCAATTAGAACTATATCGTATTGTGATAATTTATCTTTATAATTATTGTAAATTTTGATTGGATCTTTTTCTTTTTCATCTGTAAATGTTTGGGTAGAAGTTGTTTTACCAATTTGCTCAAGTTGTTTCATTGCAGCAGGTCTGTGAACGTCTAGTCCTAATAATGCTACTTTGTATCCTCTTTTTGAGTAGTATGTGGCTAGCTTTCCTGTTGTTGTAGTTTTACCGTTTCCGAATAAACCTATCAGCATAATTTTGAATGGTCTTTTTTTACCTATCTGAACTCCTTTTGTTTCTCCGCCTAAAAATTTAGTTAGTTCTTCATAAACAATGTTTACTAAGTAATCTCTTTGATTTACTCCTTTTGGAGCTTCTTGTTCTAATGCTCTTGTTTTGATATCTTTAGATAGTTGCAGAACTAATTTTACATTAACATCAGAAGTTAATAGTGCTCTTTGGATATCTTTAACTAGCTCATTAATTAGTGTTTTATCTATTATTGGAGCACCAGCTATTTTTTTCAGAACATTCTTTAAATTTGAGCCTAGTTTTTCCATTACCATTAGAAATTTGTTAAGAATTGATATTTATAAAGAATTCTATCGGTTAAATTTAAATAGTTTTGATTAAAGTAAAATCTTCTCATGGCAAAATGTCAATATATTGGAAAATGCGGGTATGCCCATAAAGAGTATGATCCCGTGTGTAAAAGCGAGGTAATTTCCCCTCATTGTGGAATTTATCAGAATTTTAAAGCTGAAGATGTTGTTAAAGTTTCTGGGTTGGAGAAGAAATTATCTAAGTCTTAAAATTTCTCTACTTAGTGGAGCAATATCTAAATTTTGAGCAAAATTAGGTTGGTAGTTAGGGATTGTTCTTGCCTTTAGTGATTCTTCTAAAAATCTTTGTTGTTGTTCTCTTTGTAATTTATCACGTTCTTGTGTTAATTCTACAAGTTTTTCCCTTCTTAGCATATCGGATCCTATTCTTTCTAATTGAAATTTCCTTTGTCTCTCTAGTTCTGTTGCGTATAGAGATGATCCTGGATTTAGGTGATTGTATGCCATATTAATCTATATACTCCAGTATATATAAAGGTTACTTTTGTATTAATTTTCCTTCTTTCCAGTACTCATATAATGGCCCAATATAGGCTCCAATTAAGAAATAACAGTATATATCATCTAATGGAAGGTTTAGAAAGATAATATTTGGGGTGTTTTCAAATACCCAGAATGCTTGGATCCAGCCCGGTGTTACAATATTTAAGAAAGTGTAGACTATTGATGCTGTAATTAGCATTAAAACTCCACTTGCTAAAGAGTCTAGGATTAAATCTTTTCTTTTTATCCACATTATTATTGTTGGGATTGTGAATGCTAGAATTGTTGAGATTAAACTATTTGTTTTTAGTAGGAAGAAACTTCCGAAGAATAAGATTAATGCTAGGCCTATCATGTAAATGATTTTTAGGTTTGATTTTGGTTCTTTTCTTATTCTAACTTTTTTCTTGAAAACATCTTCATAAATTACTGCAGCTATTCCTCCAATCATGAATCCTGCTAGGAAAGCTTCTGGGCCTACTCTTGTTCCGGTTAGTGTTACAGGGTGCCACCAATCTATTGTGTAAATTATATCTGCTAGTAATCCTGCAAATCCAGAAATTATTGAGAAGAATAAAATTTCTTTTTTAG
>CAYFNS010000014.1:11808-15161 GCA_964344545.1 Candidatus Woesearchaeota archaeon
TCAATTAATTGTTCATAATCTCTATATTTATTCAAATTTTAAATAAATTATTTTTTGTTTTTCAAAATTATTAAGGATATAATTATTATTCCTGCAATTGTTAAGACTGAACTCCATAAGTTTATTGGCATTCCTATTAGATTTAAGTAGAAAATTATTAATGGTACAATTGCTATTGATAATGCAAATGATAACGCTATTCTTTCAATTATATCTATTTTTTTGAAGAATATAAATGAGATTATATAACCTGGAAGGAATAATACATAAGGTGTTCCTAAGGTAATTCTTAGTGATTCTAGAAATGTTAATTTTGTTAGAGTTAAGATTATTGTTACTATTGCTAGAGTTGCTATTGTGATTAGTATTTTATTCTTCATCTTCTTCCAGTATTAAATGCGATAATAGGATTATTAATATTCCTGCAATAATTGAAATTATCCATGATAAATATCCTAGTTCTACTGTTTTAAATTTTATTATTATTGTTCCTAATATTCCTAAAGCGTAGATTAGATAGTAGTCTGATTTACTTTTTGTTTGTTTTGTTTTTTTCTTTTTTGTGAAAACGTCTAGGATTCCTGCTGCTATTGTTAAGATTAGTAAATAGTTTAGATTTAGATATGTTGAAACGAAACCTATGTAGATTTGTTCTAGTAGTAGTAAAATTAAGTAAGTAATTAATAGAGTTTGGAATAGGTGAGAGATTACTTCTGCTTTGTTTCCTGTTATTTGTTTCATAGTAAACCTGGTTTGTATATTGTTATGTTTATGTAGTCGATTGGGACTGTGTAGTTTTTATACTCTTCTTGTCCTAAGTGGGGGGTTCTTATTACAAAAAAATAATCTCCTTTTTCTCCCCTTTCTAAATTATCGGTTTCGAAATTATATGTAATCTTCTTTGTAATCCACTCTCCTTTTTTGATTTCATTGTTCTCAAAAATTTCATCAGAAGTGTAACCCCATTCTTTATCGTTTTTTGCTCCCAAATAAAACTTACCTTTGTTAGGAAAATTATTCTGAAATCTTATGGTGACTTCTATTTTTTCTGTATTTGGGGGGAGATAATCATTGAAAAAATATACTAAGCCTTCTGAAATTGTCTTATAGCTTATTCCCTCCGCATTAAAACTATCGGAAGTCCTATCCGTTGGATAAAGGTATTCTTGCCCCTCTTCTCCAATATCATAGTGATAATTAAATTCTTGATCAAATATGAAGTTTGTATTAATAATGTATAAAATTATTATTACTGGGATTAAGATTATTGCAATTTTGATTGGATTAATGTTTTTCATTTTTAGCATGTGTATTTGTATATTTTATTATTATTTTGTTCGTAGTATGTTTCGAAACATTGATTGAATTGATTTATATTATCTGGTTGTTTAGCCCCTATATGAATGTATAATGGTTTGTTATATTCATTTAAGAATTGTTTTATTTCTTCTAAGTCTTTTGTGGACCAGAATTTTACCCATTCTTCTTCATTGTGTTTATTATATTCAAATAATCCTGGAGCTATTGTTCTTCTTTCTGAGTATCCTAAGATATAAGGAGAATACAATGAAGCAGTAGCAATTACATAAGCATCTTCCTCGGTGTTTTGTAGATGTTTTATTGCTTCTAACTCTCCATCGTTTATCATTGGTTTTGTGTTCAATGCTTCTTGTGTTACTAGGACTCCTGCTGAAATTAAGAGGATTGCTGTTATTATTGTGCCTAGTAATTTTTTATGTTGAATTAGTATTGAAAATCCAATTCCTGCTAAGATTATTAGGAATAGGTCTAAATGAATTATAAATCTATTAAAGAAATAAAATTGGAAATAGACTATTGCTAATGCTATTATTGTTGAAAAGAATATTAGATTGAATTCTTTTTGTTTTATTAAATAAATTAATCCTATTAATGCTAAAGGTAAATATGCTAATATTGAATATTGATATGTGAAGAAATCAATAAATGTTCCTGGTGCAGTTCCAGGTTGGATTAATGATTGGGATACTGGTGCTATCAAAGGAAGAATTAATTGCTTTATGAATCCTAAGTAAAATATTAGTGTTAGAATTCCAATTTTTATTAGATTAAATATATCTTGTTTCGATCTTTGTTTTATTGTTAGTGCTAAATATGAAAGGATTAATATTAGGAATGTTGGTCTGTGTGTTGCTCCAGTTAATGCTGCTGTTAATATGAATAACTTTGTTTTATTCTTTTTGTAAAAGTAGAAAGATAGGAGTAGTAGAGGGATTGCTAAAATATTTTTGAAGTATAAATATGAGAATAGTTTGAATTGGATTATTGATAAGGAATAAATTATTGTTGATAAAATTGCTATTGATTTATTGAAATATTCTTTTGTTGTTATGTATAATGTTATTGGGATTAGCAAGTTTAGTAGGATTAGGATATATGTTAGAATTATATCTGTTGTGAAAAAAGTTCTTAGGATTGTTGTTAAGTAGATGAATAATGGGGTGAATGTTGATTTTGCCCATTCTGTTGAGTTTACTCCTTGGAAAGTTTCTATTCCATACTTGTAAATTCCTGCATCATAGCCCAATGGTATTGAATTATTAATATATGGGATAAATCTTAGAGCTAGTGTAAGAATAATTGGAATTGCTATTAGGTAGTTTGGTAGGTCTATGTTTGTTTTTCTGATTATTGGGATTGCAGTTAATGCAATTATTGCTGATGCTAGGTTTAATTGTATTGAAAATTTTCCCAGAATGTTTAGAATTATTAGTGCAATAACTATTGTGTAAATTACTATTAGTTGTGTGAACGTGTTTTTAATCATTTTTTCTTAATCAATTTGTATGAGTAAATTGGTCCTAAGATGAAGATTACTGCCAAATTTATTGCTCTAAGTAAGATTGTTGCTGCTATTGCTTCTGTTAACGGAACTCCAATTATATTTGCTGTGAAAACATTTATTACATCTCCAATTCCTAAATTTATTCCGAAAATGTTGTAGGCTATTAAATTGTTTAATGCTGTTAAGAAAACTTGGAATGCTGAAATAATAATTGTTATTGTTATTATTTTTTTATTATGTTTTATTAAATGCCATCCGTTTATTACTTTAATAAATCTATTTAACCATTTGTTATTATTTTCTTTTATTTTTGGTGAGAAAATTATAATTGAAAGTAAGAAAATTGTGAATATTGATAATGCTAGTAAAATTGGAGTGCTTTTTTGTTCTAATGTTAACATTGAGAAAATTCCAATTAAAGAGGAGATTAAAAAAACTAAAATATATATTGCAGATAGTGTGGCTAAGAAATGAACATAAGGAAAATCGTGTTTTTTCCTTAGGTAAACTGCTCTTGCTGCTGCTCCAC
>CAYFNS010000014.1:15171-15463 GCA_964344545.1 Candidatus Woesearchaeota archaeon
ATTTTAATTTTATTTGAAATGGTTTCATTAAAGTTTTTAGGATAATTCCATTTGAGTAGAGGAATATGAAGAAAAGAATTGTTAGAGGAATTAAGTACAGTGGATTAGTTAATGTTTATTGTTTAAAATTTTGCAGGTTACTGTTTATGTAGTAAATTAGATATACTACTATTAATATCAATACTATTCCCGAAATTAAGTTTTTAGTTTTCATTTGTTACTTCATAAAAATTATTAAATTTCCTTGTTAGTATAAGGCCCTTATCCTCCATATTTTGTTTATACTCATTAA
>CAYFNS010000014.1:15510-15893 GCA_964344545.1 Candidatus Woesearchaeota archaeon
TATCCTCTTAATAATAGATTTTTTATTATCTCTGTAGTTTCTTCAACTCTCTCTTCTGGAGGGAGAGATTGGTAGATGGCAGGGATTCTTTCTGGAAAAATATTCTTATCTTGAATTTTTGTAAAAATTATTGCATTTTCTTCTGTATTAGTTATTAATTCTTCCTTATAGTCAATTGTTTTGTCGATTGTATCATCAAATTTTATTATATCTTTTACTAAGAAAGGCGTAGAAATTATTAAAAAAACTGTTGCTAAAAATATTAAACTAATTGTCATTGTTTTTTTGAATCTAAGTTTACTGAGAAATATTCCAAATGAGAAGAACAATAAGGAATAGGAGGTTAAAAAATATCTTTGATATGCGGAATAACTTGTTAGTTC
>CAYFNS010000015.1:0-208 GCA_964344545.1 Candidatus Woesearchaeota archaeon
TCTATCTGAATGTCCAGTAAATCCATGAATAGAATAAATATCCATTTTAACTTTCATAGGGGTTTGTTTACTTCCTTCCATAAACATAATTTCCTTTTCACCTTGTTGCAACCTTCTACCTAAGGAGCCTTCACCTTGGTAAGATGTTAAAACTAAACTATTCCTATCACTTTCAGCTAAGTTCTTAAAGTATTCAACAGATGCACCA
>CAYFNS010000015.1:221-8762 GCA_964344545.1 Candidatus Woesearchaeota archaeon
TGCTAAAATAATACAAGATCCAGTTTCTTCCATAACCTCTCTCATTTCTTTTTGAGATCCAACATGTTTAAAGATCTTAGATAAGAATGGGTTTTCATTTTTATGGAATATAGATTGCTTAACTTTATTATTAAAGAAATCTGGATAAGCAGTATGAATCGCAGTAACATCCCACACCATTCCTTGTACAAAAACCGGAATATCTGGAAGCTTGCCTTCTCTTATTGCCCTCTCCACAATAACCATAATTTCCTGAGATCTACCGACACCTAAAACAGGCATTAATACTTTTCCTCTTCTCTCAATTGTAGTTTTAATAATATTCAATAAATAATCCTCGGATTCTTGACGAGTAGCCATGGTATCATCTTTTCCACCATAAGTACTCTCAATCATCATAGTTTCTAATCTAGGGAATTTAGTAACAGCAGGTGCTAATAAATTAGAAGTTTCATAATTCATATCTCCAGTATACATAAAATTATGCAAACCTTCTCCAATATGGAAATGACATAATGAGCTTCCTAAAGTATGCCCTGCGTTATAAAATGTCAATCTTATATCTGGAGTAATATCTGAAACCTCTTCATAATCTAAAATAACAGTATGTTTTACCATTTCTTTAACATCAGAAGAACTATATAATCCCCCTTTAGCTTCCTTTTGAGCAATAGAAATTAAATCTAAACATAATAAAGCCGCAACATCTCTAGTTGGAGCTGTACAATATAATGGTCCTCTATAGCCATATTTGTATAATAATGGAATTAAACCGCAATGATCTAAATGTGCATGACTTAATACAACTGCATCTAATTCTTGAATATTTAATTCTGAAATATCCATGTGAGGATACTGATCTTCACCTCTTGCTGCAACATTAATTCCACAATCCAATAACACTTTAGACTCATCAGTTTGTAACAAGAAAGAAGATCTTCCAACTTGTCTTGACGCACCTAAAAATGAAATTCTTGCATGACTAGTTTTTTTATCCTTTCTTTTAGGACCATAAATTCTTTCACCAATCTTATTCAAAAATTTCTTTCTATAATCATCATTCTCATATAATACATTTCTAATATTCTCAATTAATCTTGATCTAATACTTGGAATTCTCTTAACTAACGGAGTCCAGAATGTTTTTGATTTAATTTCTTTCAATGTTTCTCCAGATTTTCCAATAGCAATCCCTGGTTTTTCAGCTTCAATAATAACTTGTGAAATTTGAGGGTCAAAAATAATATTTAATTCACCTGCTTCTTTAGGAACAATCTTTCTAATTGAATCTTCAGCCTTTTCAATAGTTAAAGGAATAGAAGGATCTGCTCTCAATTCAACTCTTTTCTTAATTTCTCCAACTATTTCTCTAATTTTTCCTTTATTATCTAGAAAAAAGTCTTTATTTTTCGTATACAATACAATATTTGCTCCTTCAAATTCTATATCTGTTACGTCCGAACCTCTAGGAAGCAAATTTTTTACTTCTTCAATTATCTTTATAGCCATTTCTCAGAATTACTGAATCTCTTTTCTAAGGTGCTGTGTATCAACTTTTTTAACACCTTTATCAGTAATAGTAAATATATCTATACCATCACCAGTAGCTACATCTCTTTGTATAGCAGAGTTTATAGCTTTCTTTGCTAGTGCAATCCCTTCATCTAAACTCATTTCTGGTTTGTATAATGTTTCTAGTACACCATACGCCATCATAGATCCAGAACCTGTAGATGTATAATCTTTTATTGGCATCAATGCACCATCAATACCAACATCATATAAGTGGTACCCTGAAGGATCTCTTCCACCCACTAAAAATGCAACTATTCCCGGAACCATACTTGGTTTTCTAACATTTTGATAAAAAATATTCGCAATTAAGTTAGCAGATTCTTTCATACTAGGTTTCTTAGCATTTCTTATTTGCTTTAATCTCAATTCAGCTCTTGTAAGTTTTAATATTAATTGTGCATCAGAAACTAATCCTGCCATTGTAATAGCAATATCATCATTAACTTTATGCACTTTATCAACATCTCTGTTAGCTACAAAACTGCCTGCACTTGCTCTTTTATCTGCAGCCATAACAATTCCGTCTTTACATTTAATACCAACAGTAGTAGTTCCTTTCTTAACTGAATTTTTTATATTTTCATCCATTTAAATAACCTCTCGAGAATGAGTTCAATAAATACGTATCATTCTTCTATTTATAAATATTTTGGTTTTTATTTCTTCCTTGTATGCCTTATTAAATTGAAAAAGTAAAATCCCATTGCAATAACAATTAATGAGTTTACAACAATAAATTCATACACATTAGCTTCAGGAGATTCTTCTAATACTGGGCTTAAATAAGGACCTGGGAAATAAACCCCTCTCTCCCTTACTACACCAACAATATCCTCCATAGTATCATCTTCTTCCAACTTCTCAGGATCTATTTCTTGAATATCAATATTAAATGTGCTTAATCCAATGTCAGTTGCCAATGCAACAATATCTTCAACTCCATCTCCATCTAAATCAATTCTTTGAGGTTCACCTTCAAATAATTCCACCTCTATAGGCTCAGATGAAAAAACAGAAAAAATCTCCACAGTCTGGGTTTCTGTATTACTCTCTGGATCCTCTTTATCAACTCTAACCTCAAATGAAATTTTATCTCTCCTTCTTACACCTTCCCAAGATAATTGAGTTCCTGTTACAGCAGCATCTATATTATTAATACTAGAAGAATGTGTTTGAGGAATAGGAGTAGCATCAGTAACACTAAATGATCTTCCAGAATATGTTGATCTTTGTATATTAGAATCAGTACATGTAGTTCCGCCTACACATTCTTGATCAGAAGCACAAGCACAAGCAGTACAATTTTGTTCTAAAACTCCACTAGCATTACAATACCATGGAGCACCAGTTACACTAGAACAAGTATTAACAGAAGTAGTATCATTACAAACAGTTGGAGCTTGAGCAACACACTCTCCTAATTCACAAATTTGACCTTCACTACAATCGGCTTGTTCGCCATCACAGTCTGCCACACAGCCCGAACATGTTTCAGTCGCATTATCACATACACCATCCCCACAATTATGACATCCAGACTCATCTAAAGTACAAGAACCAGTACAAGCAATATCTCCTCCTTCGTAACCTCTATTCACACAAGTATAACTATTATCACTTCCATCACACCATTCGCCAGTTTCTTTAATGCCATTTCCACAAACTGCTTCTCTACAACAAACAGTTCCAAAAATTATACAAAATCCACTAGTTTCATATTCTCCAGCATTACAACTTGGCCTACAAGTATACTTACATTGTGCAGGGGCATTACCAGTTGGAGCAGGCGATTCTTGAAGTTCAAAATAATCAACAAAAGTAAAAAACAATGCAACAACTAAGAAAACTAAAATCCACATTGGGTAATTTTTTTTATTAATCATCAGGTTACCTCTTCTTAACTGACCTCACTAAATTAAAGAAAAAGAATCCCATTGCAACAACCATTAATATATTTACAATAACAAACTCTGATATATTTGCTTCTGGAGATCCTTCCAATACCGGGCTTAATAAAGGATCTGGGAAAAATACTTTCCTCTCTTTTATTTTAGTCACTAAATCCTCAATAACATTTTCTTCTTCTAATTTCGTAGGATCTATTTCTTGAATATCAACATTAAATGTACTTAATCCAATATCTGTAGCTAATACTACAATATCTTCAACACCATCACCATCTAAATCAACTCTTTGAGGCTCACCCTCATATAAAACAACATCAATTGGATCTGATCTAAAGGTTGCTTTAACATATCCTCCAGCTCTTGAGATCCTATCTACTTTGAATGTATGTTTATTTGAGTCTTTCTTTCTACTTCCCCCATCAAGATTAAGTTCTTGTTGAGTTTCTACAGTATCTATCTCAAATTCTATTGTATCTCCTCTACCAATATCATCCCAAGAGTAATGAGTATCTGAAGCGGCATTGTCAATTGCATAGGTCTCTCCACCAGTCCCACCACCAAATAAATTAAATCCTTGACCAGTTGTAGTAGTCACAGTAGCATCATCTATCGTATAAGTATAGCCTGTACTGCCTCCAACTGTAGAAAGCCCATTAGTGGTACTAGTAACTGTACATGTAGTGTTGGTTGCATCACAAGTGCTTCCATCAGGACATCCACAAGTTCCACAATCCTCAATTAATGTACCATTTGCATTACAATACCATGGAACCCCAGTTACATTTGAACAAGTATTAACAGGAGTAGTATCATTACAAACAGTTGGGGCTTGAGCAACACATTCCCCGAATTCACAAATTTGACCTTCACTACAATCTGCTTGTTCACCAGAACAATCAGCTAGACAACTAGAGCATGTTTCAGTTGCATTATCACAAGTACCATCACCACAATTATGGCAAGCCGTTTCAACATACGTACAACTTGCAGAACATGATAAAGTTCCCCCAACATACCCTCTAGTAATACATGTAGCAGAATTCAAACGATTAGTATCACATTGCTCACCAGATTCAAGAATATTATTTCCACAAACAGGAGTAGAGCCTCCACTAGAACCTCCACCTCCACCGCCACCATCATCTTTTATGGCGATAATAGCACCCCCAGTATGAACAGAGTATTTATCAAAATAAAGATTAAATCCAGAAGCTAAAACTACCGATATAATTAATATTAAAATAACTTTATTTCTATGTTCGGGTTTCATTTTCTTCTTCTAAATCTTAATCTAGAAGCAACACTGGCATCTAGATAATATGTCATCCCAATAATAACTGCTGTAAGTACAAATATAACCCAAACTCCACCCATTGCATATGAAGGAGAGTTTAACATTTCTTGCATTCCTCCCTCTAAAACATAAGTTGGAGCACTCATTGCAGCTTCTTGTTGGTTTTGAATAGTATAATCTTCAACACTTTTTATGTTTCCAGTAAATTCATCGCTAGAAGTTTCCGCATCTCCATAATCTCCACTATCAGAAACATAACCCGCATTTAAAATATAAGAAGGTACACAACAAACTAATCCTGCACCATATTTATTTACACAATCTTGATCTAAGTTCCTAATTCCACTATAAGCTTCATATCCAGTCCCACATTCATTAGTACAAATTCCATTAATAGCTGCACAAGTTGTTACCTGGGTAATTTCTGTTCTATCATCAGGAGTTACACATGCTAAACCTACACAATCATACTCACAAGCAGATTCACTAATAGTACAATCCTCTCTACAACTCAAAGCACCACTATCATACTCTAAAGTTATACAGCTCTGTGTTCCAAAATCTGCACCATCACATTCTTCAAAAACTCCTGCACTATTTGGCTCCTGGACAATTCCATCTCCACAAAAAGTAGTAGCAGCAGCAACACACTCCCCAAACTCACAAATTTCTCCCTCTTCTAAAGTACAATCTAACGTATGCTGCTGATTGCAATCTATGGGGTAATCTGAACACATTAATTCAGAACAACTTGGAGGAGGAATTATACAAAGATGAGCACAATCATTAGGAGAATTTTCACAAGTCTCTCCAAAATCACTCTCACAATCCCCATCATCAAAATAATAACATCCATCTTGGATCAAATCACAACTATCTGTACATTGTAACTCGCCGCCATCATCACCACGAGATTCACAATCAGGGAAAATAGTACCAAAATCATCATCATCAGTGCCACCAATTCCATCTATACCTGAATCACAACCTTCGCCCTCTTCTCTCTCGCCATTGCCACAAACACCACTGGAGCCGCCACCTCCTCCGCCACCATAATTATCATCAGTGCACTCAGGGTCTGAAACAATATCACAAACGCCAACTGAATAAGTAGGATATAAAGCATCCCCAGTAATTACATCAAAAGTATTAAACAAAACAAATCCCACCATATCACTTAATTCTCCAAAAGAAAAAGATTCAACATATGGAACAACAAAAAATAGGCTAATTATAATCAAAGATGTAAGAATTGTTTTATTTTTTATGATAATCACCTCTTTAAAAGAAAAGAGAAAAGAACTTTATAAAAGTTTTGTTTATTATCCTCTAATTAATCCACGAGAATCGCAATCTACATCTCTATCACTACAATCTATTGCCACCATAGGGTAAACTCTTGGCCAAGGAATAACTTTATTTAAACATCTTCCATCTTGACAACCATACAAGCATCTTGTTTGTGTAGAATTTATGTTATATCCATCACAATAATACTGCACTACATACCTATTCCCTGGCATATACCCAGTACAGTAATCAAATACTTGATTATAAGTCCCATTATAATTTGTTACGTTGCCTTTTTGTTTTGGGTCTAAATTTCCCCCTTCACAACCAACATACATTACAGTATCATTATCCGAATAAACTTCCCCAAATCTATTCGTTGCCTCCGCAGTCACCAAATAAGTACCCCATTCAGGCAGACTAGCTGTAAAATCATAATCTGTTACTAAATCATATCCACTAAAAAAAGGATAGCCTAAATTAGTATCAACCCAATCTGAAGATCCTCCTTCATAATTAAACATATACTTGATATTATCTACTCTGTCAATTGAGACATTATTATAATCAGGATTAATAGCAGAAACTATATTGATTGTACTCTCTCCAAAATAACTTACACTATCAACCAAAATTGGATCCTGTGAATATTCAAAAAGATCTAGGGTAGATCCACCTTCCAAAACATCTAAGATATTGTTGGAGTCTTCGTCTGCTCCCCCTATTTGCCCTCTTGCATAATCATCTAATGCATTTGATGTAAAAGCAGAGATTATAGAGGAGTCCATTATTGAACTTTCATGTACTCCACAACTATCTTCACAATTCTGATTTTCATAATTTAAATAACCTGCAGTACTAGTGCAAACACAAGGACTATACTGATCAATAGCTCCAAAGATATGTCCTGTTTCATGCGCAGTTACTACATCCATATTCGTTATCTGGTAACCTGCATTATCATAAGTCATAATGGAGTATAATCCTCCATTGCCATCAACCATGACAGTAACTGCTCCCTTTCCATCTGAAAAGGCACCATCCAAATCACTACTCGAATCAACAACAAAAATAATAAACCCCCAATCAGTATTATGCATTGACTCATGCCTCATATCATTTATATAATCATAGATACCTGTTTTATCAAGAGGGGTTCCTGCACCATATCCCAAGTTAAGCATAACTTCAGGAATCCAATATACCCAAGAATATCCTCTTGGATTTTCAATTGGTTCATAAGTCGTAGGGATAGATTCTTTATAGTCATAAACAAAAGTTAAATGAGCATTAGGGTTATTTGATACCCACCAACTTAATCCATCGATAATCTCAGAATAAACCTCTGCTAATTCCTGGGGTGTCCAATCTTCCGAACCAGAAATACTCTCCGGGGTTACAATTCCCACACTAACATCTCCTACCATATAGAAGCTAGTATCCAAGGCCCCAGCCCCTTCAGGAAAAGATTTAACAAAAGTTTTTAATTTAAATTCATCAGGAGCTCCTTGAAAAACAACATCATCTCCAGGATTCTCAGGAACATCAGGATCAATCATAGCCATCTTCTCAGCAACGCTTAACTTAGAATAGTCCAAACTCTTAGTCCAAGCATTGAAAAACATTTTACCACGTTTAGGTTTTTGTCGAGTTCCTTCATAATAAACACCATCAACATGTTTAGATTTAAATTTCTTAGCAACTTCACCAATCATAACTTTATCTTCAGGGAAAATATGCACAACTCTTCCGCCAGCAGCTTCAATATCTGCTCTAGCTTTCTCAACATCATCAACTACAAAAAACGCGTCTACATTCTTTACTGGGGCTTTTGAAACATCAGCAGCACAGCCAGATAAAGATAAAACAAATGTCAATAATAAAACTGACACAATAATATTATATTTTGCTCGGACCATTCTAGTAAATTTAGGTTTTATTTTATTTAAAAAAATTACTATAATCCACCTCATTATTCAATATTCTTAAAAATCAAACTTTATAGAAACTTCACTAGGAGTAACCTTCACATCTGCATCAACAAAATCTTGTAATATATAAGACGCAAATGCTCCAAATCCAGTCACAAAGAAATCAGAAGGCTGAGCATGAGAGCTTGGGTCCCCATCAAAATAATCCTTAGCTTCTTTAAATAATCCTGCACCAACTCCCAAATACAACCCATACTTAGGTTCAGTCAAACTTCCAACAGCAGTAGCAATTACACCTCCTCCAAAAGCATGCTTAAACAGATCTCCACTTGTAGATTTAATATCAAAAACAGATGAAAAATCTTCAGGAGGTTGCCCTCTTTCAGGATAAATCATTGCAACTACTCCTACAGAAAATAATGTTCCAACTGTTCCCGCTAACCCTTTCCTTAAAAAACCACCAAGATAACTTCTTTCTTCACTTCTAATACCTTGTGGCATAAATAAAGAAGGTTCCCCACCCATATCAAACAAACTAGCACCA
>CAYFNS010000015.1:8772-10951 GCA_964344545.1 Candidatus Woesearchaeota archaeon
CTTAATTCTCTTTCAAACAAATTAAAATCTGGCAGTCCTTCATCCCTCCCATCTGCATCAATTAAATTCATTGGATTATTCATAACATATCCATAAGCATGATTATCTTTAACCGGATCAACAGAAGTAAACTTTCCAATACTAGAATCATAATATCTTGCATTAAAATAATACAAATCTCTATCTAATTCTTTCCCAGTAAAACTAAAACGATTATCCACATTCAAAGCTTGACCAAAGGGTAAATTTCTACTTCCAAGATCCGAACCTAACCGATCTTCATACTGATATCCATCATTAACGGCAATTAATTTCTCCCCAGCATAATAATATATTTCCTTATCAAAATCATAATCTCCTTCAACTTCAAAAAGTTCTGGAATAGAAATATCTTTAGCAAAACTAATTGGCATAAAAACAATTAACAAAACTACAAACACCACCAAACTTTTCATGAATAAAAAGAATAAAAAGAATATAAAAGATTAACTAAAAATAAATTCTATTCTTATGAAGCCCTTCAAAAAGGGTAAAAAATTGCTCCAAAGAAACAGGTCTCCTAATATCCACTGGATCTCTCCCCTCTACTTTAAACGAAACACTATTTCTCTGATTTCCCCCTAATAACAATATATCTCCATTAGAAAATCTTCCTGCAAAGTAACCTACATGACTATCTACAACCACAATATCTCCAACTTGTTCTTTTCCAGGAATTACATCCCAACCATAAGCTTCCTCCGGAGGTTTATACCCCTCCCCAGCAAAATTCAATGCCCTTATCCCAAATTCCCCAGTTGGATAAACATTCCCCGTAACTCTTAACGTATCTGATAAACAAGCAGCACACCATTTATTATCATCATCTGCATAATAAGGAGCACCAATATTAATGAAATAATCCCTTATCAATGGATTATCTTTATCTGGATCAGTATATTCACGTATCCCCACCCTATCTGCCATCTCTTGATAATGTGCAGGGCCAACCCCTCTTAAGTTTTCCATACTAATTCTAAAAATCCCATTTTCTGGTAATCGATAATCAACTAAATTAGGATCATGCCAACCTTCAAAAATAATTGGTCCTCCCGGCAATCCCTCTTCAATACTTTTTATTGTATTGGCAGTTTGTTCAAAATTATGCATAAAAACTTCTCTAAACTGATCATCACTAAAAGCAAAACTTAAAGGATCCATTCCACTAGGATCCACCAAATTCATAGGGTCATTTGCAACATAAGAATAGGCATGATTATCTTCAATAGGATCAACAGTCACAAACTTTCCTAAATCTGAATCATAATATCTCGCATTAAAATAATATAAATCTTGATCTAACTCTTTCCCAGTAAATGAAAATCTTTCATCATTAGAAAGTTCTTGTCCAAATGGCAATATCCTAGAATTAATATTTGAATTTAATCTGTCTACATACAAATATTCATCATTAACAGCAATTAATTTATTGCCAACATAATAATAAACTTCTTTCCCATCAGAATCCTCAACTATTGACCTTGGTTCTATAACAAAAAGTTCTGGAATAGAAACATCAACAGCATAAACACTAGGTACTAACAACAACAAAAATATCACCCAGATTTTCATATAGTAAAAAAGTCTAAAGAATATAAAAAATTATCTCATCTTAAATAAATCTAACACTCCAATAACCTTCCCAGTTACTTTAGGAAAACCTGGATCTCCTTCATCGGGATTTGGAATATACTCCACTCCAGGAATTATAGTAAAATTATCAAAACTACTGCCATTCAAATAATTCATTATTACCAAATACTGAAACATAATTATATGTTAATTCCGAATATTCACGAGTACCATAAGGATAATGGTGATTTGCATCTAAGGTGTGTGGAACTCCTCCCCCACCCCCTGTAGCAATATAATGCACTCCATCAATGTAAAATCTTTCATACGCATGGATATGCCCCATAAAAACAACATCTACATTATGATCTTCAAAAATATCTGTAAATCCTCTAGCCCAAATACATGCCCCCCTATACCCAGAAGTATAAATTGCTCGATGAAAATAAACAAACTTGTAAGTTTTATTCTCAAATTGTGTTAAAACATTATCCAACCAAATCTTCTGATCATCATAATCCGGTTGCTCATTTAGATCATTAACATTCAAAACAATATGGATTGCAGG
>CAYFNS010000015.1:11102-15873 GCA_964344545.1 Candidatus Woesearchaeota archaeon
AGCAATATAATCAAAAATATTCCAATTTTCTGGGCCTCCCCATTGTCCATGAATTACATCCCCAGTATTAAAAACTCTATTTGGTTTATATCCTAAGATTTTATCAACAATTTGACTATGAACTTCTGTAGAAACATTATCATACCCTGCGTGTGTATCTCCATGCACAATAAACGCTACTGGAGCATTAACAACTTCAGGAATTGGATGAACTCTATGGTCTAATTTTAATTTGCCATTATAATCTAACTCATAAGTAAATTGATCATCTTCAGCATAAATAGTAATACTACATAAAACTAAAAATAGCATCACCCCAATTAAAATTTTCATAAACAGCAAAACTATATATTAATTATAAACTTATCTGTGATTCTCTCTATAAATTATTCCAATCCAGACAAAGCATCCATAACTTGTTTTCTCGTCACAGCAATTTGATTTAGCTCTATCTCCCTTGCAGAATTCGCCATTCCCTCCAAATCTATTTTTTCCTCTGCACTAATCCAATTTTCTGAAGCTAAGAAATTAATAAGTTTTAACTCTAAATCATAAGCCCTTGTTTCTCCCTCAACCATATTATCAAAATATCTTTCCATTCTAATAATGAAATCTGCAACCCCTCCTTCTGGAATAGAAAATCTCTGAGCAGTCATCATTAAATCTATATCTCGAGTTGTATCTTCTTCAGCTCTAGAGCCTGGGTGCTCTAAGAAATGACTAAATTCATGGATTGTAGTTATAATCCCGGCAAGAGTAGGCCCATATTCTCTTGTAGTATCAGACGTTGGCCAACTAAAAACTTCCCAGCCTAAAATTAATTCATTCTGATAAGATTTATATCCTCCTGCCACATCAAAATTAGCCCCGACTGCTTCACGTGCATTTGTAAAAACAATATTTAATGTATCTGGAGGAATAGTGTATCCTTCAAAAATCGTCCTTGGCAGAGTAGAAGGATCTAACATTCTCCTCATAGTATTCCTTAATGGATCTGAGATTGGCCTATAATTACTCTCTAAAGTATAAGGTACAATTCCTTGATACACTTCTGATCTTGGTGAACCTTCTTCCATTCCAGTTGGATCAATTAAGTTCATGGGATTATTCATAACATATCCATACGCATGATTATCCCTAACTGGATCAACAGAAGTAAACTTTCCTAATTCAGGAGAATAATATCTAGCATTAAAATAATATAAATCTTGATCTAACTCTTTCCCAGTAAAACTAAAACGATTATTAACATCTAAAGCTTGACCAAAAGGCAAACCTCTACTCTCCAAATCTGAACCTAATCGATCTTCATATTTATACTCATCATTAACAGCAATTAGTTTTGAACCAGCATAATAATAAACTTCTTTACCCGAATCTTGAACAACACTAACTTTACCCTCAACCTCAAACAGTTCCGGAATTGAAATCTCCTTAGCAGAAACATTAGAAATTAATAAAATAAATACTAACAAGATCACTACTCTTTTCATAAGATAAAAAACAAACTAGAAATATATAAATCTATTGAGCATTTCTCCAATAAGTAAACCCTGATAATTTGGGATTTTCAATTGCATAATTTTGCATCTCACTATATAACTCATTGAATCCTGGTTCACCAGAATAGACACTAATTGATTTCATATTATTTGAACTGAGGGTAATTCTTTCTTCTTGATCCATCACCCCATGAACGCCATGCGCACCTCCCCGGTAATAAGTCATACGAATTGAAAAATCATAAAATGGGCTTTCTCTGTCTGGCTGAGGCCTAATGTAGAACATACTCCATTGTGGATCTACTAACTCTCTCATAACTGTTTCAGGAGTTTTGGGTTTAACTGAACGCCTATGATGGCTTGCACCATGATACATTTGACTAGGATAAAGTCCCTCTGTAGACATCCTCATAAACGGACCTCCAACTTGATAAGGAACTGGAGAAGTATGCGCTAAAGAATTTTCAAGAGAATATTTAACATCCCAATACATACTAGAAGGTACAAAGCTTAAAACATCACCTTGAAATCTTCCATGACTAATTAAGAAAATAGATCTTGCCTCTTCATTAAATAATCCTTCATGGGGTTGACCCAGCCATCTACTTGCTTTATTCGGATCTGTCCTCATATCATTCGCAACAACCAATAAATCAATACCAGATACTCCCTCTAATAGATCATATGAAAAATCATATTCTGTAAAATCAACAACTTGGACGTTATAACCCTCCTTGGATAACTGGTCCCTATACATTTCCACTCCTTTCCCTCCCCACAACCCACTATTCACAGCAAGTACGGCATTCCCTTCCATTCCAGTTGGGTCAACATAATTCATAGGATTATCTGCAACATAAGAATAAGCATGGTTTTCTTTAACCGGATCTACAGAAGTAAATTTTCCTAATTCAGGAGAATAATATCTAGCATTAAAATAATATAAATCTTGATCCAACTCTTTTCCAGTAAATGAAAACCTATTATCAACATTTAATGCTTGACCAAAAGGCAAACTTCTACTTCCAAAATCTGAGTTTAATCTATCTTGATATTGATATTCTCCATCAATAGCAATTAGTTTAGTGCCAGCATAATAATAAATTTCTTTACTACCTTCTACAAAACTTTGCTCAATTTCAAACAGCTCTGGAATGGAAATATCTTTAGCATCAACACTAGGCAATAATAAACCTAAAAATAATATCACCCAAATTTTCATAAGATAAAAAATAAACTAGAGATATATAAAAATAACTAAAAACAACACCCTTTTATATTTTTATTAACTAATTATTACATGAATCTCGAAACCCAATTGCAAACAAGATATGATCCTGGAATAATTGCTTATTGTTGGGATGGTGTTCCAGTAGATAAAACAGTAATTCCATTAGATGGAGGATTAGTAATAGATTTAGACAAATCCACTCCAAACACAACAATCATAAAAGAACGAATTGGGCCAGTAAGGAACACGTATATTCACCACGATAGGGGTCCTGGAAGAGAAACCTCAGATGTAGACCTAGACTACATTCCCCCAATATCAGAAATTATTAGAAAATGGAGTGAAAATGAATAATGATCATAAAAAGTGGAAAGAAGTACATAATAAAGAACTAGAAACAGCTAGAGAATTATATAAAAAATCTAAAAACTTTGATCCTAAAATAAATATTGAAGAATTAGGAGATAAAATCTTTGATATGCTAACAGAAGAAGATTGGAAAGAACTTTCTAAAATCCAAAAAAAACTTAGAAAAGAAGCAGGATTTTTTGTAGAAGAATAAAAATAATTAAAAAAGAGGAGAGATATAAACTCCCTTCCCTCTTTGTTTTAAAAATCCTTGAATCTCTTCAGGAGCTTTCTCGTGATCTACCAACTGAGATAAAAATAAATCCTCTCTCATAAGAAATCTTCCTAAATCATCATAAATTACTCTTTCAACTCTAGAACTGCCAACGCCACGCAGAAAATCTATCTAACCTGTAGTAGATAGTTTGCTGGTAATACTCACCAAATCCGTTCTTCTCCAAGTCTTGCTTTAAAGTTATAATTTTTTCTGCCATTGTGAAATTTAGAAATAAAGTAACACTTAAAAACACTTCTTTTTCAAAAAAACACATGAAAACAGTAGAAAAACTATTGGAAAAAGCAATACTAAAAATACCTAAGAATAAGAGAGTAGGATTATTATTCTCTGGAGGCATAGATTCATTAGCTTTAGCTGTTTACTTAAAAAAATTAAATTATAACTTTACTTGTTACACTGTGGGCACAGAATCTTCAAAAGATATAGAAGCAGCAAAAAAACTTGCTTCTGAATTAGATTTAAAACATAAAGTGAAGATTTTTACTCCAAAACAAATTGAAAAAATCCTACCTAAAATAGTTTCAACACTAAGAAGTACATCTCCAATAGATGTTTCAGTTGGATTAACAACATATTTAGCTACAAAATTTGCTAAAGAAAAAATTGTTATTTCTGGATTAGGCTCAGATGAAATATTTGGTGGTTATTCAAGACATAAAGATTCTAAAGATTTGAATAAAGATTTGCGAGCTGGCCTTGATAGAGCGTATAATGGTGATTTAAAACGGGACACTACTATTGCTTCTTCATTAAAGAAAGAAATATTTGCTCCTTTCTTAGATAAAGAATTAGTTGATCATTCTTTGACAATCCCTTCTGATAAAAAAATTTCTAAAACTGGAGAGAATAAATTAATTTTACGTGAATTATTAATTTCAAACGGTATTTCCTCTGAATTTGCTTCTAGATTAAAAAAAGCTGCCCAGTATGGTTCCGGTTTTGATAAAATAATTACCAAGTTAGCTTCTGGTTCTAAGGAGAGATATTTGAGAAGCTTCTTCAATGTTTGTTCATTATATAGTTCTGGCAAGGACAGCACTTATTCTTTAGAGATGGTTAAAAAAGAAGGCTATAATGTAAATTGTTTAGTTACTATTAAATCTAAGAACTTAGATTCATATATGTATCACACCCCCAATGTTAATCTGGTTAAATTGCAAAGTAAAGCATTAGGTTTACCTTTAATTACTGTTAAGACTTCTGGTTTGAAAGAAGATGAGCTTAAGGATCTTGAGAAGGCTTTAATTAAAGCTAAGAAAAAGTTTAAGATTTCAGGTGTTGTAACTGGTGCATTGTTTTCTGAATATCAAGCTTCTCGAATTGGTAAAATTTGTGATAAATTAGATTTAGAATGTTTTAATCCACTTTGGCACAAAGAACAGGCAGATTACA
>CAYFNS010000016.1:0-1576 GCA_964344545.1 Candidatus Woesearchaeota archaeon
TTATTCAATAAAATAAATCCTCAAAATTCGGTTAATTCAAATACGTTAAAAGATTGGGTTAAGGTATAAATTATGAACTTAAAATACATATCCGGTTTAGCGAATTTATCAAGTTTTATACAAATAATCCCCATTACAAATATTTTTCTGACTAAAACTTTTAGCAATAAATCAATTCTTTTAGATCCAAAAAACAACATTTCAGATATCAATAAACTAAAACTTTTAAGCAAATATTATAATATTAAGAGCCTAAAACTTTTAAGCTTAAACTAAAATATTTAAAATAAAGAACACTTAAAATATTTAATCAAAATTTATTATTTTTAGGAAAAATATGTTTTTACCGTCGAGGGAATTAACAAGGTTTATATATTAGTAAATTCAAAATCACTATATCATATTCATAAGGAGGTGAATTGATTGGGAAAAATTATCGTTAAAGGCGCTGTTACTAGAAAACCAGGTCATCTTTATTACGTAGATGGAAACGGAAATGTTTGTGAAGCTAAGATGGTAAGAGGCGGAAAGAAGAAGAAAAAGACCGCTAAAAAGAAAGTAGCAAAGAAAAAAACTGTAAAAAAGAAAGCAGTTAAGAAAAAGAAGAAAAGATAAATATTTCTTAATTTTTTTATTTTTATTCTAAAAGTGAGAGCTTATTTTCTAAAATAACTAGTTAGGTCTTTATTAGATCTTTTTGATAATTTATGAACTCTCCTTATACCTATTATCTCAATTTTAGCATTCTCGCCACAATTTGGACACTTTTTACTATACTTCTTATCTGTAACATTAGACATCCACTCCCAATTACATGAATGGCATAATAAAGTATATCTCATTAATCCCTTTTTTGAGATAGTAAGATTTTTTTTACTCTCACTTTGATAAGATATAATAAAAATGATTGAGATTAATGCTAAAATTCCTGCTGCGAGAAAATAATTTTGAATATTTCTAATAACATATAACACAACTAACCCTAATAAAAACAAAATAACAAAACCTATTATTCCCTTTTTAGGGCTATAAGACATACAAAAAAGAAGTAAAAGAAAATATAAAAGATTAACCCATATAACTCAATTCTTTCTTTTCTTTCAAAGTTTGAGCAGTTCCAGACTTTTTCAACAAACCTTTCAATTTGCCTTCAAAAGCTTCTGCCTTCTTCAATAGGGGTTTAGGATCTACTTGTAACCCAAGATATGAGTCTAAAACTTTGATTATTCTCGCAGCAGCCCTACTATCGGGCAAGTTACTTGAAGTTTCTGCAAAAACACAAGATAGGGGGGTTTTACCTGACTTTAACAATGCAGCAGCTGTTACCCCCATTATTATTCCTTCATCCATTTTTTTTGCAACGCTACTCCATTTTTGCTCATTTTGTCTAGCAAAGAAATATACATCTCCACCAACTTTCTTTTGCATTGCTCCTACCCCTTCAACACAAAGGATTTCTTTCGCCTTCAACATTGTTGCAACTTGATTTATCGCCTCTGCTAATTTCCACTCAACACCATTAACATTTGTAATTGCATGTAGAATAACTAAATTATATCTTTTAGAATAAAATACC
>CAYFNS010000016.1:1586-3480 GCA_964344545.1 Candidatus Woesearchaeota archaeon
CCCTAAAGGATCCACAACTTTCCCTTCATGAATTGCAACTAAAGGATTCATCTCATCAAACCATATATATCCAATTCTCTCGATATCATCAATATGATCCATTAAATATTCAGTAGTAATCGTTCCAATTAATCCAAAACCTGGGAATCCCCCAATAATAGAAACATTTTGTGGCTTCTTTGTTAGTTCAATTTTCATTTTATCTAACTCATGAAAATTAATTTATATACTTTTCCTTTAGTAACCTATATAAATAGGAAATTTCAAAATTAAGATATGGTTGACCTTAAGCTAGTTGATTATATTAAACGGCATGTTGCCAGAGGATATGGCAATGAAGAAATAAAAAAAATTCTAATAGATAATCAATGGGATAAGAAAGAAGTAGAAAAAGCTTTCAAATTTTTAAGCGAGAAAAAAGAACCAACACAAAAAATTGTCCCAACCGAAAAACCAACAGCAACCCAACCAAAAAACCTTGCACAATTACAAATTCTAAAAAGTTTCATACTTAACTCAAGGGCTAAAGGAATAAAGGATCAAGAAATAAAAAGTGCTCTTTTATCAAAAAAATGGCCAGAAGATTTAGTTGATGAAGGATTCTCAGATTTACAAACAACCAAAGAACAAAAACCAACTAAACCTGTAGAAAAAGCAAAACCAAAGAAAGAAAGAAAACCGTTCAACTGGAAAATGTTGATATGGTATTTTGTTGCTTTCATTGTGGCAACTGCTATTATTACCGGAACAATCTTCGTATACTATTATGTTGTAGGGTTATCTGAATACACTGTAACAGTAGATGGAGAAACATTACATGGAAAATGTTTACAACTCAATTGTTCAGATATGAAAACATCTGAACTTGATTATGCAAAAGAGAGTTTAACACTAATGGGAATCATAGGATTAGCAGCATCATTACTAATAGTCTCACTCTATGCTTTCCTTCCTTATAGACATGTAGTGTTATGGACTGTCAATATACTTTACTTCCTATTCTTAGTATACATAGGATATGTATGGATTGCCTTTACAGGCTCTCTTTAAATTTTTCAAAACATTTTTATTTAATTTACAATTCTCACTTTTATGAAAAAATATGTTTCCATTGATATTGAAGCCTCAGGCCCAATTCCCGGAAAATATTCTATGCTTTCTCTAGGTGCTTGTATTGTTGGAGAAAGAGAGAAACAATTCTACAGAGAACTCCAACCACTAAATGATAATTTCGAAAGGGATGCAATGGAAATAGGATGTTTAGGACTAGAAACAATAAAAGACTTAAGACAATTTGGAGTATTCAATCCAGAAGACCCAGATTTTGAACCAAGTTTAGTTTTACAAGCATTAAGAAAACACGCAGTTGAACCCCAAATTGCAATGTCTGACTTTGCAAGATGGATAGAAGACACTACAAAAGGACACGAAGCAATAGAAATTGCCGCTCCGATAAAATTTGATGGTATGTTTACTGCTTGGTATTTTGGAATGTTTTATGAAAAACCTAATCCCTTAAGTTATGGAGGAGATGATATTGGTTCTTGGTATAGGGGAATGGAAGGGAAGAGAGCTCTTTTATGGGAACTAGGAATAGAAGACACACGAAATCCTCCTCACAATGCTTTAGAAGATGCAATTCACCAAGCCAAAGAATTTGAAGAAATCCTAAGAAGATCGGAATCTTAATTCAAAACTTTTTTAAACAGTTAAACTTCTCAAAATTTAGATGGGCCTATAGCTCAGTTTGGTCAGAGCACTTGGCTCTTAACCAAGGGGTCGCGGGTTCAAATCCCGTTGGGCCCATCCTTTTTTATTCCAAGTAATTCTTTCAAATTTATTTCAAAATCGGGATCAGTTGGATCCAATTTCATAGCAATTCTCACATCTTCAA
>CAYFNS010000016.1:3552-11215 GCA_964344545.1 Candidatus Woesearchaeota archaeon
GTAAATCTCCTCTCTTAGCATATAATGCTGAAGAAACAGAAAGAGATTCAACACAATCAGGATCAATACTTAATGAATTTTCAAAAAATTCTATTGCTAAATTAAAATCATCATCTAAAATATCATTTACCCGATTATTCCAAGTTCTAGATACTAAAAAATCTAATCCTCCCTTCTTGAAATCGCAATAGGGTTTAAATTTAAACATTTGCGGATTAGTCATATCCACTAAAACTTCTTCACCATCACAAATAACAAAATTAAAAATATGCCCAGGGAAATAACAAACTCCCATCTCTTCAATTCCAATCCTTAAACCCATTACAGAATAAAGAGCAGATAAAGATACACAATCTCCTCCTACTTTTCCTTCCAAAACAGAATCAATTGTATCGGGCAAAAGAGAACTATCATGTAAAACATCTTCATTCATCCCCCAGATATAATCAACCAACCATCTTGCTTTTAGAAGGTTAGTTCCCTTTCTCTTAATTTTAGAATAATAATTTCTTTCAAATACATCTAACTTTCCCATATATTCTACAACTTGCTTCTCATCCAATCCAGATGCTTGCAACAGAGACCCTTCTAAAGAATTATTCATAAAAAAGGAAATGAACTATCTTTTATTATTCTTTCTTAGAATTAAATTTCTCATCAAATTTGCCTTTACACTCTTCTTCTTTCCAATAAACAACATGGGAAGATCTTTTTTCAAATAAGGCAACAGCCATTCTTACTAAATCTGTTTGATAATCACGAAGATTCATATCTTCCATAATTAAACGTGCATCTTCAACACACTGTTTTATTAATGCATTATTCTCACGTCGAGCCTTAAACTCAACATCTTTTTCTTCTGAATCATCTAAAGAAATCTCTTCCCAGATAGGGAAGTTTGTTTTACCGTCAGTTCGTGGAAAACTTTTGGAAAAGGTCATAATATATCTCTAATTCTTTCGATATGATCAGCTATTTTCTCACCATTCTCAGTCAACTTAATGGTTTTAATTCTGCCTTTTTTCTCAAACTGTACTAGCTTATTTTTCTCCATTTCTTGAAGAATTTTTACTGCATGAGAATAAGTACAATCAACTTCCTTTGCCAAAACAGAACCATATTTTGCTCTGTTATTATTCCTTAACGCAACTAAAATCATCGACGGTTTACGCCTGAAAAATACCTCGAAAATGTCTTTTTTATCCATTCATTCCCACCTGTTCTTGTAGTATCAAATCTCTATATAAAGCTTTATATGTTCTAAACATATATATTGTAGAATATACTTTATTCATTGATAATATGGTACTAACAAAAGCTTTATATAACTATTTTTTTTCTAGATTTTATGATTGACATAAAATTTCTGCGAGATAATCCAGAAATAATAAAAAAGAATCTAAAGAGGCGGTACCAAGAAGAAAAAGAGGAATGGATAGACACAATTATTTCTAATGACAAACGTTGGAGAAATTTAAAACAAAAATCTGACAAATTAAGACAACAAAGAAACACTCTAACTGATGAAATCCGAGAACTCAAACAAAAAGGACAAGATATTGCTCCAAGATTAAAACTTGCTAAAGATATTCCATCAAAAATCGAAACAATCGAATCAGAAATGGAAGAATTAAAGAAACAAAATGATGATTACCTAAAACAATTACCAAATATTTTACATGAATCAGTTCCAGAAGGAGAATCAGAAGAACAAAACAAACCATTCAGATTCTTCTTAGAAGATCCAAAACCTAAAAACTTCGAATTAAGATCTCACGTAGACTTATTAGAACGATCAAACCTTGCTAATTTTGATGCCGGTAGAATTAACACTGGCCAAGGATTTAATTATTTAATTGGAGATATGGCGAGATTAGATTTAGCAATCCAAAATTTTGGTTTAGATTTCTTAGAGAAAAAAGGATTCCAATTAATTGGCACTCCTTTAATGTTAAACAAAGGAACATTACAAGGCGCAGTAAATATGGAAGACTTTAGAGATGTTATTTACAAAGTAGAAGGGGAAGATCTTTACCTAATTGGAACTGGAGAACACCCATTAGTTGCCTTGAATAAAGATAAAGTATTCAACGAAGCAGATTTACCCATAAAATTATGCACATTAACTCCTTGCTTCAGAAAAGAAATTGGTGGACACGGAGTAGATTCAAAAGGAATATTTAGAATGCATCAATTCTACAAAGTAGAGCAAGTAATAATAAGTAATCAAGAAGATTCCTTTAAATATATGGAAGAAATGCAAAAAATCTCAGAAGATTTCTTCAAAGAGTTAAAGATCCCATTTAGAGTAGTTGAAATCTGTGCAGGAGACCTAGGGCCAAAGATGGCGAGACAATATGATATTGAAGCCTGGTTCCCAAGAGAGAAAAAATACAAAGAAGTAACCTCGGCAGGAAACACAACAGACTACCAAGCAGTAAAATTAAATATTAAATACATTGATAAAGAGGGAAATAAAAAATATGTTCATATGTTAAATAATACTATGGTGGCAACATCAAGAGCCATGGTATCTATTTTAGAAAATTTCCAAAACAGTGATGGCACAGTAGATATACCAAAACCTTTGAAAAAATACCTTGGAAAAAAGAAAATAGGGGGGATAAAATAATGGACGAAGAGTTCATAAATGAAGAAAATAAGGAATTTAATGTATATGGCGAGGAAGCTAGAGAGGAACTAACTGCAAACGACGAAATAGAGAGTGATGAAGATGGATTTATGCAAGGGTATGAATCTGAAGCTAATCCAGTTTATTGTGATAATTGTAGAAAAGTATTAGAAAGAGAGCATATTGAAAAGGAAATTGATAGCGATATTCATTCATTCTGTTCAGACGAATGTGTAGATGAATTCGAGAGGAAAAAAACCTCTCAAAATTAATTTTTTCTCCTAATTTTTTTGAGAAACACTTATAAAGTATATTCTAGAGCATATATTTTTATGTCTGAGTTAATCATTACAGAAAAACCGCAAGCAGCATTAAAAATAGCAACTGCTCTTGGAGATTCTAAACCTACTAAAAAAACTAAGGGAAAATCTGTTTATTATGAAATTAACAGAGGCAAAAAACAAATTCTAGTTGGTTGTGCTGTAGGTCATTTATACGGATTAGCAGAAAAAAATGAAACTAAATGGGGAACCTATCCAATTTTTGAGATTGAATGGAAACCTAAATATGATATTGATAAAAATGCAAAATACACTAAATCTTATGTTACTTTATTAAAACAACTTGGAAAAAAAGCAGATGAATTTACTGTTGCAACTGATTATGATTTAGAAGGAGCAGTAATTGGACACAATATTGTTAGAGAATTACTTGGAAAAAAAGATGCAAAGCGTATGAAATTCTCAACACTAACAAAAGATGAATTAGAAAAATCATACAAAGATGCATCTAAACACTTAGATTTTCCAATGATTGATGCCGGAGAAACTCGCCATTATCTAGATTGGTTTTATGGAATTAATATCACATCTGCATTATCCACTTCAGTTAACGTTGCAACTGGAAGATTCAAAATATTATCATCTGGCCGTGTTCAGTCACCCACGCTAAAAATAATTGCAGACAGAGAAAAAGAAATACAGGCTTTCGTTCCAAAAACATATTGGGAAATTTACCTAGATGGATTACATAAAAAATCTAAAATTCTTGCAAAACATATTGGAGATAAAATATTTGACAAAAAGAAAAAAGATTCTGTAATGAAAAACACCAAAGATCAAAAAGCATTTGTCAAAGAATTAAAAGAAACTAAAAAAACACAAAATCCCCCAACACCTTTCGATTTAACTACTTTACAAATTGAAGCACATAGATTTTTGAGAATAAATCCAAAAGATGTTGCAAAGATTGCTCAAGATCTTTATATTGCTGGACTAATTTCTTACCCAAGAACATCTTCTCAAAAACTTCCAAAATCAATTGGTTATCAAAAAATCCTAAAAGGGCTTGTTAAAAATACTTCTTACAAAAAAGAAGCGAGTGAGTTACTAAAGAAAAAATCATTAAAACCAATGGAAGGAAAAAAATCAGATCCTGCACACCCATCAATCTATCCAACAGGAGAAAAAGCTTCTCTATCTGGAAAAAATGCAAGATTATACGATTTAATTGTCCATAGGTTCTTAGCGGTATTTGGAGAGCCTGCAAAAAGATTAACAGTTTCTGCAAAAATTGATGTCAACAAAGAAATTTTTACATTAGCAGGAACAACAACCGTAGATCCCGGTTGGCACACACTATACGGAAAATATGCAAAATTCAAAGAAGTAGAACTTCCAAAAATGAAGGAAGGAGATGAAATAAAAGTTAAAAAAATCTACGAAGAAGAAAAAGAAACTCAACCCCCTGCAAGGTATTCTCAAGCTTCAATCATTAAAACAATGGAGAAATTCAATCTAGGAACTAAAGCTACTCGAGCAATGATTGTTGAAACACTTTATGATCGTGGTTATATTGAAGACGATCAAATCCAGGCTACAGAATTAGGAATGAGAATTATTGATACTCTGGCAAAATACTCTCCAGACATGATTGATGTAAAATTAACAGCTTCTTTCGAAAGAGAAATGCTAAACATCAGAGAAGGAAAAGAGAAAAAAGAAATTGTAATCAAAAAGGCGAAAGAATTCTTAACTAAATTATTGAAGAAATTCAAATCCCATGAACAAAAAATCGGAGAAGAATTAACAAAAGCGACCCAAGAAACTGAAAACAAAATGCGTGAACTTGGAACGTGCCAAGAATGTGGCAAGGGAAAATTAATAATTATTCATTCTAAAAAAACAAGAAAAAGATTTGTAGCATGTAATGCTTACCCAGATTGTAAAACAACTTACGGATTACCCCAACAAGGACTGCTAAAAAAAGAAAAAAATCCTTGCAAACACGATGGTTTCCCCCAAATTAAAGTAATTAGAAAGGGAAAGCGTCCTTGGATACTTTGTTTAAATCCAAAATGCCCTGGGAAAGAAGATTGGAAATCCTCCAAACCAGCATATAAATTTCCTTCAACAGAACAAAAAGAGAAAAAGAAAGATTCTAAGAAATAACTTTTTTAACTCCAGAATTATCAATATCAAAATGAAATATTTTTTCAGAGGGTTTCAACATTAAAGCTCTTCGTGGTTCTTTTTTTAGTTCAATTAAATATCTCCCAAAATTTCTTAATAATCTTCCCCCAACTCCAACACTCTCCCCCTTCATATTTGTATAAATTTGATTAGTTATTAAAATTGGAATATTATAATCCTCTGCCAAATGTTTTAACTTTCTCATACTAGTCAAAATTCTTTCATTAACATAATTATAATTTGAATCTTGCAATGCTTTCCGGTATTGCATCCCAATAGTATCTATTATCAATACACTAAAACCTCCTCCTTTCAACATACCATCTAAATTTTCAAAAACTTTTATTTGTTCATCAAAATCTTTCACATTAACCACAACAATATTATCTAAATAATTTGCATAGTCTAAATCCATTTGTTTTAATCTATCAATAGAAAATCCTCCCTCACTATCAATAAACAAAACCCTTCCTTTTTTTGCAGCCCATAAGGCAGTTTGTAAACATAATGTAGTTTTTCCACTTGCAGAAGGACCGTAAACAAGAGAAATCAATCTATTCTCAAAACCATTACCTAAAAAATCATCAAACTCTCTATTCCCTGAAGTAATCATACCTGAAAAGAATATGCAAAACTATAAAAGCATTGCTTAATTCCCCAAATTAATTGGAAGATTCAATCTATAAAGGATGGAGCGAATTGGAAGTTTCGCCTGAATTCATCGAACAATTAAAAAGAGATCATTCTGTCGATTTTACAAGAGCAATGGAAGAAACCCAATTCAAAGAAGCTTTCGGAGAGGATTGGGAAATTCATCCAAATCATTATTTTATTCTTAACTTCGGAGAAGAAAAACCTTTATTAGCAAGACATATTGTAACTCCAAAAAAAGGAGGATTAGAAGGAAAAATTGCTCACCTCCCTACAAATGAAGAACGGCCTGTGAAAGGCAGAAATTTAAGACAGGAATTACTAATTGATGCATTATTCAGCAAAGATATTCCAATTGTTTATGCAATGGGTCCTGCAGGAACTGGAAAAACCTATTTGGGAATTGTAGCAGGATATAGGATGGCTCGGGCAGGCAAAAGTTATGATGACATAGTTATTGCAAGGCCTCTAGCATTAGAAGGAGAGGATATTGGTGCTCTACCTGGAACAGAACAAGAAAAACTAAAACCTTGGTTAGACCCTATATTTGATAATCTTAAAGCGGCAGGACCTCGAAGGGGTGCTCGAAGAGATGATCCTCTAGAAGTTCAAGACTTAGGAAAAATTCAAGGAAGATCTATTGCAAATAAATTTGTATTAATAGATGAAGCTCAAAACTTAAGGCCTTCAGAAGCAAAAATGTGTGCAACACGTTTAGCGGAAGGATCAAAAATGGTCTTTACAGGGGACCCGGAACAAGTAGGAACTAAATTACAACAAAGGGCTAAATTAAGTGAAACAAATAATGGGATTGTTTATTTAAGTGAAAATACAAAATCCTCTCTTTACACTGCTACAATCTATTTAACCGACGAGGATGTAGAAAGAAGTGCAGTAGTTAAAGATATTTTAAGACTTCTCAGGTAAGCGGCTTTGCACAAATACTAGTTCTCTTTTTATGCAAATATGATTTCTGCACAAATACTTAATACCTTTTTTTAATAAAAAATTCTTCATATGCATATCCAAAAAGACACCCACCAAAGTAAGCGCAAATCATTAAAAATAAGATAAATGCTAAGAAAATAATAAAAGGAACAAAAGATACTGGAAATTCTGGAGCATTAGGAATAATCATATTTTTAGTAAAAAAGAATAAATATATCCCAGCAAAAATAGCCTTTATTTTATTTAGTATAAAAAATTCCTTTAATTTATTCTTTTTTTTCATCTTCTTCTAACCTCTCATTGATTTCCTTCAACTTCCTAATTATTTCTTCACCAATATCTTTTTCCATTTTTTCTTATTATGTTTTACAACCTTCCAAATAATTATTCCAAAAAATATTGCAAGCATAAAAACAAATTCACCTGGCACATAATAGGTCATTTTCTCTCCCTCTTAACAAGCTCCTGGATAAATCCAATCCCTATGTAAATTGCTAAACTTTCTAAGAACTTGTAAAATGTTAATGCTAAAGGGGAAGGATCATTTGGTCCTGAACTAAAAGGGGCTAGACCTGTAAAAATCATGAGGAAAGGAATCCAAAATAAATATAATAATGAAATGATTATTTTAATCCATCCCGGTTTTAGAATATCTTGCCACCTCATTTTTTCTCTAACCTCCCCAGTACAAAGAACAAAATTGCTAAAGGAGGAGTTATTTTACCAATCGCAAATAGTATGGCAGTATATATTACTTCAAACATTGCAGGGGCTCTTGTAACATCTCCGTATTCTCCAACTAAATGAGTTGGAATGGGATGAAAGATCCAAATATATATTGTTATAATTACTAAAAATATTCCCACTGCATCATATTGTTTTTTATTCATCTTCCTTTATACTCCTTTATACAACTATTAAAATCTATCTCTAAACCTAACTCAAAGCTCTCCTGAACTAA
>CAYFNS010000016.1:11225-14086 GCA_964344545.1 Candidatus Woesearchaeota archaeon
AAATATTTGGGATGTAGCTTTTCAAAAGCATGTTTATGAGAAAGCAGGACTAAAAATAAGAAAATGCTTCTTAATGCATCTGAATAAAGAATTTATCAAAGATGGTGAAATAAATCCTGAAGAATTATTTGTAAAAGAGGACATAACAGAAGAAGCCAATGAAAAACTAAAATTAGTTCCTGAAAAAATAACTGAGATGTTTGATATTCTTAATTATCCAGAATTGCCTGAAAATGTTATAGGTTTACACTGTGATGATCCTTATGGTTGTCCATTGAAAGATGATTGTTGGAGTTTCTTGCCAGAAGGGCATGTTTTCCAATTAACTAGAGGTAAGAAAAAAGCCTTTGAATTATTTGATAATAAAATCTATGCTATTAAAGATATTCCTGAAGATTTCAAGCTAACAGATAAACAAGGGATACAGTGGAAATGTGAAAAAGAAAATAAAGTCCATATTGAACAGAAAAACATTAAACACTTTTTGAATGGATTAAAGTATCCATTATACTATTTAGATTTTGAGACTTTTAAGACTGCAGTTCCGTTCTTAGAGAAAACTAAACCATACCAACAAATGCCTTTTCAGTTTTCACTTCATGTTGTTGAAGAGAAAGGAGCAGAGCCAAAACATTATGAATTTCTTTATGATGGAAATGAAGATCCAAGACCTGAATTCGCTGAAAAGCTAAAAGAAGTTATTGGAGATCATGGAGATGTTATTGTTTACAATCAAGCTTTTGAGATTGGAAGGTTAAAAGAAACTGCTGAGTTCTTGCCAGAACATAGAGATTGGATTGAGGCTGTTTTAGGAAGGGTTGTTGATTTATGGGTTCCGTTCAGAGGATTTGCCTATTATAATCCAAAACAAAAAGGTTCTGCCTCTATTAAGAAAGTTTTGCCTTCTTTAGTCGGTGGAGATGGATATAACGGAATGGATATTGCAGATGGAGCCGCCGCATCAATTGAATATTTTAATACACATTACGGAGAGGTTGAAGAATCCAAAAAGTTAAAAGTTCGTGAAGGGTTGCTAAAATATTGTTGTTTAGATACAGAAGCAATGATATGGATAGTTGATAAACTAAAGGAAGTGAGCGAATGAATAAAATAGCTTTTGAGAAACATAATAAAAAAGATTATGATGAAATTTGTCCTAAATGTGGATCCGATGAAGAAATTGAAAAAATAATTGGGTGGTGCTACAATCATAATAGCCCTGATTTAGAGACCAACGGGCTTTTTTATTGTGATCATGACCATTCGGAATCCTTTGTTTCTAAAATGAGGGGAGCTTTTTTTTGTCATAAATGCAATTCAATGTATGATAAAGAAAAAATTGTAGATTGGGAAAAATATGAATTTCATAATTGTCCTGTTGGTGAAGAATATGATGAAACTGTAAAAGAGTTTACAGCCAGTCTATTGCATTTATTATCTGAATATGACGAAGATAAGATAGATGAATGCTTATCAAAAAATTTCTATATAGAGGCTATAGTTTATTTACACAGGCATGTTTTTGAACAATTAAGGTATTTATTAATTAAAAAGATAAAGGGTGCGGAAAACATACCATTAAATGAGGAAGATAGAAGATTTAAGGAAATTGTGCCTTTCATAAAAAATATGGCTGACAGCACCCTACTTAGAAGAGGGTTAATGAAGAAGAAAAAGGGCACATTGCAGGATTAAATACTATACGAAATAATTATGTGCATGCTTGGACTATAGAAAAGAGAAAAAATATGACAGAAGGGTATATAAGAAGTGTAATAAAAAATGTTAAAATTGTAGAGAAGAGGTTACAAAAGGAAGTGAAAACTTATTCTGAATAATTTTTATGCAATTTAACTAATATTTGTGCAGAAATGAATAAATATGCAAAGCCCAGGTAAGCGAAACTTTTATATACTAGTTGTGTATACACATGGTGTATACGAAAAATGAAAGATATATTCCAAGCAAATATACAATGCGATAAATGCAATGTAAAATCAGACAAAAAAGTATTAATTAAAGATGGGTTCAAGCTAAGATTTTTTGAATGCCCTAAATGCAAAGAAAAGATCTATCATCCATTAGACTTAAAAGAATACCAAGAATTTAAGGCTTTAAGGAAAAGACATTTTGATGTTAAATTAAGGATGGTAGGAAATAGTTTCTCAGTTACAATACCTAGAGAGATTATTGAATTTGAAGAAAAATTTGCTCAAATGGAAAAAGAGATGAATAATATGATGAGACTTTCACTGGAAGAACCAGGAAAGCTAAGTATACGATTTAGAAAATTATTGGAGAAGTAAAATGGCAAAAGAAAAAGAAGTAAGTTTGAGAGTTATGGAAGCTATGCAAGAAGAAGCATACAAAGGAATTGTTAGAATTGATAATCAACATATGAAAGATATTGGAGTGCGTGCAGGAGATATAGTAGAAATTGAAGGTGCTAGGAAAACTGTAGGAATTGTAGACAGAGCATATCCCACCGATGTGGGAGAGCCACTAATCAGAATGGATGGAATTCTAAGAAGAAATGCCAAAACAGGAATTGGTGATCAAGTTAAAGTTAGGAAAACTGAATTTAAAGAAGCTAAAAAAATCACAATTGCTCCTGCTCAAAAAGGAATGATGATTCAAATCCAAGGCAACCCAGAAGGAATGAAAAGATCATTATTAGGAAGGGTTGTTGTTAAAGGAGACATTATTTCATTAGGCGGAACAACTAGAAGAACTAAAACTTTCAAATCATCTGGAAATCCTTTTGATATTATTGAACAAATGATGGAAGGATTAAATGATATGGGTCAAGGAGGATTTATGGGTTCTCTAGGATCAATAAGATTTGTTGTTGCAGATGCTAA
>CAYFNS010000016.1:14114-15455 GCA_964344545.1 Candidatus Woesearchaeota archaeon
CGTGAAATGATTGAAACTCCAATGAAACATCCAGAATTATTCCAAGCATTGGGTATTGAACCTCCTGCAGGTGTTTTATTACATGGCCCGCCTGGAACTGGTAAAACACTATTGGCAAGAGCAGTAGCTAATGAAGCAGAAGCTAACTTCATACTAATTAATGGTCCTGAAATTATGAACAAATTTTATGGTGAATCTGAAAAAAGGATCCGTCAAATATTCGAAGAAGCTTCGGAAAAAGCACCATCTATTATTTTCATAGCAATTGCTTCTAAGAGGGAAGAAACTCATGGAGAAGTAGAACGTAGAGTTGTAGCTCAATTACTGACTATGATGGATGGTCTAAATAAACGTGGAAAGGTTGTAGTTATTGGTGCAACCAACAGACCAAACTCACTAGATGAAGCTCTCAGAAGACCTGGAAGATTTGATAGAGAAATTACTTTCGGAGTTCCAGATCAAAAAGGAAGATTAGAAATTCTAAAAATCCACACAAGAAACATGCCAATAGAAAAAAATGTAGATCTAAAAGAAATTGCTAGAATTACTCACGGATTTGTTGGTGCAGATCTGCAAGCGTTAGCAAAAGAAGCAGCAATGAGTGTTCTAAGAAGACATCTCCCAAAACTTAATCTTAAGGAAAAAGAATCTATACCTCAAGAATTTTTAGCCAAACTGAAAATCACCTCAAAAGATTTTAGAGTAGCATTAAAACTAGTACGACCCTCAGCAATGAGGGAAGTATTAGTTGAAAAACCAAATACTACTTGGGAAGATATTGGTGGTTTGGAAAAACTAAAACAAGAATTAAAAGAAGTAGTGGAATGGCCATTGCAACACGCAGATGCTTTTGAAAGACTAGGGATAAAAGCACCTAAAGGAGTTCTACTTTATGGTCCACCCGGAACTGGTAAAACTTTATTAGCAAAAGCAGTTGCAAATGAATCAGAAGCAAACTTTGTTTCAGTTAAAGGTCCTGAGCTAATCTCTAAATGGGTTGGGGAATCTGAAAAAGGAATTAGAAAAGTCTTTGAAAAAGCAAGACAAGCATCTCCAACAATAATTTTCTTTGATGAAATAGATGCAATAACAACTACAAGGGGATATGGAGAAGGTTCTAAATCAACTGAAAGAATGGTAAACCAACTTCTAACCGAGATGGATGGATTAGAAGAACTAAATGAAGTAATGATAATTGCAGCAACTAACCGTCCAGATTTAATTGATGCAGCTTTATTGAGACCAGGAAGATTTGATAGAATAATCATGGCAGGAGTTCCGGATGTAGGCGCTAGAGAACAAATACTTAAGGTCCACACAAAAGGAATGAAAGTTGCTAAA
>CAYFNS010000016.1:15551-15865 GCA_964344545.1 Candidatus Woesearchaeota archaeon
CGTGCTTCTGTAACTGAAAAAGATATTGAAAAGTACAAAAAAGTAGAAGAACAATTCTTAAAGACTGCAAGAGGTGCAGCGATTAAAGATATGTCTTACATGGGATAATTTTCCCACTTTTTTATTTTCCATCACATTCAGGATCTTCTAAACCACTCTCTAACATGCATTTAGGTCCTTTACCATATTCTGTACAATAACCTTGACATTTAGTAAATTCTTCATTAAACTTAGATAATGCTCTACAACTGCCAATTGTTTTAGATCCATCTTCAAACATCAAAGTTCTTTCTTCAACACAGTAAGCTTCTTTA
>CAYFNS010000017.1:0-327 GCA_964344545.1 Candidatus Woesearchaeota archaeon
TCTTCATATCTATCTTCCCCCTTAGGTTCTTCTTCAGCTGGCTCTTCATCCATAGTCATTTCTTCTCCAGCATCTTCGGATGATTCTTCAGAAGTTTCCTCTTCAGGTTGTTCTTCTGTTTTATCTTCTTCTGAAGTTTCTTCATTAGTATCTTCTTTTATCATATCTTCGTTGTTCATAATTTGTTCTTCCATTAAAATCTACCTCCATGAGTTAACCATAAAATAATTCTCTATTTTATAAAGATTTTGTATGTTCAAGTTATATATAAAAAGAATAAGAAAAGGGACTAACACTTATCCCAAACTAAACCAAATAAGTTTTCCA
>CAYFNS010000017.1:337-1029 GCA_964344545.1 Candidatus Woesearchaeota archaeon
AATGCACCTGCAAAGTATGGTGCGTTTACCCAAATACCTAAATCATAAGTTGGGTGGACATCTTTGTCATCCATAACCATGAACATTATCTCTTTACCGTCGACAATACAGAATCTTGCGTTGGGATCATCGATACCTTTCATAGTTGCGAATTTTTTGACATCTTTTATTTGGTCACTGCCAGTTCCTTCAGTTGGAGCTGCTATCTTCACTTTAACACCTTTCTTTGAAAGTTTAGTTAAAGTTGGTTGTAATGCTTCAACTTTTCTTAGAACTCCTTTAGATGTAGACATAATTGTAACAGATTTCTCTGCTCTCTTAACCATTGTTTCTAAGTGAGCATAGATGTTATGTCTTCCTCTTATTGCCCCAGACAAATCTGCTGGTTCAACAAATTCTACACCTTGGCTGTATAAAGTGTTAAGTTCTGTTAGAACATCATTACTATTCATGTCTTTAAGTTTTTGTAAGTTTTTATCTGCTTCTTCTTTAACAGATTTCTTTAATCTCTCTACTACTTCCTTTGGTTCTACTGCAAGATATTGTATTGGTTTTCCAACCTTCATTACAACAAAACCTTTTTTCTCTAGAGATTCTAGAACATCGTAAGCTCTTGATCTTGGTACTTCTCCAATCTCAGAAAGTTCTCCTGCTGTTGACTTTCCTCTCGATAAAAGAGCAGTCCAAATTCT
>CAYFNS010000017.1:1133-7253 GCA_964344545.1 Candidatus Woesearchaeota archaeon
AAATCTTTTTTACCCTCGACAAATCATCAATATCGGAGAATCCTAAATCCTTCCTGATATTCACAACTTTGGGAAATCTAAGCGCAAAGCCAGATTTGTATGTTGGGGATTTTTGAATTTCTTCATAACCAATTTCTAAAATTAATTGTGGTTTTAAGATTACATGTTTGCCTTTTTGTTCTTTAATTAGTGGCTTTAATTCTTTAGTTAAATCTTCGAATGTTATTTCTCCCTCTTTTTCTGAAATTCCAGTTCCTACTTTTCCAATTGTTAATAATTGATTTTTATCCCTGCATGCTAGCGTAAATGAGGCTAACCAGTTTGCTCTTTTTCCTTCTCCCCAATCTGCTTCAGTTATTACAAGATCTAATGTTTCTTTTATTGGTTTTAATTTTACCCATCCACCAACCCTTCTTCCGGGAATGTATTTTGCTTCAAGATTTTTTATCATGATTCCTTCGTTGCCTTGTTTTAGAGACTCTTTGTAGAACTTTTCCATTTCTTTTTTAGATTCAGTAACTAATTTCCTTGTAAGAACTATTTTTGTTTTTTCTTCTTTCACAATTTTTTCTATTATTTTTCTTCTTTCTTCTTGTGTTTTGTTTAGTAATGGCTCTCCTTCATTATTTAGAATATCAAAAATTTGTATTTCAACAGGAAGTTCTTTTGCAGTTTTTTCAATATCATATTTTCTTTTTATTCTTTGAGAAATATTTTGGAAGGGTAAATGTCTTTTTGTTTTAGGATCGTAACCAACTAATTCTGCGTCTAAGATACAGTTCTTTAGTTTTATATTTTTGATTATTATTGGGATTATTTCTTTGAATTGGGAGGTAACGTTTTCTAATCTACGTGTAAATAAATTAACTTCTTCTCCTTCTTTATGAATTTGTAATCTGAAACCATCCAACTTATCTTCAACTAGTGCAGGCATTCCTACAGCATCAAATGCTTCTTCAGGGGATTCGGTTCTAATTGCAAGCATTGGGTTAACAGGCTTGCTAATTTTCATTTTTAGATTTTTGAGTTTTTTATTCTTAGCAGCTTTGGCAACTTCTGCGTAATCATTTGTTAGGTTGTATGCATTTTCTATTTCTTTTATGAAATCTTTTAGTTCAATTTCATCGGGCAAGAAAGCTTGTGCAATTGCATCCCTAATTACTCCTTCTTTTACTCCAACTCTTAAATCTTCTATAATTGTTCTTGCTATAAATTTAGCTTCGTTGGTTTTTGCAGAAGTAAATAATTCAGTTACATATTGTATTTTTTTAGAAACTGTTCCTGCCCCTTCAAGTTCAGAAAGTTTTCTTATATTATCAAATACTTTTTGTACAGTTAGTTTTGTTTGGAATAGTGAAGTTTGTTTAGATTTACCAATTAGTTTTTCTACAACAATTCCTAAATCTCCTTCCTTTGCCCACTCTTTTTCTATTTTTGAAACTGGTTCTCCGGTTGAGGAATTAATTGCCTTTAGTACTAACCTTGAAGACATTCCTGTTTTTCTATCATCCCATTTTGGAAAAACCTTTCCTTGTAATAAATAAATAATTTCATCAAGTAAATCTTCTGGAGTATCCTTTAGAAGATCAGAAATAATTTTAGTTTTTTCTAGCCTTTTTGTTGTTTTTTCTAGCTTTTCATAAGACTCAACTAATTTAGAATAATCCATAATTTGCTTTAATTAAGATTAGATATAAAGGTTTTGGTGTTTTATATTGCACCTAATAAGATTACAAATATTACTCCAATTATTAAGGAGAATATTGTTGAATGATCCCATTCTCCAGATCCTTTGCTACATGAAGTTGGGATTAGTTCATCTCCCGAGATATAGATCATTAATCCAGCTGTTGCTGCGATTATTAGCCCTACTATGGTTGATGAAATATTTTGGAATAAGAAGTTTGCAAAGAAAAATCCTATTACTATTGGAATTGCAGTTGATGAAGAGATAAGGAACGATTTTAGCTTCTTTCTTGTTATGTAATAGTAAGGTGCACTTGTAGCAATTCCTTCTGGAATGTTATGTATTGCAATAGCTAAAGCAATTGATAATGAGACCTTTAATCCAGAAACTGCTCCTGCTCCAATAGCCATCCCTTCTGGGAAGTTGTGCAGCAGAATTCCAAGAATTAAGTATATTGATGTCCTTTCAAGATTTTTTCCTTGTTCTTGTTTGCATAGTTCTGGATGGATGTGGGGGATTAATTTGTCTAGTGCATACATTATCCCCGCACCAATAAGTATCCCTATTGAAGCAATCCATATTGAAGAAAGATTTATGGCTTCCGGAATTAAATCAATAAAAGAAATTGCAAGCATTACTCCTGCTGCAAATGCAAGCATATTGAACATAAATTTGTTGGATGGTTTTTTTATAATCCCAATTAATGACCCTATAACTGGTCCCAATACACTAATAATTAGAATTACATAAATTGGATCCATGGTTCGTTTTTGAAATTATCTATTTATAAAATTAATGAAACTAATAAAATGCTAATGGCCAGATGATATGCCAAACTAAGTAAAAGGATAACCTGAATATTAAGTTTGATAGGAATCCATATTTCTTCAAAAGTTTAAATGCGAACATTTCTGTTAAGAAAGTAACTAACCCAAATAATGTTAATAAAAATGTACTGGGTTTATTTATTATAATTGAAGGATTTGAAAAAGCTGAAAGCATTGTAGTAGTGGCTAATAAAGACAAGACTATGGCTCCAATCCAGTATACTTTTTCTTTATATTTTTTCTTTAAAATAATATTACCAAATAACCAAATAAATAATGAAATTCCGAATAATCTGAATATTACTTCAGAACTTATTGCACCCCATATATAAAATAGTGGAGCAAGGGGCAACCCTACACTTATATCTCCTATCTTGGCGAAGAAATCGATTATAACCAAGATAGTACTGAATACCAATCCAAACCCGATTGAGTAAAGGAGGGTCTTAGATTGTCTGATTTTTTTATTATCAAATTTGGGTAATTTTATTTTTTTATACAATAATAAACCAATAATTCCTAGAATTAGTACAACTAATATCTCTACCCAAGAAAATACTGCGACTCTTCCAGGAAATACCTTATTGGGATTAAAAATTAGGTCGAATAACTTGATTAAGATCATTACAGTCACTAAAGCGAGAAAAATATTTTTTGATTTGAAGTTATTCATAATAGTAGATTTATTTACGATTATTTAAACTTATTGATCAAGATTCAAAGAAAAGCTTAAAAGGGAATACACACTATTTATCTTATGGAAATACATAGAGCAATACAAACTTTAAAATCTACAAAAAAATATTTAGATAAAGAAGTAGATTGGGTAAAATTAACTGATATTCTTGATGCAATAAGACATACTCCTAGTGCAGGAGATATTGCAAATTGGAGAGTTGTTGTTGTGAAGGATAAGAAAATAAAAGAAGAGATTGCTAAAGTTTCTGCTGATCAATTATGGATTGCTGGAGCCCCAGTTTTATTAGTGATATGTAACGATCAATCTGAGATGGAAAGAATGTTCAAAGGAAAAGCAGATCATTATTCAACTCAAAGTTGTGCTGCTGGAATTCAAAACATATTATTATTGGCTAATTCTGCAGGAGTAGATAGTGCTTGGGTAAGAACTTTTAATGCAGATAGAATAAGGAAAATTTTGGATATGCCTGATGATGTAAAGATTGATGCAATTGTTACTTTGGGATATGCTGATAAAAGAGAAAAAGGTGAAAGAAAAACAGAAACAAGAAATGTTGTTTATTTTGAGAAATGGGGAAAAACTGAATCATAATCCAGTTGAACCGAATCCTCCTTCTCCTCGTTTGGATTCTTCTAATTCTTCTACTTCATGAATTTCAGGGGTTTCATGTTTTGCGATAACTAGCTGTGCAATCCTATCTCCTTTGCTTACATGAAATGTTTCTTCTCCGTGGTTCATCATTATTACTCCCACTTCGCCACGATATCCAGAGTCTATTGTACCTGGAGAATTTAATACTGTGATTTTGCTTTTTAACGCTAATCCTGATCTTGGCCTTACTTGCGCTTCAAAACCTAAAGGTATTTCCATCTTCAATCCAGTTTTGACTAAAAGATGTTCTCCGGGGGCAATTGCATATCTGTCTATTGCATTTATATCTAAGCCTGCATCTCCTTCCTTTGCAAATTTTGGTATTATCGCGTCTTCGTGTATTTTTTGGAATTTAATTTTCATTTTTCACCTCTTAACTACAACCACTTGTCCCGTGACAGTTTATGCATTTGAAACAAGTTCCATTTTTTATCATTTCTTCTCCGCAATCTGAACAGAATTCACCTGTACCAGTGGATATTCCTGTTGATTGAGGTTCATCTTCTTGAGTTTTAATTTCACTAGGGTCTGCTACTTCTCCGCTTGCTGCTTGTCTTTCCATTTCCTTTCTCGCTTTTAACACGTTTACCCTTAGCGAATTTGGATCTGGATCATTTTTTACGTTGCCTTCACTTAAATCTGCATCATAGTGCATTGCAAGCCATCTCATAACAAAATCCATTGGAGATGAAGCAATTGGAATGTGAGGGTGAGTAGTCATTCCTCCACTCTCAGATTTGACATGTCTAAATGTATCTACATATTCTGAAAGAGGAACACCATATTGTAATCCTTTTGAGATTGCTATTGATAATCCATCTAGAAGAGTGTTTATAGCAGATCCACTTTTATTCATTGATATTGATAGCTCTCCTAACGTGCCATCATCGTATTCTCCAGTTTGAATGAAAATTCCATTGCCAGCGATTTTTGTTTTAACGCCAGTACCTTCTCTTTCTAAAGGCATCATCCTTCGTTCACCCCAGTTTAATCTTTCTTCTAACTCCCCATCTTCTGCACCAAATTTATTTAGAGGTTGTGCTACTTTTGAACCATCTCTATAAAGCGCAATTGATTTTAGTCCAAGTTTCCAAGCTTGCATGTAAGTATCTGCTATATCTTCCACTGTTGCATCATTTGGAAGGTTAACCGTTTTAGATATTGCGCCAGATAAGAAAGGTTGAACTGCTGCCATCATCTTTACGTGACCTAATGGATCTATTGCTCTGTCTCCTCCTTCGGGTTTGTCTGCAGTGTCAAATACAGCGTAGTGTTCTTCTCTTAAGTGGGGAGCACCAACTACATTTCCCTGATTTTTAGAAACAAAAGATTGTATATCTTCAACTTGTTCTGCATCATAACCTAATGTTTTTAGGGCAGTGCGTACTTGTTGATTTACTATTTCTCTAAATCCCCCTCCAATCATCTTTTTGTGTTTATATATTGCGTAATCAGGTTCTATTCCCGTTGTATCACAATCCATTAAGAATCCAATTGTTCCAGTTGGTGCTAGAACAGAAACTTGGGCATTTCTGAATCCATCTGCGCTTTCTTCCTTTGCGCCTGTCCATTCTTCTTCTGCAGCATCAAGAACAGCTTCCAAACCTACTACATCTACTTCGCGATCTATTTTATCTGTAGCTTCTGCATGTTTTGCTATTACTTCTCTGAAAGGCTCTTCATTTTCTTCAAATCCTTCAAAAGCCCCCATTTCTTTGGCCATTTTAGCAGAATGGCGGTATGCCCTGCCAGTCATTAAGCTTGTAATTCCTGCAGCTAATGCTCTTCCTTCATCGCTATCATAAGGCAATCCGTTTGCTAGTAATAATGCGCCTAGATTTGCATAACCCATTCCTAATGGTCTAAATTTATGGCTATTCTTTGCGATTGATTCAGTTGGATATGATGATTGTCCAACTAAAATCTCTTGTGCAGTTAAAACTACATCAATATCATGTTTGAATTTAGCTATATCTAATGATCCATCATCTTGTCTATATTTCATTAGATTAAGAGAGGCTAGATTACACGCACTATCATCTAAGAACATATATTCTGAACAAGGGTTCGATGAGTTGATAGTATCTGTTTCCTTGCAAGTATGCCATTCATTTATTGTTGTATCAAATTGCAATCCGGGATCCGCACATTGGTGTGCTGCTTTAGAGATTGCATCCCAAATTTCTCTTGCTTTGTATGTATCTCTAACTTTGCCTGTTGTTCACTCTATTGTTTGCCAGTCTTCATCATTGATT
>CAYFNS010000017.1:7263-7636 GCA_964344545.1 Candidatus Woesearchaeota archaeon
CTTGCATAAATTCATCAGTAACCCTTATAGAATTGTTTGAGTTTTGACCAGATACTGTATCGTATGCTTCACTTTCCAAATCTCCATAATCTCCATACCCTGCATCTAGTAATATTCTTGCTTTTTCTTCTTCTCTTGCTTTCCAGTTTATGAAAGGCATAACTTCTGGATGATCTACATCAAGAACAACCATTTTAGCGGCCCTCCTAGTTTTGCCGCCAGATTTTATGGTTCTAGCATTTCTATCAAAAGTTTGTAAGAAAGACATTAATCCACTGCTTTCTCCTCCGCTTGAAAGAGGCTCTCCCTCTCCTCGAATCTTGCTAAAGTTAGTCCCAGTTCCAGAACCAAGCTCAAATAATCTTGTTTCTGA
>CAYFNS010000017.1:7646-13390 GCA_964344545.1 Candidatus Woesearchaeota archaeon
AAAAGATCATAGATTCCATTTTGACCTTCTTTTTCAGCGAAAAGAGTATCATCTATAGATTGGATAAAACAAGCAGATCCTTGCGGATGTGTATAAGAATCAAATGTTGGTTTGACTTCCCCTGTCTCAGTATCATAGAAAAATCCTCTTCCACCTGTTCCTTTTATACCATATTCATCTAATCCTACGTTAAACCATACTGGAGAATTAAATGCGGCTCTTTGATTGATTAGAATATCAGATAATTCATCTCTAAATGTTTCAGCATCTTGTTCGGAAGCAAAATATCCACCATCTGTACCGTATCTTGTTATTGCTCTAGAAACTCTACCTACAAGTTGTTTAGCACTATATTCTCCCCCATTATCTTCAGTTACGCCTGCATGTCTAAAATATTTCTCTGCTGCAGTTTCAGTTGCAGCCATTTGCCATGAATAAGGAACTTCCACCCCTTCTTGTTCAAATTTAGGAATTCCTTCTTTGTTCTTTATACTTACGTCTACTGTTTTGTAGTCTACGCTATCCAAAGGATCTGTTCCTTCGACAGTATAGGCTCTAGAAAATGATAAACCTCTTTTTGACATTTTAACCCCCGTTTTTTAAATTCTTTACTGCTTCTTCAAAAGATTCAAGATCTGCAAAATCTTTGTATACAGATGCAAATCTTATGTATGCTATCTTATCAAGTCTTCTTAATTTCCTCATAACTAGCTCTCCTATTACTTGAGAGTGTATTTCTTGTGTGTCATTGCTTCTTAATTCTGTTTCAATTTCCCTTAAAGCAATATCTATTTTCTCCATTGGAACAGGACGTTTTTCACATGCTTTAAACATCCCTTGTAGAATTTTTTTTCTATCAAATGGGACCCTATCGCCAGATTTTTTAACAACTCTTAGATCTATGTTTTCTACTCTTTCATGAGTTGTGAATCTTTTTTCACATTTCAAACATTCACGCCTTCTTCTTATCGATTCCTCAGAGTGATTTCTCTTATCAATTACCTTCAAATCCTCGTTATAACAGAATGGACACCTCATTTTTATCACAACATATTGTGTTCACTTAATAGTTGGAACCACAACATCTTGGGTTTTTTCCCAAAACAAGTAGATTTTTGAAAGAGAGCTATATAAAGATTTAGGTTGTTTGTTTTATATTATTTAGTTTGGCATCTCCCAGTTACAGAAATCGACTAATACTATGCTATCTTCCTTAGGTTTGTAGATTGAATTGTCTAATCTATCTGCATCTTGGCAGATAAACCCTAGATCTTCACATTTTTCCACCTCAGACCTCATTAGTTGTTCAACCCTAGGCCTTATTGATTTATATCTTCTTTTATCTGCTATTTTCTCGCCAATTATTCCATGGACATATTCCATAACAAATGCTTCAGTTGTCCTGAATGGATTAATTCTTACTCGGAATACTCCTTCAGGCTTTGGAACTGAAATCCCTTCAGAGTATAATATGCCCGAAACTTCCCTTTCCCTCTCTAATTTTGCAGGATCTCTATAAACTTTAGCAATATGCCTTCTAGATAAAGCATATATTTCTCCATGTACCACGTAGTTTATCCTTATCCCAAAGGGTAAAACGAATGGGAAATTTTGTAAATTATCCATAATTTTGAGACAAATATTAGAATTAAAAGGGTTTTGATTTAAAAAAAATTTAAGAAAGCAGAGGCATGGCCTCCACTCTCTCCACAAAAAGTCCTAAAGTAGTGGATTAACTTTGTGGGGGGTTAAAAAATGAATGGAGTATAACCCACTACTTGAGCATGTCAATTCCTAATTCATGACTCATATGTTGAGCGTGTTCAGCACTTTGCTGGGCTCTATCTATTTTGCCAAGAATGTATGGGGATTTTACCCCGGTAACAATTGTCATAACCCTTAGCTTTCCATCCATTTCTGGATTTACGCTTGCTCCCCAGATAACTAATGCGTCATCATCTAGAGATTCTGTTACTTTGTTACCGATTTTCTCAATATCATCCAGTAATAAGTCTGTACCACCAGAAATATTGATCAATGCGCCGGTTGCACCTTCATAGCTCACATCCAACAATGGATTAGAAAGTGCTCTTGTTACGGCTTCTTCCACTCTATTTTCGCTTGTTGATTCACCAATACCTACTACGGAAACTCCTCCGCCAGTCATTATTGTCTTAACATCTGCATAATCTAAGTTTACTAGACTTGGAACTGCAATTGTTTCTACTATTCCCTTAATCATTGTAGAAAGTAGTTCATTTGCAACTGCAAATGCTTGTTGTAATGGTAATTGGCCAGCGATTCTGGATAATCTGTTGTTATCCATAACTATTACTGTATCACAAATGTCTCTTAATTCTTGTAAACCGAATTCTGCCTTGTCACATCTTGCTTTTTCAATGTTGAAGGGCATTGTAACGTTCGCAATTACAATTGCACCAGATTCTTTTGCCATTTGGGCAATAACTGGTGCTGCACCTGTACCTGTTCCACCACCCATTCCTGCGGTGATGAATACCATATCTGTGTCTCTTAGAATTTCCCTTAATTCATGATTATTTTCTTTTGCTGCATCTCTACCTTTGTTAGGCATTCCGCCAGCACCTAAACCACGTGTTAATTCTCTCCCAAGAAGTATTTTTCGATCTCCATGGCAAATATCTAAGTGTGCTTTGTCAGTGTTAGCAATTATAACTTCTGCACCGTTAACACCTTTTTTGTACAACCATGATGCGATGTTCCCGCCTGCTCCACCTGCACCAATAACTTTCATATTTGCTTTCCCTACTTGGAAATCGTCTGCGTCTGTATTTGTGTCTGCACTTTTTAGTGCATCTTGAATGATAAACTCCATTTTTTCTTTGTTTCCCCCTTTTTTTGTATATTTTATCACAACAAATTTTATATAGGTGTGAATGTAATTTCTTTCTAAGAAAAAAGTTGTTTAATCGCCAAATTAAAACGCTTTTTTAAGATAGTTAAAACTAAGACCTGAGTAAATCAGTACATAATTAAGTTTGTATTTCACACGGAATCGCCAAAAACCGTTGAAAACGTTAAGACCTAAGAGTATTTTAATTCTAGTTGTTTATAAATGTTTTTGGAATAAAAAGTATATTTTTGAGTAGATACTTCGCGGTAAAAGGTAAATAGAAATGTTTAAAAGAAGCCTATTTTTCCCAATTTTATGAGAGAAGGACTATATGTTATATGGGATAATGATGGATGGAAGTATAGGGGGCAGGTTACAAAAACGTTTAATAGCTCTCCTTCTGGCCTAGGAAAAATAATGTATGAAGTTACATTTGATAATGATGGAGATCCATTTACTAGAAATTTTGATGATCGATCCTTTGAAGAAAATTTAAGAATTGATCCAAATCAGAAAGCTAAATAATAAACTATTTAAACAAATAAGATATTAGTTTGTTATGAAAAGTGGAGATTATGTTGAAATTAAAACTTCTTCTGATTCTTTTAAGGGAGTTTTGATGCCCGATTCTGTTTCTGGGAAACTAGTTCTAAAGTTGGATTCTGGATATAATATGGGAATTGATAAGAAAAAGATTAAATCTAAGAAAATTATCAAGTCTGGAGCGAAAAAGGCTTCTAAAGTTACTAAAGTTAAACAAGGAAGTAAATTACCAAAAATACTTATTTTGCATACTGGAGGAACTATTGCTTCTAAAGTTTCATACAAAACAGGGGGAGTTATTGCAAAGTTTAGCCCTGAAGAACTGTTAGAATTAATCCCAGAATTGAAAAAAATAGCAAATATTGAGACAAAACAAGTTTCTAATATATTTTCAGAGGATATGGGATTTAAAGATTATAATAATATAGCTCGAGAGATTAAAAAAGCTAAAGGAGTTGATGGGGTGATTATTACTCACGGAACTGATACAATGCATTATACTTCTGCTGCATTATCATTTATGTTGGATGATTTGGGGTTTCCAGTTATTTTCGTAGGATCTCAGCGTAGTTCTGACAGGGGAAGTTCGGATGCAGGGATGAATATGATTTGTGCAGCCCAATTTATTGCTAAATCCGATTTTTCTGGAGTAGGGTTATGTATGCATTCTTCTATGGATGATAAAGCCTGTTGGATTCTCCCAGGATTGAAGTCTAGGAAATTTCATAGTTCTAGAAGGGATGCTTTCCAAGCTGTGAACGCTAAACCTTTTGCTTTGGTAGATTTGAAAGGAAAAATTAAGGTAATGGATAATAGTTTTGCTAAAAGATTTGATAAGAAGTTAAAAGTTGATTTACTAGATGAAAAATTAAAAATTGGGATTTTAAGAGTGCATCCGGGAATGACTAGTGCAGAGGTAGATTGTTACTCTAAATATCAAGGATTAATTATTGAAGGGACTGGATTGGGGCATATGCCTATCAATTCTGATACTAAATTACTAAATTCTTTAAAGAAATTGAAGATTCCTAAAATTATGTGTACTCAAACTGTGTTTGGAAGAGTAAATATGAATGTTTATTCGACTGGTAGAAAATTACAAGAAAATGTCCTTTCAGGATCTGATATGACTGCTGAAACAGCATTTATGAAGTTAGCTTGGTTATTGAGTACCAAGAAAGACGTTAAATTGATATCTGAGAATCTTAAAGGAGAAATAAATAATAGAATTTCAGATGAATTTTTATCCTTGTATTAAGAAGGTCCCCTAAATGGGGATGCTTTCAATAATTTTTTCTAACGCTTCAAGAGATTTTTCATCATCTATTCTATGGGTTATCTTTGCTAGCTCATTTCTTATTTCAAGCAAATATTCCCTTGAACATTTTAATTCTCTTCTTTCCGCATCTATCTCTTCGTTGTTGTAGAGGGATAAAGGGGAACGAGGTGGTGGATGCCAGTACATTTTGTTTTCCTCCGTGAATTTCGTTATATGCGTCTTGTGAGGAATCTAACTTTTCATTTCAGAAGCCTTAATGGTTTTACAGACCGGCTAGTCAGAAGGAAATTTATGTTAGAGTTAACACTATTAATAAGAATAAGTTCGAAATCCTTGAAAATTAGAAGATTTCATAAGAATAAGGTAGAATATTCACTATATAAGGTTATTGATATTATCTTTGTATTAGTTGTTGGAAAACTGATTCTAGAAATTTATGATATTTTTGATGTTTCCAAGGTAAAAGTAATGTGGTTAACTCTTCACTTGCTACTAAAGGATCAATTATGTCTATTGGAGTATTAAATCCTTTTTCTTCATCTACTTCACCGAATAATGTAAAACCAGATGGTATTCCTCTTAAATCAGATTCTTTAGTATGAAATATTCTTCTCCCTTCGTTTTCAGCGTCATCTAATTCTATTTCTAGCCAAGACCCTGAAGGATTTAAGGGATTCAAATGTAAACTAGAGCGATATGAGACTGTTAACTTTTGATTAGGAATATAAAATCCATGATTAACTGGGCAAATGTTTCTTCTCTCATCTAGATTAAGCTCTAAATATCTTCCTTTGTTCCCTATTGAGTCTTTTTTCTCTCCATGCTGCATTAAATAGAGTGCAATATGTTGGGAAGTTGGGTGAATATTTTCCATATTTTTAGGAATCTTGAAGAACTTATAAGATTATTGTATTACCAAAATGGTTTGATTAAGTTTTCTTTTCTTGCTAGTAAAGGCCTTTTCAAATATCTTGCACCGTGGAAATCTGAACCATAAGTGATTATTAGATTGTTTTCTTCTGCATACTTTTTGTAGAATGTCATCCGAGA
>CAYFNS010000017.1:13400-14450 GCA_964344545.1 Candidatus Woesearchaeota archaeon
CTAATTCCTGAAGTATTCTTAATTCTTCTTTTGGATTTTTTACATCTTTGAATGGATGTGCTAAAATTGCTATTCCGCCTGCATTGTGTATTGCTTCGATGGCTTGTTTAGCAGAAAGTTGTTTAGTTTTGTCTATTTTATCCATTTCAGGATTGTTTCTAAGGTAAATATCGAATATTTCTTCTATATAAGTTGTTTTAGTTTTTTCTTTACATTCGGGGTCTAAAACCATTGACATGACAAGATTTAATTTCCCCAATCTTGATTTTGGGAAGAAATATTTCATTTTTTCAAAGGTTATTGGGATTCCTTGTTTGTTTAGAATTTCTGCCCTTTGTTTTACAATATTTTCTTGACATTTCCTTGAGTATTCTAGTGTTCTTTGGAATTCTTCGTTTTTTACATCAAAATTATACCCTAAGATGTGATAATCATGTGTTGTTATCTCAACACCCGTTATTAGATTTATTCCCCATTTTTTAGATTCTTCTAGTGCTTCTTCGTATCCTGCAGTGTGATCGTGATCAGTTATTGCAATTGTATTTAGACCTAGCAATGCTGCGTCCTTTACTACTTGCTTTGGATCGCAGCTTCCATCTGAGTAAGTTGTGTGTAGGTGTAGGTCTATATGTTGCATTTTTAATCGAAATGGAATGCCCTCCTTTCGTTTAGTTGTTCTTCTAAGTCTCTGCCATAGGAATAAACTTCCATTACTCTCTGCATATTTTTCCCATTGTGTTCGTTGTAAACTTTTCTTACATCTTCATTCCTAGTTACGTAAACGGGATAATCACTATAGTCAAAAGTGTCACATACTACAATCATGTGAGTTATGTCTTCTTTTTTCGTGTCTCCTCCGAGATAAGATTCTAGATCTCGAGTAAGCCATCCCCTTATTTCATGTACAGTTGTCATCTTCAATATAGATGGTGAAGGAAAAGGTTTATATATTTCTTATATAAATAATATAATTGATATAAATGATATAATAATGCAAATTTTATATAGATAAATTTTTATTAAAAAGAAAATTTCATTATGGATGCTTTT
>CAYFNS010000017.1:14460-15445 GCA_964344545.1 Candidatus Woesearchaeota archaeon
GCAAGCAGGCCAAGCAATTACTGTAACGCTCCCTATTGAGTGGATTAGAGAAAATAATCTTAAACCAGGAGAGGAAGTTAATTTCGAAGTAAGAGAAAATGATTTAGTTTTGACTACTGGGAAGAAAATTAGAGGAAGTTCAATAAAATTAGATATTTCTGAAATGCCTAAGAATACAAAATATTATTTGATAAATGCAGCTTATGCCGTCGGTGTTGATAAAATTAAATTAGAAATAAAAAGGGCAGACTATCCTAACTTAGATGTTAGTATGGGTTATGCTATTGTTGATCAAAAAGAGAGGCAATTAGTTGTTAAAGATATTGGAGGACGTTCTTCTGAAAACCTAGATGAGATATTCAAGAGATCTTTCCAAATGATTTTGGGATTTTATGACTCTGCTATTGAAGATATATTTGAAAGGCATGTAAAAAATTATGAATCTGTAAGAAATAGAGATAGAGAAATTAACAAATTTATAATATTCCTACAAAGAGCAATAATGAAAAAGTCTTACGCAGATAGCTCTGAGGGGAAGATTATGTTTACTTATTCTTACTCATTAGAAAAAATTGGTGATGAAGTTTTGAGATTATGGAGAACAGATATTAATTCTAAAGTTATTAAAAATAAAAAAGTTAAAGAAATTGTTAGTTTATCTCGTGAAGCATTATAACCAAAAGAAAATTATTGAGTTTATGAAAATGAGGGATAAAATAAGAAATGAATCTATGAAAGTTTTGAATATTGATTCCAATACTTCAACTTTTGTGAATCATGCTTTAAGGATTTTTGAAGATGCTTATGATATGAATCATTTGTCAATTATGAGGAAATTAAAATAATAATCTTTTTATATAATTTAGTATTATCCTTTTTATGAAAAGAGCGGTGATTACTGATATACATGGACGTCCTTTAACGGAATTAGAAGATGTTTTTTCTGAAGTTGATTCTTTGATATGCTTGGCAGATTTTGATCATC
>CAYFNS010000017.1:15462-15787 GCA_964344545.1 Candidatus Woesearchaeota archaeon
TTTGCAGAATAGATTGGTTGGAGAAGGAAAAGAAGTTAAAATTGTTCCAGGGAATCATGATCATGCAATTTTTTATAATGTTCCAATTCATTCAGGAACTTTAATGTCCAATGGATGGGGCGTTGAAATGCTTCATCATGAATTAAATGAAAATTATCCAAGAGCCAAGAAATTTATGCAAGGCTTATTAGAAAATGAAGATGGAGAATATTCAACGCATGGGGTAGAGATGGAATTATTTGGCAAACCTTCTTACGTTGTTCATGGGGGGTTAGCAGGAGATATGTCTTGTTTCAATAGATGTCCTCGGGAATGGCAGGATTTA
>CAYFNS010000018.1:0-6612 GCA_964344545.1 Candidatus Woesearchaeota archaeon
ATTTTTACATTATCAATGTAAATTACTTTGGTTCCAGTTTTATATGGAAGGACTGAATCTCTATTAACTTCCAAAGTTCTAGTTTCTCTTGTTAATCCCCTGGTTCCAGTACCAATATACTCTTGTTCAATTGTAATTCCATTAGCATTAATACCTGTAATAATCCAATTGTATTTATTATCATCTTCATCAACTGCTCCAGCAAGCAAAGTATCTCCCAAATACTTAGTTATTGGAGCATCTCTAAATTCTCCATCAAAATAAGTGAATGAATCTTTATCCTTACCAATATTAATTTCTAATAAGCTAACAACATTCTCATCTAATACAAAATAACTTAACTCTTGCTGTACTCTTCTTTCAACACCCTGTAATAAGTTTCCGTATTCTTGGTTAAACTTAGCTTCATTTACATTTCTTGCAAGTTGATAATATTCCATCGCTCTTACAGTTGCAAATAAAGCATCGTAAGACTTTGCAATTCCAATATAACTTTGATAAGATAAATCTTTATCTGCAGGATCAAAATCTAATGCTTTGTTATATTCAACAATAGCTTGGCAGTATAAATTTTTACTACTTGCTCCATCAAGTTCATCAGGATCTAATGGACTAAAGCTTTCACAAGGATCTGCAGTTGTAGTTCCACTCTTCTTAACAAGGTTCAATATTTTTTGATCCCTCTCTTCATTTACAAATACAATTCTATCACTATGGATTTCTTTTATTTCCCAACTACTCCCCATAAACGGTTTCATACCTTGTACAACGTTTACAGTAGATATTGCTTTTGTATCAAAATCCTCAACTAACAATTTAGCACTATTTGGATCTCTGCTTATCCTATCCAATTTAATTGTCAAGAAATTTTCTAATAAACTTGGAGCTCCAGGTAAATGGAATTGTTTCGCTTCATCACCAGCAACTAGAGTTTCACTCCCACTCAAAAATACTTTTTTTAGTCCCCCATCATATAATTGAACTCTTGCTGTGTTTCCATTTATTTCTGCAACTCTCAAATAACCTCTTCCTCCCCAGATCTTACTTTCTTCTAAAGCAGTCTCTTTCCAAACATCTTCATTGGGGTAAACGTTTAAATTCAAACTTTGAGTTCCAAAACTTCCAAACCCGGTATTAACATCAAAATAAATTCTTGCTTTAACATCAATATCTACAGAATCAGGCACCTCTTCTTCAACAGACATTCTCTTAAATCTAACCCTTGTGTATCCTAAATCAATATTACCATTAGAACTAATTGTTAATTCCTCTCCTTTCGGCCTAACTATAGGGCTTAATCCAGCTATATACCTGCTTGCTTCTTTATTTGGTGTTAATTGTATGTTTCTTATCTTCATATCCCCAAAGAACGGAGCAGTATCAGGAGAATTTTCACCAAACAACATTGTACCCAAAGTTTTACCATTCAAGAAAACATAAGCATTAAACTCTCTATTTTGGAAATAATCAGATCTTATCGGAGTTGGTTCAACATGATCTACATCAATAATTAATGCTTCTCCTAAATTTTGAGTATCATCTTGATCACCATAATAAAATGCACTTACTGGAGTACTAACTATTAAAAAGATACAAAATATTGCAAAGATTACTTTATTCATTCTATCTGTGGGTACATGAAATTAACACTATCTTTGTTTGTGTTAATATTGTTGAACACCTCCAACATTTCATTTTGAGTTCTTGGTACTTTCTCATATGGGATATAAATTGTTAATTTGCTTGCAGCACTTATTCCTTCAACACTCCAATCAAATATTGCTCCTCCAGAAATTACATCTTCTAATACTCCCCCATCAAATTCTGATTCAAAGCATTTTTCTTCTGTAAGGAATAATCCTAAAACTCCTGATTTAGGAATTGTTACACATTGTAAAGTACTATCTGATCCTAATTCTATTTCTTCACCTGCTTCAGTCATTAAATATGTTGTAATAATATAATCCCCATTTGTTAATTGAACTGTATTGTCTTCATGGGTAGCCATAGTCATATAGCCATTATCTAAATTTTCAAATTGAACTATTGCTTGTTGTAATCCAACATCACTAGTGTATCCATCACTTAATCTTACGGCCCTAATATCTAATTCTAACTCTTTATGTTTATCTAATAAAACACTAGTGGATTCACCAGCGTTTGAGGAAAACATTTCTCCGCCAACTTCATAACCCTCTTTTTGAGCTATTACTAACCCATTCAAACATGGAGGGAACATAGCATTCAAAATTCCATTCTGATTTGTTTCTCCAATATAACAAGTACTTGAGAAACATTTGTATAAAACACTAGCTCCAGAAATATCTGCAAAGTTTTCATTATCGTAAACTGCAATTTCTGTTGGCTGTGTTCTCCTATCACATATATCTTCGGTTAAATCATCAGCACTTTCAAAATTCAAAACTTCTTCATTATACGCTCTTGGTTGATTATTATCAATTTTAACCATAGTAGCAAATTGGAAATTTAATCCTTCATTATCTACTAAACTAATCAAAACTGGATACTTAATATCATAAACAAAATGATAATTATTCAAACAGAAGAACAAGTTCAAAAATTTACTTATCTCTGGAGTTTGTTGTGTTAATGGATCTCCGACTAAAATTTCTCCTCTTGTTGGACTAACATCTACTTCCATTGGCCAAGAAGTAGAATACATAAACGTATCAGAAACATAAACTGGCTTTTCAACATCAACTTCAAAATACCCCGTGTCTCCAGGAATGTATGCAGACCCGGATAAATCTTTTAATCTTAATGCAGCAACATTTGTACTGAAAATTCCTTTCATATCTTCAACTACTTCTCCTTTTTGCCACAACTTCCTTTCACAACTAAATTCTGTTGTGGAGAAAGGGATATCTTCATATGCAACCATCATATCAATAGTTTTTTCTTCTAAGAACATTTCTTTATTTTCTTCATCCATAACTTTTGTAGCCAAATCATATAATTCTCCAAGTTTAGAATCAACCACTGCCATATGTTTGTCTAGATCCTTGCTTACTCCTTTCAAAGATACCAAAACATTAGATAGGACTTTTACTTGAACATTATTTCGATTTATCTTGATATCAGAAGTAGGCGTAACGCTAGGAGTAACTATTTGGAATCCTTCTTCTTCAAAATCATCAACAAAGTAAAAACATCTATCAAAATTTTCATTAACATAATTCTCTAACTGCACTTCCATTTCGTCAGTTGTAGGAATTTGTTCTTTCTCAATCCCATTTGCAGTTTCATAAAACCAATAAGCAACTTCTGAACCTACACCAAGTTCTAGAGAATTAGAATGTATATTATTATCAAATCTTGGAGCAATATCATCTGGGATTTCAATGTATCCGCCCTGCTCACCAAGAATTAGAATTCCTTCTTCAACAACATCCACTAAACAAGCATCAAAATATGTCTTTACAGGCATTAATTGTTGGGGTACAATAATCGAATTCATCTCCGATTCAAAATCTTGTTCAATTAACTCAGAACGGAAAGAAAACAATAAACCAACTACTACTAAAACTACGATTCCTAACACTATAAAAACAGTAACTTGCCCTCTTTTTTGCATTACTAAAAAATCGCCTTTTTATATTTATAAACCTTTTGATAAAAAAATTATAAATCCGAAGATAAAAAAAGAAAAATTAGCTTATTTTTGGGCTTTCCATTTGCCCCCAATTATTGGAAGCATTTGTACCGTACCATTATCATATAAAACTGCATTTCCACCAATCCAAGCAGAGCCACCGCCAGCAGTATATGGTAAATCTAGTTTTGTAGAAGTTCCAACAATGTAAGTATCTCCAAATACCTCCATTGCATGGCTATGTCCACTAATACTTTTTCCACCACCAGTCTTTTCTCTAGCCTTTGCAGTTCCACCCCTAGATCCATGAGTCCCTTTATGTCCATGACTTGCTAATTGGTAGCCATGCCTTCTCAAATTATCATTCAATCTTAGGAATTTAACATTGCCTGGAAGTTGACCATGTCTCTTCATACCTTCTTCAATTAAATAAGATGCATCATCAATTTCAGTTTCATCTAATCCCAATGTAATTCCCTTAGATAATAAATCTGCACCAACTTCTGAATTCCATAAATCTCCTCTTGCCCAAGCCAATCCATTAATATATCTTGGTAAAAATTCATGGTGATTAGATGCAACGACATAAACATCAGTTCTTGGACCAACAGCTTTTGCTAATCTAACTAATTCTTCTCTATCTGCTTCTAGCTCATCGTCTAAGCTTAATCTTCCTCTAGCAAATTCTCTAGATCTCAACAATAAATTATCTTTTTCATGATGATTAATACTATGGCCATTAAAGAAGTCATGTAGCATTACTCTTTTTGGTTTGAAATGTTCTATCATCTCATAATTTGCTTCAACAGTCCTTGGGTCATGATCTCCCCAGTGTAGATCTCCCAATACTAGAGTATCTACTCCAACTTTTTTAGGAGCTTTATCTCCATTAAATTCTTGTCCTAAATCAACAAATTTTCCATTCTTCAAGGCCCTCAAATTCCTAACATTATAGAAAACATCATCAATAACTTCAACAACTAACCCGCCTAAAACATGATTCCTTTCAGCAGTATCACCCCTATGGTTTGCAACATTATAGTTTGGCAGCGTTACAGCCCCAGTTGTATAAATATATCTTGGCAAATCAGCATTAAATACACCAACAGGCACTATTCTTTGCTTAGTATGTGCAAAAACTAAAGACGAATTATATTTACTAACTAATGTTGCCTTTCCTGTAGCTGGATCAACATTTTGAGGAGGAACAACAATATCTCTAGCTTGTAAATTTCTATTGAATCTTAGAAGATCCCCACTAAAAATATCCACCCTTCCCTCTAAATCTTCATGAAGAATATCTTCTCTTGTATTTTTACCCGCAACAGGTACAATCAATAATTCAGCATCATTCTCATCTGCATAAGTTTCTAGACCTTGTAACAATTTCTTATGGGGAGCAGCTTTTCCTTTCTTTCCACCACCCCATGGAAGATGGTCACCATCTTTATTTTCATAATAACTTGCTTGTGCAGAAGTAACAACATACGTCTTAACTTTTGGAGCATCACCTTTTTTCTTTGCCATATCTTTATCAAGTGGCCATTTATTTTTAAACAATTATCTTTTCTAAAATATATATAGTTTTTACGAAAATATATGTTTTTTAAATCAGCTAAAATCGAGTCAATGCATTTGTAAAGATTTGGACAGGATCAGCCCAGCTAGCAACTTCTACTTTATACTTTTCGTATTTCTTATTGTTAACACTTGAAGGAATAAAGGGATTATAGGGCATATCTGCAGGTGAAGGGGGTGGAGAAGTAATCGCCCTATATCCTACTGAGTGACCAATTTCCACTCTGCCTGTTTCTCTATCTCTCGAAATTCGATTCCATTTACTCGTCAATAAAGATTGTACTGGGATACCCAACACCATGGCCAGAGAATGTTGTACATTTCCATAGCCAGCGTAAGCCCATTCAGAAGGAGCAGCATTAGAGCAAGACATCCCTACACAGGTTGCGGTTTCAGAGAAATATTATCGCATGGAATTTATCCCTCTCCCCATTATCGATTGACTAGTAACCCAATTATAACTTGTATGAACTTCCTCAAAATTAATCCTACTTCTCTCACGATCAAAACCAGTAAACATGTATCCATCTACTACATGAAAACCATTTGGCTGTCCATGGAACCCATAAATCAATAATTCAATTTCACCAAATTCTTCATAAACTTCCCTTATAGTTTCAAAAAAGTTGTAGGGATTTCTTATTATTCTCTTTACAACTCTATAATCATCATAAATTTCTGGATCTATATATTCTTGATTTTGGAAAAAACCGTTACTATCAAATCTAGGATCTACTTCCATATGGAGTAAAAGTGGTTTTTCTTCCATCTCATCCATCCCAGTAGGATCTACTAAATTCATAGGATTATTAGAAACATAAGAATAAGCGTGATTATCTTTTACTGGATCAACAGAAGTAAACTTCCCTAGTTCAGAGTCATAATATCTTGCATTGAAGTAATACAAATCTTCATCCAACTCTTTCCCAGTAAATGAGAACCTATTATTAATTGTAATTGGTTGGCCAAATGGTAACGATTTAGAATTAATATTTGAACCCATACGACTTTCATATTGATATTCATCATCAACAGCAATCAACTTATTTCCAGCATAATAATATACCCCTTTAGAAGAATCTTGGACTGCCGCTTTTCGTTCTACTTCAAAAAGTGAAGGAATCGAAATTTCCTTGGCCATACTAACTGGCATAGAAATAAATAATAAAACTACAAATATCACAACTCCTTTCATAGAATAAACGAATAAAAAGAATATAAAAGATTAACTAATGATCCTTGGGCTAAATTAATAATGCCACAAGATTTAAATGTTTACTAAATTCATAGACAATCATGCAAACAATAACCGTTTTTTATAGGGAAGAATTCAGGAAATGGCTAGCCATAAATCATGATAAAGAAACTAAAGTTGCAGTTAGGGTACATAAAAAACATACAAAAAAACCCTCTCCTTCACA
>CAYFNS010000018.1:6622-15244 GCA_964344545.1 Candidatus Woesearchaeota archaeon
TCACATAGGGAATTAATGGAAGAAGCAATTTGTTTTGGTTGGATTGATACCACAATTAAGAGGCTAGATGAAGATCAATATATAAGAAATTTTTCTAAAAGGAATAAAAATAGCACATGGAGTCAAAATACCCTTAGTTATGCCAAAGATCTAATCAAACGAGGAAAAATGACTCCTACTGGTTTAAAATTCTACAAAGAAGGATTAAAAAAACTCCCTCACGACCATGGGATTCCTAAAAATTCAGAAATGCCTATTGAATTAAAAAAAGCACTAGTTACAGATAAGGTTGCAAAAGATAATTTTGAGTCCTTTCCTCCCTCAACCAAAAAGATGTTCTATCGGTGGATCTTAAGAGGAAAGCTTAAAGCAACTAGAACCAAAAGAATTCAATCTACAGTTGCAAAAGCAAAAGAAGGCATAAAACAGATTTGATGGTCCCAGGGAGAATCGAACTCCCGTCCCCGCCACGTCAAGGCGATGTCTTAACCACTGGACTATGGGGCCTTAAAATTAAAAAACAATTTTAACTTTTATAATTTTCTAAATATAGAAAGTTATTTAAAACTTTAAAATAAAATTTAACTATGAAAAAGGGGAACCCAGATTGTGCAATAATTGCATTTATTCTTGCTATAATATCTTTTATCGTCCCCATAATGGCATATTTTACAATACTAATTTCAATCTATGCATTTGTAAGAATTAGCGAACAAAAAATTGGAGGAAAAGGAATTGTTATTGCAGCACTAGTAGTTGCAGTACTTTCATTAATCATCTCACTAATATGAAAAAGAAAAAATTATATCACATGGCGAGGATGTCTTTCATCTATACCTTAATTACACTATCACCAATAATAATTCTAGCAATTGATTCTGTAATAAGTTTAGGCAAAGTAACTGGAATGTTCCTTGACTTAGCGAGCCTATCAATTTACTTTGGTTTATTCACAGGAATATATTCAATCTTCAAAATAAAGCAAGAAAAATTAAACGGTATGAAGTTTGCTTTAACAAGCACGATAATATGTGGATTACTATTCTTATTCTTTATACTATCTAGTTTTTTTCCTTTAATTTAACTTAAACTAGAAACCCACAAAAACAAAAGCACAAATAAAGCTACTAAAAAAAATATACTTGCCATCCAACCTAATGTCCTTAGATTTACTAACATAGTTATTTCTTCTTCAACCAAGAGAAGACTCTTAGTTTAGAAGTATCACCAAAACCGCAAGAACTACACTTCTTTTTTCTAACGTGGTAAGAGGGCTTTCCGCACCTTCTACATCTGATAAAATTCTTTTTACCAGACTTCTTTCCCATAGATGGTGTTCCTTTAGTCATTTTCTTATGCTGGTGAAATTAGTATGATTGTATCTCCTCGAAGGAATACAGTTCCTAATTTTCTCTTAGTTTCTCCGTTTTCTCTTTCTTCAGCATCGTCCAATACAGTATTAATATGTATATCAAAAGCTTTTAGAGTTCCAATAAATTGCTTTCCGTTCTTTAATTCTAAGATAACTCTATTTCCTCTTGCTTTATTCAATGCGTCCAAAGGTCTACTTTCCATTTCCATTTTAAATTTAATCCCCCTAAAATATAGATTTTAGCTTAAACTGATTATTTAAAAGCTTATCGGTAGTCGACGGATCTTTAATTTCTTAGAAAACAGAAACATATATAAATAGAACAAATTCCATGAATTCTCATGGCAATCAGTCAAGAGAAGTCAAGAAGAAAAGTAACTGGATCTAGATATGTAGATTTAAGAAAAAAGAAATCTTATGAACTAGGAAGAGATCCAACACATACTAAGCTTGGCGAAGAGAAAAAGAAAACAATCAGAAAAAGAGCAGGAAACAAAAAAGAAGTTCTTTTGACTGCAAATACTGTTAACTTATTAGATCCTAAAACTAAAAAATGTTCTAAAATAAAAATCGAAAAAGTTCTTGAGAATCCTGCCAACAGACACTTTGTTAGAAGAAACATCTTAACAAAAGGAACCGTTTTTGAAACTTCAAAAGGTAAAGCAAAAATAACTTCAAAACCTGGTCAAGAAGGTTCAATCAACGCTATTTTAATTAAAGAATAAATTTTATTTCTTTTTAGAGCGACCCAATCCATGAGCTTCTAATCGTTTAACCAGTCTTCCTAATGTTCTAGCTTTAGTCAACGGAACAATACTTCCTTCTGGTAGATTTAATCCTTCAATCATTGAACCATAATTATGTAATTCTGTACCTTTATGTATTTTATATGCAGGAACAGAGGTGTCATCATCATAAACTGAAAAAAATCCAGATCTATCTGGTTGGGATACGGGCTTGAAGAAAGGTCTACGTTCTTTAACCAAAAAAGCAGAATCTACACAATAAGGTTTTCCTCTGCTAAGAGCTATTTCTACATAATAAGGACTAAAATATAATAATTCATGGCCTCCATCAGGATCAGAAACTAAATATAACAAAATACTTTGCTTGCCTTCACCTAAAGTCCCCACAACATCTCCAGGATCCAATTCCAAACTTTCAATCTCATCAGAGAATTCTTCTAAATATCTTAAGTGTTTAGGCTTTGTCAAGTTAGAAAATACAGTGATAATAGATATTAATAACTTTCTAAAAACCAAAAACTTTATAAATCGAAACCGAAACGACTATATAAACCTTACTGAACCTTCAGTAGGTGGTGAAATAAGATGGCCACTAATTATATAAAAAAATGCCCAGAGTGTGGCAGTATTAACCTAATGTTCAAAGATGAACGAGGAGAAATAATCTGTAAAGACTGTGGGTTAGTTATAGAAGAGCGTATGATAGACTTCGGACAAGAATGGAGAGAATTTGATTCTGATTCTGCTGACAAAAGAAGAAGAACAGGAGCTCCAATTACAGCGACTAAATTTGATGGAGGGTTAGGTACTAGTATTGGTACTGATGCAGACATCCTAAAATTAAATACTAAATCTAAAAATAAATACATGAGATTACAAAAGTGGCAACACAGAATCTCAACAGCAATTGAAAGAAACTTAAAATTAGCTCTAGCTGAACTAAAAAGAGTTTCTTCATATCTAAAACTTCCAAACCCAGTTTTAGAAGATTCCTCAGAAATATATAGGCAAGCAGTTCAACGAGGATTAGTACGTGGAAGATCCATGGAATCTGTTGTAGCAGGTGCATTATACGCAGCTTGTAGACGGCATGAAATCCCAAGAACACTAGATGAACTTGCAGAAGCTTCTGGAATTGATAAAAAAGAAATTGGAAGAACATACAGATTCATAACAAGAGAATTAGGAGTAAGAATTTTACCTTCAAACCCGGTAGATTACATCCCAAGGTTCTCATCTGAATTGAAACTTTCAGCTGAAACACAAAGTAAAGCTGTAGAAATCCTAGAGATGGCTCAAAAAGCAGAATTAACTTCTGGTCGTGGCCCAACAGGAATTGCAGCAGCTTCATTATACGTGGCAGCAGTAATGAACAACGAAAAGAGAACACAAAGAGAAGTTGCTGATGTTGCAGGTGTTACTGAAGTTACAATCAGAAACAGATACAAGGAACTACTTAAGAAACTTGACTTAGAAGACGAGTTAAAGAAAAAGCAAACTGAAGATTCTGAAGAAGAGTAGCTTAGTAGAAACCTTTTTATATTCTTATTAAAATTTATATTATATGGCTTTGACCTGTGCTAATTGTGGAAAAGAATTAACTGGAAGACAAAAAAAGTGGTGCTCAGTTTCTTGCAGGAACTCAGGAAGTAAAAAACCTCGTGATCCAGACATACAAAGATTAATTGAAGTTTCAGTTCTATCACAAAAAACAAATTTAACATTAGCAAAATCTATGAGTGAATTATCCAAAAAAGTTGATTCATTAGTTTCAATGTTCCAACATGCAGCAAGCAATGTTAGTGAAATAAGGGATGTTACAAAGGATGAAGTTGATCAAATTGCTAAGCAACTTCAAGAGGTAGTTCAACAAAATAAAGACTTAGCACAAGGACTAGTTGCACTAGACAACTACACAAGACATCACAAAAGCAAATTGCCCCAATAAAAATGGAAAAAGAGCCTTTTTTTATCTACGATCCTAATTACGAAGAAGAGAGTAGACTATACAAAAAATTAATTGTGATGCTAGATGCAGAAGAAAGAGCCAAAGCTAAATTCATGAAAAATTTTATGCTAGCTTTAATGAAACCAAGAAAATGAAATCCTCATTAATAATATTAATCCTAGTATTAACTCTGCCAGCAGCTCAAGCATATTCATTTGAAGAATTTTTACATGACACTGAGGAATTTTTTGCTGGATACATCTCAATGACTGGGGCAGTTATCTCAAAAATAACAACCAAAGTTAGTGATTTAGGAAGTGAAGATTTCAAAGAAATTCATCCTAACGAAGAAAACATAAATTATGATCCAAAGCTTTGTAGGGTTACGGACGGATTAAATTATTTTGAAAAAGGAGAGTGTATTTCTTTAGATGAAAAAGTTGAAGATCACTGTTCACAAGAGGGGGATATGGTTGTTGAATATTATTGTGGGGAAAACAATCATTGTAAAGGAGAATGGTACATTTGTGAAAATAGATGCGTAAACGGATTCTGCGTATAGAAAACTATTTATAATAAACAAATAAAATTAACACTATGCTCCACGAAAAACTACGAATTACACTAGGAATATTAGTTTTATTCTTCCTATTTATCGGGCTAGCAACAAATAATAATATAACTTCAAATGCTCTTGGAAAACCCCCTTTAGTTGCAGCAACACTAGACTCTCAACAAGATCAAATTCTTTCAGATGAAATGGATGAACTATTAAAAGAAGATACAGAAAGAACAATCCTAAAACCACTAAATAAAAACGAAGAAGGATCTTACTTATTATTAAGATGGAGCACAAGAGTAGACTCAATAACAATTTACATGAGGCAAATTGGAGAAGGAGATTCCTATTTTGAATTATGGGGACAAGGAGATACTAAAATTGCTTCTGGAAATTTAAAACAAGGCTATGAAGAATATAAATTTGATTTAACTGAGTCCGGAGGAATATATGAAGATTATGCATTATTTAACTACGGTCCATCAGATATAGAAATTAATTATGTTCTAGGATCTGAACTTCCTGAAACAAAAACAAATAAACTTCTAGATATATTTGCAGAAGGATTTATATAATACGCACAATATAATTTTACTATGAAAAGCTTGGTGATATTTATCTGTTTGTTAGTTATATCTACCCCAATTAGTTTTGCTAGAGAAGTTGCAATCCCAGAATTATTTGAAGTAGAAACAACTTCCATAATCCAAGATGAAAAAGAAGTTTATTACTATGCCGGATCTAAACTAATTGCAATAAACAATGAATACAAATTCCAAGATAGATTAAATTCTGATACTGAATCTAGGTCCTTACCCTTCGGCCAAACAATAAACAAAAACACTAGACTTTCATTCACTGGAAAAGAACTAGATGAAGATTTATATTATTTTAATGCAAGATATTACGATTCAGAATTAGGAAAATTTACTTCCTTAGATCCAATTAAAGATAATCATCCTTATGCTTACGTAGAAAATAATCCTACAAACTTAATTGATCCTACTGGGATGGATGACATGTTTGGAACTGCAGACATGATGTTAGAATATGAACAAAGCAGTCCAGAATATAAAGCTGCATTTAAGAAAGGATTCATTGGAGGAGGCTCAACCGCTGCAGATTTCTGGCCAGTCATAGGAGATCTTAAAGGAATATTCGATGGAATCCGAGGTAAAGATCAATTTGGAGAGCTTGGTTGGGGAGAAAGAGCGTTATGTATCTTTTGTCTGAGCGAAATAAAGACATTTAGCAAACTTAGAAAACTTCCAAAATTAGTAGATGCACTAAGCGCAGCATCACACATCCCATTATCAGGAGCAATAGACGCTGCAAGAAGATTCCCTGAAACAAGAGTCGTTAGACAAATGTTCTGGCAAGGGAGTGAAATATACTCAAGCATTACAAAAAGAGGGGATAATATTGGAATTTACCTAACAAGAAATCTCGGAGAATAAATTGATGCAGCAAAGGGCATGGGATCAGTAATAAACATGGAAGTAGATGAACTTGGACAAATAAAATTATTCAAATACGGGACAAATGTTCTTGAAGCAGGAAGGGGGGACAAGACCAGAACCGTCGTTAGTGAATTAGTAGGAACCCACGTTTCAGATTTAGCACATAACATGGATGTAATAGGAAATATCGGAGGAGATTTAGACCCTAAACTATTCGACTTATTACAAGAAACTTTTGCAAAAATAGATTAACACCAAGTTGCTTTTACATCATCAGTTCTTTGATAAGGATATGTTAAAGGATCTTTTTTCTTAGGTTTATACCCTCCTTCAAACATTATTCCCCCAGTTAATGCAATCATTGCAGCATTATCTACTAAAAATTGATTTTCAGGAATGAAACATTTAGCTTTTCTTTCTTTACACATTATTCCACTCATTTCTTTCAGCCTAGTATTACAAGCAACCCCTCCACCAAGGGCCAATTCTTTTTTATTACAGTGCGCCATTGCTCTTTCAGATACTTCCAATAACATAGCAAAAATAGTTTCTTGCATTGAATAAGCTAAATCTTCTGTCTTAAATTTCTTCGAATCATACATTTGTTGTAATTTAGTTAAAATTCCTGCAAATGAAACGTCCATTCCTTTAACAACGTAAGGGAGTTCAATATAATTATTAGATTTTTCAGCTAGCATAGATAATTTTGGTCCTCCAGGAAATCCTAATCCAATATATCTCCCAAATGAATCTAAGAAATTACCAACTCCTTGATCCAAAGTCTCTCCAAAGATTCTATATTTCCCTCCTTCAAACGCAATAACTTGAGTATTTGCTCCAGAGGCATATAACAATACTGGATCTTTTGCTTTTGTTAATGCTTTAGCAACTTCTAGATGAGCAACACAATGATTAACTTCAATAAATGGAATCCCATATTCTTTATTCAATTCATCAACTAATTCATTCCCAACTCTCAAACACGGGCCAATTCCTGGACCTGCAGAATACGCAATTAAATCAATATCAGAAATTTTAACTTTTGCTTCATCTAAGGCTTCTTGTAATAATGAATCTCTAATTTTTTCATGATGCCTAGCTGCATCCATAGGTATAATCCCTCCAGACTCAGTTGTGTAACCCTTCTTCACATTAGACAAAACTTTTTTTCCTCTAGTTACAGCTACACCGAATGTATGCGCAGTACTTTCTATACCTAAAATTGTTTGCATGACCTATGAATAAAACAAAGAACTTTTAACTTTTACGGAATTCCAAACTCTAAAACCGAAATGTTTATATAGTGTAATATAAACACTAACATTGCGGGAAATCTACAAAATGATCAAAAAAATATACACAAGGATGAGTAATTATTCAAAAACTTGGAGCTTGTTTGAGAAAGTATGGCTATTGGCATTTACTCTAATAAATATTTATTTATTTATTGTTTGGCAGGACAGCTGGATCGGTTTAACTGCTTCATTAACTGGAATGCTTTGTGTTGTTTTAACAGCAAAAGCGAAAATAAGTAGTTTTTATTTTGGTTTAATCAATATTTTAACTTATTCTTATGTGGCTTACCAAAGTAGATATTATGGGGACGTAATGTTAAATATGTTATATTTCCTACCTATGACTTTCTTTGGGATTTATTTTTGGAAGAAAAATTTGAAAAAAAATAAAAGTGAAGTTGTAGTCAAAAGTTTGAATTGGAAAAAAAGGCTGTTATGGTTTGGAAGCTCATTAGTTGTTTTGGGATTATATGGATTAATTTTAATGATAATTAAGGGCACACTTCCTTTTATTGACTCTGCTACAACAGTATTCTCAGTTATAGCTACAATTATGCTAAACAAAAGATTAACCGAACAATGGTTCTACTGGATTGCAGTAGATGTTCTTTCAATTGTGATGTGGGCATATATCTTTATCACTAGCGGAGGAGATGTTAGTATATTAGTTATGTGGTCTGCATTTTTAGTAAATGCAATTTATGGCTATTATAATTGGAAAAGAATAGAGAGAAAACAAAATGACAACTAACAATACGGTTGGTTTTATTGGTGGGAAATTTCTTCCCCTTCACCAAGGGCATATTTATGTAATAATCGCAGCATCCAATTATGTTGATGAACTTTACGTTGTTTTATCCTCTTCGAAGAATAGGGATAAGGAACTATGCGACCGGGATGGAATTAAATACATTCCTGCAGAAGTAAGACTTTCTTGGTTGGGCGAAGCACTAAACAATATAGAGAATATAAAAATAATTCACATTGAGGATGATCAGTGGGATGATAATTATGATTGGGAAGCAGGAGCCAATATGATAAAAAAAGCAATAGGTAAACCAATTGATTATGTTTTTAGTTCAGAAGAAGAATACGGGAGTTTATTTAAAAAATATTATCCAAACTCAAAACACGTTATTGTGGATGATAAAAGAAAAACAGTTACAACTTCTGCTACAGAATTAAGGAAAAATCTCTATGACAATTGGGATAAATTACCTAATTGTGTAAGGTCTTATTTCA
>CAYFNS010000019.1:0-3283 GCA_964344545.1 Candidatus Woesearchaeota archaeon
AATGCGTCCGTTTCATGTGCGGAAGATCCCCGGTTCAAATCCGGGTAGCGCCATTTATTCTTCTATTAAATGCTTCATGTGGTCTTTTTTGAGGTTATCCCAGTATTTTTTACTCTTAGAAGAAGACCTCTTAAGCATAGAAGCTACTTTTTCTCCTCCAATTACATGTGGAAGGATTACATAATCTGCACCAACGTTGTATAGCCATGCGGCTTCATGAATGTGGTTTGCAGTAACTATTATTCTTATTTTTGGATTCTTATCCTTAATGTATTTAATCAAGTAAGTATTATCGTGACTATTTGGAACTGTAGATATAATTGTTTTTAATTTTCCAGTTTTTATTTTCTCTAGTACTTCTATGTTAGACATATTTCCATAGATACATGGGATTTTTTTATCAACTAATGTTTTAATTATATCTGGGTTGTTATCTACAATCATAATCTTCTTTCTCATCTTTGTTAGAGTGTCAAATAGTATTGTGCCCATCCTATGTTTCCCGACTAAGACCACGTCAATTTTCTTGTTTCTTGGAGTATATTCGAGAAGTTCTTTCTTCTTTACTGGAATTAATTTATCAATCGTTTTTAGGAAAGGTAAGAATATCTTATAGAGTTGATACTGGAATTCCAATAAGTAAGATGTTAAAATCATAGTTAGTATTGTCAATAAGATTATTGTTGAAAATACCTCTTGAGAGATTGCCCCTACAATGAATGGGGTTACAATTAATATTAGTGAGAACTCGCTTACTTGTCCTAAACTTAGACCAGAGAAGAAAGCTGTTCTTTTCTCATAGCCAAACAATGATACAATTAAGTATATTATTGTTGGTTTAATAACAATTATTGCAAGGATTAGCCATAATATTTTTATCATATAATCTGGATTTATTGTTGTCAGTTGCATCCCTAGTGATGTAAAGAATAGTGTTGCGAAGAATGTTTTTAGAGGATCTATTCTTCCTGATATATCATAATGATATGGAAGTGTTGCTAATGCTACTCCGCTAACGAATGCTCCAATTGCTACGGAGAAGTCAAGTAGGTAAGCTATGATTGCAAATAAGAATAATACCATTAATGATGCTAGGAATAACAATTCTTTTGCTCTAGCTGCAAATTTGAACATCTTGGGGAATACAAACTTCCCCGCTAGGAATGCTATTAGGAATAAGGCCCCTCCCCTTAACAAAGAAGTAAGGATTAGCATTGGTGAGAAATTATCTGGACTAGCCATTACTGAAAGTACTAGTATAATTAGTAAATCTTGTATAAGTAAGATACCCAACACAATTCTTCCGTGCAATGTATCTAATTGTTCTGTATCTGAGAGTAATTTTAGTACAATAACTGTACTGCTGAATGCTAGTACAATTCCTAAAACTATTGCTTCAAAGTTTGAAAACCCTAATTTTGTGCTTATGAAGAATCCGACAAAATAAACTGACACAACTTGTATTAATCCACCTAAAGAAGCAGTTAAACCAATGTCCTTTAATTTTTTAAGATTAATCTCTAATCCAACTGCGAAAAGTAAGAATGCAATTCCTAATTCAGAAAGAACGTGAATTGCTTCTGGATCTTTTATTACACCCAATCCCAATGGGCCAAGGATTAGACCTGCTAAAATATATGCTGGAATTAGTGGTTGTTTGAATGCTCTGACAATAAATGCTAAAATTGTAGCAATGATTAATATTATCCCAATCTCTGCCATTACATTTCCATGTAGTGTCTCAGCTAAGTTCGCTATAAAATCCATAGTACCCTCTTTTAATCAAAATTAGGTTCTATTATTTTTAAATGTTTTTATAGGGTAATAAAAGAAAAATAAGGAAATTATTTCTTTTGTAGAGTTATTTCCATTGTTGAAACTCTAACTTGTTTTCCTTCTTTGTTCTCAAACTCTTCACTGTCTATTTTTATGTCTGAGATTTTTATTGCATCTTCCAAAAATCTTTTTGTAGCTACTTCAGCAATATCTACAGCTCTAGAAATAAATTTCCCTCTAGATTTTATTACAACTCATAAAGGGCTTTCCGCCAACAAAAACAATGTAGTCGTCGTCTTTCTTACCTTTTTGTACTATGTTTTCTTCAGTCATTCTAAGCAATCCTCCTGCGGTTTTACATTACTGTAAGAGTATGATTATATTTGCTTTTTTGCAAGTCTTGTTAAATAGCCTGCTAGAATATTTCTGAATTTTTTTGATTCTGTGTGTACAGATTCATCTACAATAGCTTTGTTTTCTTCAAAATTCTTCTTAAATTTAGTAGGATCTTCTCTAAATAGCTTATTTGCTGTTCTTTTGATCAATGTTGTCTTTATTCTTCCCATTTTTCACTATGGATGATGTATGTGTTTGGTTTATAAAGTTTACTTTTTCTTCTTTTTTGATTTTTTGAACTTAAACATAGATATTGTGTAGTTTACAGGATTTTTGAACTTCCTTGTTACTGTTTCTTCAGGAAGTATTCCAATATCTGCATAATATGCTTTATTCGAGTAATTTGGAGGGGGAACTTTCTTAGTATTAGCTTTATGCCAACTTAGTTGAGACATTACATATCCTTCTTTCAATGGAGCTGCAAGGCCATTGTTCCATTTCCAAACTCTACCCTCTACTTCTTCCATATTCCATCCGACACTTCTCAAGAAATTTATCAATATGAACAAAAATCGTTTTCTTCCATCTTCTACGCTTTCTAATCCTTTTTTTATGCAAGGAGGAAAGTAATCTTCAGGGATTGCTTCAGTTATTTCTTCGTATTCTTTTGGTTTCTGAGGAAGTGCTTCTTTGCTATCCTTTCTTATAGTTTTTCTTGAATACCAATCAAATGCTTGTGTGATTAGTGCAGATGCTTCGCCAGGAGTTGCTTTTGAATCATCTAAAAACCTTATAGAAGGATTTATTGCTTCTGGAGAAGCAGTTTCTTTATTGAATGTAATTACTTCTTCTGGGTTTATTGGGAGACTTACTAATCCAGATTTTTCGTGCATAGAATAGGGGGCCCTAAACATATGCCTATTCGAAATTAAAACGGTGTCCACTTCTATTTTATCTTTTATCTCTTCCCCATATTTTTCAATTAGTGGGTTAGTAATCATATCCACTAAATATTCTGTTACTGCTTTTGGCCCATCAGGGAATAAATCTATTGTATCAATTTCATTTACTTTTGAGGGAAATGATTTAAATGGGATTGCAATGTGAAAACCCTTGTTTCCTGAGTATTTCACAGAGATATATTTTACATCATGGAATTTTATTGCTTCGA
>CAYFNS010000019.1:3295-14186 GCA_964344545.1 Candidatus Woesearchaeota archaeon
TAATGAGTTATTTTTTTTGAATCTTCCAAATCTTTTGAATCAATATCTAAAACTAAATCCCAGCCAGTTCTTAATTGATCTAATGCTTTTTTTGTCATTCCAGGCTTTAGATCTAAGGGATTGCTCCAATGTTCTTCGGAAATATGGAAAGATGTTGCTCCACCTCTAACAAATTCTAGAACATCATTATCAAATTGTATTGTATCTGGACGTTTTCCAAATTTTCCAATACCATACATAGCCGAGGCCTCTCTCTTTTGTGCATTAAATGCTATCTCTTTTTTTATTGCTGGTCGAGAATAATAAGAAATTGGATCCATTAAAGATTGGAAGAAGTTAGTACTTTAAATAAATTATTGTTGCATCTCTTCTAAGTGTTTTGTTAAGTTATTCAGTTCTTGTTGCATTTGAATTGAGATTTTTTCCAATTCGACAATTTGGTTTTCAATTATTTTTACTGCATCTTTTACTTCTTTTTTAACAATAACACCAGAACCTACACCCAAAAGAACATCATCAACTTGTTTTACTTCTGATTCTAAGAAAACTCCAGCACCTAGAGGAGTATGTATCTTTACTTTTTTTAATTGTTGTAATTCAGCAATATTTTCTTTCAAGGAAGTTAAATCTACTCTTTGTTGTTCTATAGAAGCAATTTGTTGCTCTAACTGTTGTAGTTGTTGCATAAACAGTTGTTGAGCCATTAATTTCTGTGCGTCTTCTTGATTGTTAGCCATCTTTATTATTTCTTAGCAGTTTTTTTCTTGGCTGTCTTCTTTTTTGTAGTTGTTTTCTTAGTTGTCTTTTTTGGAGTTTCTTTTTTTGTTGTAGATCTTTTAACTTTCTTTCTCTCAACCACTTTAACTCCTGCGGCAGACATTAATTTGTGAACATCTGCTGTTGAAGCTCCTTTTTTGACTTTTAGAACATCTTTTAGAGGTTCAAGGTGCTTTATGTTACACTTCTTTCTCCTCATATTACCATCTATTAAGACAGTTTTATCATCTACTTTGTCAACAACCACTCCAACAGTTCCTGCGTCTCTTCCTGCTATTTTGATGACTAATCTTCCTATTTCAAACATTTTATATTACCTGTTCTTTGAATTTCTTTCTCATACAAGATGAACATAACTTTCCTGCGTATGGTCTTTGTGGCCTTTTCTTTGATTTTGCCAAATTTTTGAACTTAGATTGTATTAAGTTAGGTATTCCATGTAGCTCTTTGTTACATTCTGAACATCTTTTTTTAGATGGTTTTCTTTTCTTGTATTGTACTTTATTTTCTTTACCTGGTGTTTTTACAAACACTCTTCTTAATGTCCTTGATTTATGTTTTCCTGCTGGCATTTTAATGTACCTTCAATATTTTTCTTATGATTATGCTCATTATTACTGATAGTATAATGTAAACCCACAACCAACTGTCGATGAATCCTAGGAAGTTCAAAGGAACTCCTTCATATGTGGCTCTTAACCAACTGAATATGATTATCAGTGGAATGAAGGTAATAAGGGTTGGCTTAAAAGAGTCATGGATTTTTCCATGGAGATTTTATTTAACTCCATCATCTTTTCTGGATCATCCTTAAACTCTTTCATTTCTTTTCTTATTTCTTTCATCTCTTCCTTTAGTTGTTTCATAAGTTTTTGATCAGTAACAAGCATATAGATTATTGTCACAAATAATGTTAGAATAAACGCTACTACAGTTAACCCGAATAACGGTGAGATCTCAATCGACCATCCAAATATTGCGTTAAATAGTGAGTCTAACATTTTATCTTTGTGGAATTTTAACCCTTTAAAAAGGTTATTATTGCATCATTTTCCTTAATGCTGGATTCATATCCATCATGTGTTGTTGTGCTACCTCTTCATATAATCTATAGATTATCATAACTGTAAGCAAGATACCTGTTCCCCTAGATAAAGCTCCAGATAGGTCTGCAATTGCTGCTAGGATACCTACTGTTGCCCCACCCATTATTGTTAATGGAGTGATGTATCTTTTCAGTACTTTTTCAAGTACTCTTGGGTCTCTTCTGAAACCAGGCATTTGTAATCCAGATCCAAGTATTTGTTTTGCTTGAGATTTAGCATCCATACCTGCTGTTTGTACCCAGAATATAGAGAAGATTATAGCTCCTCCAACCATGAATAGTATATATGATAAACTTTGTAATAATAATTCCCATGTGAAATATTGTGAAATAACTGCGTCAACTAAGTTTGGAGCGTGGGTCCAATAAACTAATCCGGAAACAGGTACTTGACCAGAGAATTGTCCTAGTATATTTTGGGAAATCCATGCATTTATTCCAATTTCTCCTACTTTGTTCTGCATTAATCTTGCCCATAATTGGAAGTTCGCCATTAATGCTGCAACTAAAATAACTGGGATATTAGATGTGTATATGAATCTAAGTGGCCACCTTATTCCGTGACCTCTTACTCTTCCAAATGAAAGAGGTATGTCTACTTTCATTGCTTGCGCGTATACTGCAATGATAAATACTATGATTGTGAATAATATTGCAAAGAACGGTAAAGCCGCACCAGTTAAATCTGCATTAAGTAATGATTTAAAGAATACCCATACTGCACCTACTGGCGGCAATCCAGAACCGAACGCAAATTGTCCGTTAGTTGTTAATGGTGAAAGTGCTCTAATGAATATTTGTTGTGATACACCTGCCGCAATAAATATTGAAATTCCAGAACCGAATCCCCATTTATCTACAACTTCAGACATGAATAATATTAACATTCCACCAAAGAATAACTGCAAGATTAGTAAAAATTGCATAAGGGAATATGCTGCTGGGGCAAGTCCTGCTGTTGGTGCAAGTCCCCCCATTAAAACATAAATTATAGCTTCAAATATAATAAAGAAAATACCCAATAATTTTTGTAATCCTTGGAAATATTTCTTTCCTTCTGGAGATCTTTGATCTATTTTTAGTATTCCAGAACCTGAAAGTAGCTGCAATACAATAGATGCTGTTACAATTGGTCCAATACCAAGAGATATTATCGATCCAAAGTTTGCACCAAGGATAATAGATAATTGCTCAAATTGAGACAGTGCGTTTTGGCCAAGACCAAATAAAGGAATCATAGATAGAACAAAGAATGAAATTAAGATTATTCCAGTCCACTTAAGTTTTTCCTTAAAAGATAATTTCTTTTTTGTTGGCCCTGCAACTTCAGGGAGCATAGCCATTAAATTTCTTAACATGTTATTGCTTCTCCGCCAGCTTTTTCAATTTTTTCTTTTGCTAAACCTGAGAATGCTTTAGAAGTGATTTTTATTTTTTTAGTAATATTGCCGGATCCAAGTACTTTGTCATATTTGGATGCATCAAAAGTATATTCGCTGCCTTTTTTTAGTGCTTTATCATTTATTTCTGAAAGATTTATTACTTTTGCAACTTTTGTTTGAGATTGTGGCCTATTGAATCCATATGAGCCATAATATTTTTTTCCTTTAAACTTTAGAATTTCAATTTTCTTTTGATCTGCCCTTTTACCAGTACCAGCCATACCTCTTCCTCCACGGTTTCCTGCTCCACGATTTTTCTTCATAGATCCGTAACCATGAGTGGTTTTTGCTCTCATCCTTGTAGATTTTTTTCTTTTATTTACTGGCATTTTACAACATCCTTTGGATCAAATCATTTATTTTTTCTTTTCTGTAACCTAATGCTCCACCTACTGAGAAATGTTTCTTTGTTCCTTTTCTCTCGAATCCTTTTCTTGGCGGTAAAAGTCTGAAGAATGGTTTTAATCCTTCAATATCTTTGATTTGTTTAGTATCGTTAAGTAATTCTTCAACAAATTTGTCGAATTCTAATTTTGTTTTTTCTTTAACATATTCTTTAGTTAGAGGTTTGTTTCCTATTACCCTTCCTCTCTTTTCCAATAATTGGGATAATGTTTCTTTGTTAATTTCTCCCCAGGTGATATTATCTTTCAATACGTTGATCATTCCTAGGGCTTGTTTTGTATTTGGAACTAGAACACAAGTATTCTTTTTATGAAGATTTAATAACTTGAAAGTTGTTTTAACTTTGTCATTCAATCCTTGTTGTCCTGCTATCCTAATTATTGCTATTTTGGTCATTTTGTTTTAACTTTAGCCAATTGTTTTAGCGCAGCAATGCATGCCTTTACTAAATTCAATTGTGTATTTGTTTTTCCATAAGTTTTTGAATATATGTCTCTAATTCCTGCTAAAGCAAGAATCTTTCTTAATTCTTTGTGAACACAAAGGTTTGTTCCTTTTGGTGCAGGAAGTAATTCTACTTTAACACTACTACATTTTCCTTCAACCTTGAATGGAATTGAGTGTTCTTCACCACAAGCACAGTCCCAAGAACCACAACCATACTTAACTTTAATTAAGTTGATTTTAGCTTGTCTTAGTGCTTTTTCTCTTGCTGGAACAGTTTCTTTTGCTTTTCCGTATCCGATTCCAACATAACCTTTTCTGTTTCCTACAACTGCAATAGTTGCGAATTTAGGTTTGTTTCCCTCTTTAGTTTTCTTTTGGGTTTGTTTCCAGATACTTCTTTTTCCTCCCCCAAATTTACCTTTTGATTGTCCAATTGTAATAAGATCATATTCTAAGTCAGGTAAAAGCATATCAACTATTTCTGATTCCAAAATCTTTCCGCCTTTTTCTAAGATAACATCTATGTCTTTTATTTCTCCAGACTTTACTTTCTTCCCAAATTCTGTTTTAGGGATCCAGTCTGAAAGCATAGCTTCGGTTCTAGACTTTTGGAGTTCTGCCTTTTTCTTTTCATCCATTGGTTCTCTTCTTTGTTGTTTCACTTTTTACCTCCCTGAATTTTGGCCTTGATTTTTTCAAATTCTTCTGCCATTAATTCAGGCTTTTGATTATTTTTTAAATATTTTGAAAATTGTTTTTCATACTTTTCTTTTTCTTCGGATAATTTTTTAGCATAATCTGCAATATTTTTACCAGATAGTGCTTCTTCAGAGGGAGCAATTCCTTCATCAAACTTAATTTGTACTCCTGAATCAGCAATTCCTTTTATCGCTGCAGGCAATCTTGTTCCTTTTGTAATGGAATTCAATCCTAGGTCAATTATTCCTTCTTTCACTTTATCTTTTACTTTACTTCCGAATAATAATCCGGTAAGATAAGCAGCAGGAATATTGCCTGTTGAGTATTTCCATCCTTGTTTTACTAATTCTGTAGATTTTGTTGTGGAAATAACTTTATCTCCATCTACATGGAATTCTACAGCTTGTATCTGAATATTATTTGTGGAAGCTCTTATTACTATTCTAGTTTTACCAGATTTTAAGTAACCTAATCTTTTCTTATAATCTGTTTTTCCTTCTCTCTTCCTTCTGTATGCAACAGTATATGTTTTACTTTTTGACATCTTCGAATAACCTATTTTCTGTTAAGTATATTTTTATGTGATTTTTACTTCTGAAGAATCCACCTTTAACTTTACTATACATCATACGATAAACTTGAGTTGAGATTAATTTTTTATCTCTTAGTTCTTGTATGAATTCTCTTTGTTTTCTAACGTGGTTCATCCAGTTTTCTTTTTTGGAAAGTCTAGCTGTTATTACTCCTTTTCTTGAACCTTTGCCAGTCTTTCTTCCTTTTCTTTTTTGAACTAGTATTTTTCTAGCTCTTGATCGTGATGTTCCTCTCTTTGGATCTGCAGAGATTGCTTTATCTACCACTAAACCTTTTATATCAATTCTAGTAATTGCTTCTTTTATATCAGCAAGTCTATTTGTATCAAACTTTACTTTTTTCTTGCCAGTTTTCATTACTTCTGCTGCAATCCTTTTTTGATTTTTTAATTTCATTGTTTAGTTCCAGGCACACTACTTTGAGAGTGGCCAGCTTTTGCCTTAGTAGGATCTTGTTTTGGAGTAGCTTCTTTTACAGGTGCTGCTTCTTTTTGTTTTGCGTGCATTACTTCTTCTTTAACTTTTTCCTGTTTTTCTTCTCCTTTTTCTTCATCTTCTTTTTTCTTTTCTTCAGCTTTTTTAACAGAAGCTTCTTTAGATTTCTTTTGAGCTTGTACTTTCTTTTGTCTCTTCTTCTTTCTTGCTTCTATATCTTCGTTAGCTTCTTTTATGAATTTATCAATATCCTTTACATTGGAAACTTGTAGTTTTTTTGTTTTGCATTCTTCCAATATTTTTATTTTATTTTTTGTACCGATTGTAGCAGATATTTCTACTATGTTTTTGGATGAATCTACATTTTGTAAATCTTTGATATTAGTTATTTTTACCAATTCTAATCCAGACGTATGAAGTCCCCTAACTTCTCTTGGAGATCTAAATCCTTGCGAAGGATTCTTTTGATGTCCTGCAAAACCTAATCTTCTTTTATTTTGAAGACCTCTTGGTTTTCTCCATTTGTTTTTGTATCTTTTTCGATTGGAATCTGTTCTAAGGAATGTTGGCTTTTTTGCCTTCAATTTTTTCCTTATTTCTAATAATCCTTTCATATTTCTTTACCTGCTTTGCTTGTTATGAATATGCCATCTTGGAATCTTCTTCGATCCCTGTTATTAATTCTTGTGATTGACTCAATTGATGCTGCAGCTTGTCCTACTCTTTCTTTGTCTGCACCACTAATTGTAGTATCGTTTCCTTTTATTTGTACATCTACTCCTTCTTTGATCTTTTTCTTTCTTGGAACAGATTCTCCAAGGAAATTTTTAACTATGAATTCATTATTTTCAAATGAAACTGTCATTGGAAAGTGCCCTGAACACACTTTTAATGTGTATTCAAATCCTTCAACAACTCCTTCCATCATGTTACTAATGTGGGCTTTAGCTGTTTTCATTAGCATCTTTTGTTTTTTTGCTGCATTTTTTACACTTAACACGACAAAGTTATCTTCTTTAGTAATCTTAACTGCTGGAGTAAAGAATTTTCTTTCTAATTCCCCCTTGGGACCTTTCAATTTAATCTTAGTTCCCTCTAGAGTTACTTCTACTCCTTCTCTGATTTCTACTTTATCCATTAAATCTAATTTTACCATTTTAGTAACAGTATGCGATTAGTTTTCCTCCAAGGTTTTCCTCTATTGCTTTGCTGTGAGTCATTATTCCTTTTGTTGTGGAAACTAACATTACTCCAAAATCTTTTGCTGGTAGATATCTCCTTTCGAATTTCTCATAGTCAGTATCCTTTACAGGGAATCTTGGTTTTATCGCACCACATTTGTTGATGGAACCTTTAAGTTCTACTGTAAGTACTTCACCCTTGCCACTTGAAGTAGCAGTGATTTTTCCTACATAGCCATGAGACTTTAATATCTCCATTACATTTTTTATCACTTTAGATGCATTTTTTATAGTACATTCTGTCTTTCCTACTTTCTCACTGTTTAGGATGTGAGATAATGCATTTGCAAGTGTATCATTCATTGACATTTTTTAATCCTCAACTATATTTTTTGAAACCGATTTTCTTTGCGATTTCTCTGAAGCATTGCCTACATAAGTTTAGGCCATACTTCTGAATATGTCCTCCATTTCTTCCACATCTTTTACATTTTCTTAAAGCGATACCGCAAGACCTATCCTTAGGTTTGTTGTGCTTTATGTATTTAGCCAACTTTACAGGTTTTGCTTTAAGCTGTGTGTATGCTTTTTTATGATCCGAAGTAGTCATTTTTTTCTATTTCTCCAATTTTAACATTAAATTTGTTTTGTAAATATTCTTGTGCTTCTTTTGCAGTTATTCTGTGTTTTGTAGGTTTTTTTTTGTTGTTGAACTTTCTTTTTTTAATTCTGAAACCCGGTCTTTCCAAAGTTACAGCAACTTCTAACCCAACAATACCTATTTCAACGATATATTCCATTCCAGGAATATCAATATACTCTGGAACTCCGAATGCAAAGTTTCCTTCTTTATCGAAAGATGAAGGTTTTACTGTATTGTCAACTGCAGTTAATAATCTTTTTAACAATTCTTCTGCTTCTTTGCCTCTAACAGTAACTTTTGCACCAATTGCTAGACCCGGTCTAACATGCCAGCTAGGAATTCTTTTTTGAGATACTCTTTGTACAGGCTTTCGACCAGTGATTTTGTTTAGTAGAGAAACATATTTTTCTAATTTCTCTCCTGCTTCACCAGCACCCATATTTAGGGTAACTTTCTCTATCCTGATTTCTCTCATCTTGTTCATTCTGATAATGTAACTAATGGTTTAGTTTTACCAACTATGAAAACATAATCTTTTGGAGTTTCATAATCCTCTTTACCTTGTGTAAAGATTAGAGTAGTTGGTTGTAAACCTTTTTTCTCCTTTAGTTCTTTGATAACACCTACTTGGCCTACTTGCTTTCCTGCAGTAATATAGATCATTGCACCTTTTTCAAATTTTAAATGATCTTTAACCTTGTTATCTGAGAAAACAACTGTGTCACCAGTTTGGTATTTTTCTTTTGATAATAAATTTGAACCGTCTTCGAAGTTTACTTGTGTTTTCTTTCCTTTAAGTGAAGTTTTCTTTGAAACTTTCTTTAAAACAAGTTTAGCTTCTGTATTTGGTATTTTTACTGGAATTAATTTTCCTTTTTTGTTGATTATAATTCTGAAATTATCTTCTGCAACTGTTAATACGTCCATAATTCCCACTGGGAATTTTTGACTCTTTCGAACTTTTCCATTTACAGACACTTTACCATTAGTCAATACATATTTTGTTTCTTTAGTAGTTTGTACATAACCTAGGAATTCTTTCAAGATTGTTCCAAGTGGCATGGATGTGTTTAAACTATGTGGACCTGCGCTAGGTCTAGTTATCCAAGTATTTACTTTTCTCTTTATTGGCCATGATTTTGGCGCTGCTAATCTTTTTATGTGTCCTTTTCCCATTTTATTTCCTGTCTAAGCTCGCTTTTCTTTTTTTATCATCTAATTTTAAATCTGTAATCATAAGGTTTGATGGATCTATCGGATAATTTACTTTTGTCCCATCTTTTTTTATGTTTTCAATTCCTTGAACTATAATTTTTACGTTTTTCATATCAACTTTTTCAACTTCTCCTTCTTTACCTTTGAATTGGCCTCTTGTAACTTTTACTTTATCTCCTTTAACTAGGGGGAAGTTTCTCTTTCCGTGTTTTTCTCTAAGCTCTTTTGAAAGATTGGCTGAAACAAACTTTTTCTTTATGTGTTCAGGAGCATTGTATCTATATTTACGTTGCTTCCTTGGTTGTTTGCTTCCTATCCATGCTTTTGAAAATATTGATTTCATTTTAAACTATTATTTTAGCAACTTTACCAACCGCAGGCCATCTTTCTGCAGCTTCTTTTGCTATTGGTCCTTTGAATATTGTTCCTTTTGGATTTCCTTTTTCGTCTTTACATATGATAACTGCATTATCTTCAAATTTTACTCTTGTTCCATCAGGTCTTTTGAATTCCTTTCTTTGTCTTACTAAGATAGCCGGTACAAGTTGTTTTCTTATATCTTGGGAACCTTGTACTACAGATACTTTAAGGATATCACCAACGCCTGCTGCAGGATATCTTCCTTTTCTTGTTTTGGATCCTCCTACGGAAACTAAAAATACTTTTTTAGCACCAGAGTTATCACAAACATCTATTTTGGATCCTCTTACAAGAGCCTTTGATATATTTGCACTTATCGCTTTCATTTTTCAATTTTGATTATTACGAATTTTTTTGTTTTACTGATAGGTTTTGTTTCAACTATTTGAACAGTATCTCCTTTTTGAGCATCTATACATGTTGGATTGTGGGCACTTACTCTAGATCTTCTTTTTTCAGTTCTTTCATATTTTGGAATTTTAATTTGTCTAGACCATTCTACTACTGCAGATTTGTTCGTATCCTTTGATATGATTTTTCCTGTGAAAGTTCTTCCTCTTATTTTAAGAGTTCCATGGAATGGACATTTTTTATCGTCGCACTTCTCTTTAGGAAAATCCACTTCAATTCCAACTTGTTTTTTTGTCTTCATTTTTTTATCCTATCTTCGGGTCTTTTTTGTATCGTCTTCCCGTCGACGATTTCTTCGCCTATCCTCAGAGTCACATGGGACTTCAGGATTTTCTTCCCGTTGTCGAAGGTTATCGTGTTTCTTGTCTCTTCGACTATTTTTCCCTTGACCCCTTCTAGGGTTTTGTTTTTTGAGCTAACAACCTCTACGGTCGTACCAATCAGTTCTTTCTTCCAGTTTTTCACCATTTTAACCAATGGTGTCTGGATTGAAACCGAGCTTGACTAGCTCTGCCTTGACCTTTGCAACATCATGATCGCCCTGAAGCTCTATTGTGGACCCCTTAACGGTTCCACCGCAAGCGAACTTGCTTTTAAGCTTTTTGGATACGTCTTTGACGTCGATTGTTGACTTATCCATCCCTTCGATGATAGTCATGATCTTACCGTATCTTTTCTTTTCTTTTTTGACACGGATCCTCTGATCTTCTTTTGCGATTGTCTCGCAAACACAAAGGTCTTCTGGCAGCCCACATTTTGGGCATATCTCAGTCATACTTTATCCTCACCCTCCATTTGTCTTTTTACAGTTAGGATCTTTGCAATGGTTCTCTTTATCTCTCTTACTCTTCCAGGATTTTCTGGAACAGTTCCCATTGCGACTTGAGCATTAATACTAATTAACTCATCTCTGAGTTCTGCTAATTTGTTAGACATTGTTTTTTCATCCATTGCCCTTAGCTCTTTAGTTTTTATGATTGCCATTTTTATTCTTTTTTCTTAGTTGCTTTCTTTTTTGCTAATTCTGCTGCAGTTGGAACCTTTTCTTCTTCTTTTTTAGGTTCTTCTTTTGGTGCTTGTTTAGCTAGTTCTTCGCCAGATTCTTCTTTTACTTCCTC
>CAYFNS010000020.1:0-268 GCA_964344545.1 Candidatus Woesearchaeota archaeon
TCTATTGAAGGAAATGTTGCTCAAACTTCAAGGGCTACATTAAATGATGCTGTTGAAAGGTGTGAATTGCAAGCAAGTTTTTCTTTGAGACCGCAAGAAGAGGCTTTGAAAGGCAAGGCTTTTGGATTTAGTGTTCCTTTGGATAATATTCTTTTGTATGATGCTGATGGAAATTATAATACTACTGATGACGTTTCTCTTCAATAAAAAAAAATATGGATTTGGATGATAGGTGGGCCTTTGTTCACGTTTTAGGGAAATTGTTCAA
>CAYFNS010000020.1:278-1975 GCA_964344545.1 Candidatus Woesearchaeota archaeon
GGATGTAACAGATTTTAGATTAGTTGCAGATGGTGTTTTGTTAGAGAGATTTGGTTTTGATGTTGCTTCCAATGGATCTGCAGATCTAGAGTTTGATTCACATACACAAATCCCAGTCATTAATCAAAAAATAAAAATTCATCCAGATATTTATTGTGCTCCAATTACAATTGGTCCAGTTGTTTTAGTTCCTAAAATTGGGATTTATGCAGGATTGAAAGGAAAAGTAGATGACTCTGCAATAGATTTAGAACAAACTTCTGATTTTAGTGCAGGAATTTATTATGAAAATGGTGAGTGGAATGGTCATGAAAATTTCTCAACTTATTTTAATCTTTTATCTCAAGATTTTTCTGGGGAATCTCAAGTTAAATTACCAGTTGGTGTACAAGTAGAACTATTAGCTTATGATTTAGTTGGTGCTTATGTGGGGAGTGATGGATTTGCAAGAGCGGAGATTAATCCTGGAGAAAATCCTTGGTGGAGAGTTTTTGGAGGATTAGAAGTTTTATTGGGTGCAAAGATACAAACTTTTGGATGGAATTTAGTTGATTATTCTATGCCGATTATTGAACATGAAGAATTATTGGATGAAGCAGAAGATTTGCCAGTAAATCAATTAACACAATTAACTAATGGAGGATTGGATTTTAATCCTGCTTGGAGTTTAGATGGCAATAATTTATTTTTTGATGGGAATGATGGTGGAAAAAATTTATACTATATACCCAGTGATGGACAAGGTCCAAGAGTTTTTATTAGTCCTTTTGCATGGGATCCAGATATAAGTCATGATGGTAATAAAATTGTTTGTACTGCATACCGAGAAGGTAATGCAGATATTTATTCTATGAATTTGGATGGTAGTGGAGAATTAAACTTAACTGAAGGAAATGAGATGACAGATTCATGGCCAACTTTTTCTCCCGATGGTTCTAGGGTAGCGTATGTTTCAACTAAATATGTTAATGGGAACATTACTGAAGGTCCTTCTCTTTATGTTATGGATGCAGATGGCTCAAATAAAGTTAAATTATCCCAAGAAGGAAGCATAGATAGATATCCTTCTTTTTCCCCTGATGGAGAATGGATAGTTTACCAATCTTTGCATGAGGGAGAGCAAAACCATAGAGTTCGGTTGATTAAAACAGATGGTTCTGGTGAAAGAGTTTTAACTGGAAATGCTGTTCAATATGGAAAACCCTCTTGGTTTCCAGATGGTTCAAGAATACTTTTCGAGAAAGAATCTAATGGATGGGATCTTTATTCTATAAATGTTGATGGTTCTGATGAAAGAAGAATTACTAATACGCCTGGAGCAAAAGAGTATATGCCTACAATATCTCATGATGGTTCTAATGTTGCTTTCTCAATAGATGGAAATTTATACAAACTAACTCTGAATAGATAAGTTTATTAATTTATTTTTATACCCTTGGCTAAGATGAAGACTGGAATAAAAGTTGCGGATGCTATGACTCGAGGGATGATTTCTATTAGTGACAGTGTAAATATTTTAGATTGTGCTAAATTAATGGTAAAAGAAAATATTGGAAGTTTAGTTGTTGTTGATGGTGCTAAACTTTTAGGAATAATTACTGAGAGGGATTTGTTGAATAAAGTAATTTCTAAGAATGTTGATGTTAAAAATACTAATGTTGGAAAAGTTATGACTAAAAAACCAATAAGTATTGATC
>CAYFNS010000020.1:2009-2271 GCA_964344545.1 Candidatus Woesearchaeota archaeon
AGATTGCCTGTTGTAGATAAAGGAAATACAGTTGGACTGTTAACTCATCGAGATATATTAAGTATTCAGCCAGAATTATATGATTTAGTTATTGAGTCTTTTAATATTAGGGAAAGAGAGAAAAAAGCTAGTCTTAATGGGATGATGGAAGGAAAATGTTATGCCTGCCAGTCTCATGGTCCTTTAACTAAGATTGGTGGAAAGTGGCTTTGCGATTCCTGTAAAGAGTAAGATTTATTAAGATAAAATCTTCTTTTTGATT
>CAYFNS010000020.1:2281-7671 GCA_964344545.1 Candidatus Woesearchaeota archaeon
CGACCAAACCTTCCCTGTTTTCAGTTTTTAGTTCAATATCATTCAAAATTATATTTCCACGAGTTAATGAAAATGAGAAATCCGCTTTAATATCATTTTCTATAAAATCTTCTTTTTGATTATATGGTTGATAGAGTTGAGAAGATTACTCCAAGTGCCGGATTGAGAATTAGACATAAAGGTGTTTTTGATTTAGATCGTTTATACTCTGAAGTTAAAGGCTGGATTGGGGAAAATGAATATGATTTTCAAGAAAAAGAGCATGCTGATAAAGGAAAAGATAAGGGCAGAGAAATAAAATATGTTTTTTTGGCTGAGAAAGAAGTTACTTCTTATTTTAGATATAATATCCAAGTTTCTTTTGAATTAACTGAAGTAAATAAGATGTCTGAAAATTTAGTTAGCGGCAATGCGGTTATAACTGTGCACTCTAAATTAGAGTTAGATTATAAAGATCACTGGTCTCACAATGCGTTTTCTGATTTTTTCTTTAAATTTTATAATAATTATATTATTAAGGATAAGGTTATGGAAGAGAGATCAATCCTTGAAGAAAATACTGTTGAGTTGTGGGATTTAATAAAAGATATATTAGATTTTAATCGTTAATTATTTAAATATACTAAGTTAATTATTGTTATGAATAAAAGGGGCCAATTTTATCTTGTTATAGCTTTGATATTATCTCTAACTATTTATGGAGTTACTTATAGGGTAAATACTATTGAAGAACCAAAAGTATGGGAAGATTTTAATGAGGTTTCTGAGAATTATATTACTCAAACTGCAGTTGTTATTAATGGCGCCTTAAAAAATCAAGAAAATGTTTCAAAAAATTTACAAAATTTTTCTGCTTCGTATTTGGGTTATGCACAGAGAAGAAATCCAAATTTAGGTTTGTTATATGTTTATAGTGATGGGAGTAATGTTGCTGTAAAAAATTATTTAGATGAAACTGGGACTATAGGGAATGAAACTGTTTTTGGTGCTAATCAAGAATTAATACAAGATGTTACAATAAGAATTGGTGGAAAAGATTTTATCTACAAGGTGCCAGTTACTTCAGAAAACTTTGGAGATGATTGGAGTACTACTGGATTAGGCAATACTCCTTTTAATTTAAGTATTGCAGGGATTGTCCATCCATTTGAATTAAGTGCTGGCAATCCAGAATTTAAAGTGATAATTAGGTCGCAAGGAGGAGATGTTATAGGTAATGAAACGTATGGTACTCCTGGAGAAGGATGGGATCCTATCTTGTCTCCGAATGTTCAACAGATGGTTTCGTAATATGGAAATTTATATAAAATGAAAAAGAGTAGTTTTAGTATGAAAAGAGGAGTTTCTCCGTTATTAGCGTATGTTTTCTTAGTTGCGTTAGTTGTTTCTGTAGGGATGATTGTTACATCTGCTTTAATTGAAAGGGCACAAAATATTGATATTGAAGATAGGATTGAATATTGTGAGGACGTAACAATTTCTTTAGAAGGTGCATGCAAAGAGAATGGAGCAATAAAAGTGAATATTACTAATTGGGGTTCTTTTTCAATTCATAAAATGACATTAGGAAGAGAGACAAATATTTCAGCTCATCAATGGTGTGTTTATCCAGAAACGTTTTCAGCTTTCCCGATTAATCCTGGAGATACTGGAGTAATACCACTAAGTTTGAATGCTACATTTTTGACAGCAGTTAATGCTAGTCTTCCAGAATGTAATGATAATGATGAGGGGGATGCAGGGGTTGCAGAGATTGCAATAACTCCTTGGATAAAACCTGAGCCTGAGGGAGAAATTTTCCCCTGTGGAGATAAAAAAATAGTTTGGGATCAAAACTTAAATAATGCATGTTAAGGAGGTAAATGAATATGGGTAAGAAAGGAATATCACCACTGATTGCAACGGTTATGTTAGTTGCAGTTGTTATAGTACTTGCTTTCTTAGTTTTCTGGTGGTATGGTGAATATATTGAAGAAAATCTACAGAAATCAGAAATAACTGCTGAGCAAGCTTGTCTGAATGATGTTTCAATGAGGATTAATGAGCCTGGGTGTTTAGAAAATGCTACTGCAACAGGTGATAAGGTTGTTTATTTCAATGTTGAGAATAATGGGGACATAAAGCTTTATGCTTTCAAAGCCAATGTTGATGGAAATATAGATACGACTTTTGTAACAGTTCCTCAATCAGTAGATCAAAGTGTTGAATCAAAACTTAGTTTTGTGATTGATACTACAACTATTGGTACAGATTTAGAAATTACAATTACTCCAATGGTAAAAGCTGGCGGAGCTACTAAGTATTGTACTGATAAAGCAAAAGCAATCGTTGTTGATTGCACTTAATTTTTTCTTTTTTCTACAAAAGTTTTATATATAGAGTTATTTAATTAGTGATATGGATAAAAGAGGTATTTCTCCGTTAATTGCTACTATTTTATTAATTGGGTTTACTGTTGTTTTATCTATTTTAGTTGTGACTTGGGTTAGTAATGTTGTTGAAGATCAAACTGAGGGAACAACAACTAATGTTGAGGCACAAAATCAATGTTTGGATTCTATTGGGGATTTGTCTGCTACTTTTGAATCTACTATGGGAATTTACCCATATACTATTAGAATAATAAATGATGGAAATGTTAATTTTGATTTTATACAAGTAATATGGAGAATCACTTCTTCTACAAATACTGAAACTACTACTGTAAATAACTTATCTCAGTTTAGCACTGGAACTTCTACTACTACTTTGAGCCATATTTATGATAGTGTTATTTTGGTTCCTGTTGTTGGAGAAGTTGAGTGTGCTACGGTTGAAATAAATATGCCAGAATTTCCATTTTGTGGTAATGGGATTTGTAACACTGGAGAAACTTATGTTTCATGCCCTGCAGATTGCCCGCCCCCTGCACCCGTGCCAGGAGATGGATTGTGTGATTTGCCTGGTGGGGAAGATTGTTTGACGAGTGGAGGAGATTGCGTAGGTCAAATAACTTCTGATTGCGCCCCAAATGCTTGTATACTGATGGGGACTCCACAATGTAATAATCCAAATTGGAATTGTAATGGGGTGTTTGGATTAGGGTTATGTAGTCAATATGGAGATTGTGCTTCGCTACCTGGAAACTTTGTTCATGATGCTTCTGGAGATTCAACTTGTTCTGGATTAGAACCTTGTTGTATTGAAGTTCCTTCAACTTGTGGTAATGGTTATTGTGACATTATATATGGTGAGAATTGTGGAAATTGTGTACAAGATTGTGTGAATAACGTGCCTACTTGTGGTGCTGATTATATTTGTACAAATATGGATGATTGGGGAATTCCAGATGTGCCAGAATGTTTAGCTAGTTGTGGTAGTGCAGATGGAAGATGCTTTGATATGCAAGGTTGTCCTTCAACTATGTATACTGTTGTAGATCCTTCTGGCCAAGCAGAATGTGATAATCATGGCCAAGATTACCAATGTTGTAGATCTTAGTTTTATCGTTGGTAAATAACCAAAAACTTTAAATATGGAACTAACTGTAAGTAGTTTAGATATTATAATCTATAATATTAAAAAAGGAGGTGTTTAGATTATGGATAAGAGAGGTATTTCGCCTTTGATCGCAACTGTTTTGATTATTGGTTTTACTATTGTTTTGGCTGTATTAGTTATTACATGGATTAGTGGAACTGTTAATGAACAAACAGAAGATACAGATTGTATGGTTGAAGCGGAAAACGTCTGTTTGGACGCAATCGGTACTATTGATGGAACATGGGAGGGTACAACTGGTGCTTGGGCGTTAACAAGTACAGGTGCAGAATCATTCACAATGTTATTGGTAGGGTATAATAATACAGGAGCTACAAACCCGGTGGTACCAGCAACTTTGACAGGATATGGTTCAAGTTCAGGAACTATTGGTTTAGCAGATCATCTAAGAGTAATTCCGCTAGTAAACTTAACTGATTGTTCAGCAGAATGTGATCCGATTGAAATAGGATAAACCTATTTTTTCTTTTTTTGTTTAATTTATTTTTAGAAAGATATTTAAATCAGATTTTTCAGATTTTATATATGAATAGTAGAGGTGGTATTTGGATTTCTGCAATTTTATATTTTGCTATGGGAGTTATATTATTGACAATAATTCTTGCTGCAGGTTTACCTGCAATTACTAAGATGAAAGATAGTTATAATGTTAGACAAACTAAAGACTTAATGGTTACTTTGGATGGAAATATTAGAACTATTTATCATGAAGGCCCAGGTTCACAAAGGACTGTTAGTATTAAGATTGGTAGAGGAGATTTTAAGATAGAAGAAGATGGAGAATATATCTTGTGGAGCATAGAAAGTTCTGCAATTATTTCTGAGATAGATGTTCCTGTGCAAGAAGGGAATTTACAGGTATTAACTACTAGTACTGGTGTTAAAGAAAAATATGATGTACGTTTAATTTTGAACTATACTGATTTAGGTTTGAATTTAACTTATGGCGGTCCTGAAAAAATTGTAGGAGATGCCAAGCTATCATTATTGAATGGAGGAGAAGATCCTATTAAGATCATTATTGCACAACTATGAAATCTTTACCTGAAATGCCAGAAAGAAAAAATGATCTACCTGAAATGCCAGATAGGAAAAGGCCAATAAAGAAAAAAACAACTAAGAAAAAGTTACCTGCTATACCTTCAAAAAAACTTCCTGAAATGCCGCATAAGGAAGATACTATTTTTAAGATAGAGCCTTTAACTGATATTCCTACTTTTCCGGATGTACCAAAACAGAAAGTTAATTTCAAGTATCCTTTACTGAAGCCGTATGCTTATGCACATATTTATTGGGATGAAAAGGCTAAAGAGTTAATTTACTATTTGGAAGAACCTCAATTAAATGCTGAAGAAAAGAAAACTCTAATGTTATTGGAAGAAGGAATCATGGAGTTAATTAATATTAGTTATTTAAGTTTGGGAAAAGGTCAAAAGATTATTGAGTATCTTGAAAAAAATATTAAAGTATTACTAAACGAATTAAGAATCACTCCTTCTAAAGCTTCTTATTTGAAAATGATGTATTATATTTACAGAGATTTTGTTGGGCTAGGTGCCATTGAACCATTAATGCATGATTATTATATTGAAGATATTGAGTGTAACGGTACTAAGTTTCCATTGTATGTTGTTCATAGAAAATATAGAAATTTAAGGACAAATATTACGTTTAAAACTACCCCTGAATTGGCAGGATTTGTTGAAAAACTTGCACAAAGGAGTGGAAGATATGTTTCTTATGCTACGCCTTTATTAGATGGGGCATTGCCAGATGGATCTAGGGTAAATGCTACTTTTACGGAAGATATTTCTTCGAGAGGTCCGACTTTTACAATTAGGAAGTTTACA
>CAYFNS010000020.1:7696-13408 GCA_964344545.1 Candidatus Woesearchaeota archaeon
CCAACTCAGTTGATGAAGATGAATACAATTTCACCAGAAGCGTTAGCGTATCTTTGGATGGCTGTAGAATATGGGAAAAATGTTATGATTATTGGTGGAACTGGATCGGGTAAGACTACTTTGCTGAATGCATTAACGTTTTTTATTCCTCCACAAGCGAGAATTGTATCTATTGAGGATACTAGAGAACTGAATTTAGAGCATGATAACTGGTTGCCTTCTGTTGCTAGAGAAGGTGTAGGTTTAGCTAATTTGGTTGGTCAAAAATATGGTGAAGTAACAATGTTCAACTTGCTTAAGGAAAGTTTTAGGCAGAATCCCGATTATGTTATAGTTGGGGAAATTAGAGGTGAAGAGGCGTATGTATTGTTCCAGGGTATGGCATCTGGACATCCATCCTTTGGAACGATGCACGCTAATTCTGTGGATACAATGATTAAAAGGTTGGAAACTCAACCAATTAATTTATCTCCTTCTTTGGTTGAGACAATGGATGTTGTTGTTTCTATTACTGCTACTAAACGTGCAGGGAAGAATGTTAGAAGAGTAAAGAAAGTTGATGAGGTTATTAACATTGATGATGTTAAGGGAAATACAATAAATAGTCCTTTCCAATGGGATGTAGCAGGAGATAAATTAGTGTATGCTGTTGAGAGTCATATTTTCAAAAAATTAGTTTATCAGCAGGGAATGAAGGAAGAGGATATTTTAGCTGAATGGAAAAGGAGAACCTTGCTACTTATTGGAATGTATAATAATGGGATGTTTGATTTCCATAGTGTTCAAACTATAATTAATGCTTACTATAAATCTCCTGAAGAGACATTAGCTAGATTTGGAATAAGATGAAACATGGATCAAAGAAGTTATTTAGGAAGAAGAAAGATCAACCTTATCTAGAGGATTCTCCAGCTGCATTGAGTAAAAAACAAAAAGACCAATATTTGAAAGAATTGGGGATTAGTGGAAAAAGAGTCAAGAATATAGCGAAACCTAAAAAGAAAGATAACAAAAAAGAAATTAGTGCTTCTGTAATGTATAAAACTAATTTTTATGCAAAGGCCTCTAATTTATTTATGGAAAATTTATCCTTTAAGTTATATAAAAAATATACTAATTTTTCTAAGCCTCTTTTAGAAGCATTAACATCTTCTAATATTCGAATTTTATCTAGAACTTATTTGAGTATAATTTTATTTTCTGGTGTTTTGGCGTTTCCAATTGCATTTATAATTACTGCAATTCTAACTTCAAGTATTGTTTTAGGATTACTAGTTGCTATATTAGTTTCTGTAGTAACATTTGGAATTGTATATGGATATCCATTTATGATTGCTAATGATAGAAAAGGGAAAATTAGTCAAGAATTAGTTTTTGGAATTGTGCATATGTCTGCGGTTGCAGGGTCTGGAGCACAACCAATTCAAATTTTCAAATTATTAGTTGATTCTGGGGATTATGAAGAATTAGCAGAAGAATTGAAGAGGGTTTTGAATTATGTTAATATTTTTGGAAGTAATTTATCTGCAGCACTGAAAGCAGTTGCAGAAACAACTCCTTCTCCTGAGTTGAGAGAGTTATTCCATGGAATGATTTCTACAATTGAGACTGGAGGAGATATGAGGAACTATCTAAAGGATAAAGCAGAGGATAGTTTAGTTAAATTTAGGTTAAATCAAAAGAAAAGAATTGAGACAGTTGCAACTTATTCAGAAGTGTATACAGGATTCTTGATTGCAGGGCCGTTATTGTTTGTTGTTACTTTTGCAATTTTAGAAAAGGTATCTCCTTCTGTAGGAGGAATTCCTATTGGGATGTTAGCGACATTGGGGACGTTTGTTTTATTGCCGTTCTTGAATATATTGTTTATTCTTTTCTTAGAAACTAGCAAAACAGGTGTATAAAAAATGAAGTTAAAAACAAGGCATTATGTAGGGTTTTTCTTAGCTATGCTTTTAGTTGTTTTTGCGTTCATTTATCTTTTCCCTGTACAATCTAGATGGTTTAAGCCCACATTAGGGATGGCATTCTTTGTTGCTGTTTTCCAGTTTTGGATTGATGTTATTAATGAAAACAAGAGACATAATGAATTAGAGGAAAAATTCTTAGAGTTTGTTAGAGCAATTTCTGATGGTGTTAAATCTGGAATTCCAATTCCTAAGGCAATTGCAGAATTAAAGGATACTAATTATGGTGCATTATCGCCCTACGTTGCCAAGCTAATTCACCAAATTGAATGGGGTGTACCTTTGAGAGAGGCATTTATGAGATTTGCTTTGGATACTAAAAATCCATTAATTAAAAGATCCATGGCTATTGTTGTTGAAGCAGAGAGAAGTGGTGGGCATATAGATCAAGTTTTAGAAGCAGTAACTTCTTCAGTGCTTGCTATGAAAAAGATTAAACAAGAAAGAAGATCGAATATTTTTTCACAGATTATTCAAGGATATTTTATCTTCATAATGTTTGTAGGGATTATGATTATTTTACAGGTGTTTTTATTACCTGAATTAAATGCTGTTGGTGGGACAGTACTAACTGGAGTAACTGCGCCAGGATTGTTGGGGGGTGGAGGTACCGATGCTACGGGACAAACAACTGCTTTCCCTTCAACTATTGATTTCAATATGATATTTACATTTTTACTATTGTTCCAGGGATTTTTTACTGGGTTAGTAATTGGAAAGTTTGCAGAGGGCAATTTGAAATATGGATTAAAACATTCAGTAGTGTTAATGTTTATTGGATTTATGGCGTTCACAATTGCTGTAGGGTATTAAAATGAAAAGAGGTATGTTACATATAGATTGGGTAATTAGTTTTGGTATATTTGTAGTATTTCTTTTGATGATGTTTATTTGGTTCGGCCCTGCTTTGACTAGAGAGTATGATGATGAATATTTGAAAGATGTTGCTGAGAAAGGATTTAAGGAAGCTGCATTTGCAGAAGTGTGGGAATATCCAGTTTTCATGTATGTTCACAATACTTTCCCAAATGGATTAGGATTAGGATTGGGGGTTAAGATTCCTCAAGGTTTGGTTAATGAACCCATAGAGAGGTTTTCTATTGTTAATAGTAGTGATAAAAGTGCTGCAGTTATAACGGGAAAGGCAATTGATGTTAGTAGGGGTTTATTATATTTTGCAAGGGATTCTATTGTAGATTTAAATAATGCGAGTGTTAGAGTTTTATATTCTAAAGGATTTAATATTCCAAGTACAGGAGTGGCAACTCCTGCTGGTCATGAACACAAGTATAATGTTACACTTGGTGTTAAGAATGTGATAAAAGGGTTTTCACCATTTAGGTTTAATAATCTAACTACCCTTAATTATAGGGAATTTAAAGAAGCTTTGAAATATCCTCCTAGTAAGGACATTTCAGTATTTATTTATGATGATCCAGATTTTTCAAATCAAATATATAATTATAGTGAGGCGGTGCCTACTCCAGATGACAATGTGTATGTTGTTAAGTGGACGGATTATGTTGTGGATGAATTTGGAAATTATGAACCAATTATTATCTTAATAAAAACATGGTAAACACAAACAAAAGGGGATATATGCAAACGTTAGAAGCAGTTTTAGCTTTGATAATAATATTGGGAGTTATTATTTTTTCAATTTCCTTGAGAGAGCCGCCAGAACAAACATTGCCAGAAGATATTAGATTAACACAAGATGCGATCCTTAGTGGGTTAGAATATGATCAAGATGTAAGAGAGTATATAATGGATGCTAATGGATTGGGATTATCGGCTATATCTGTTTATGCTTCTTTATTAGGATCGGTTCCAGATGGGATTAGGATGGGATTTTCTGTCGATGATGCTTTTACTTTCCCCCATAATTTACATGCAAATAAACAAAATGTATATGCAGATAGTGTTATTTTGGCGAATGAATCTGGGGGATATGTAAGAACGTTTTCATTATATTTATGGTATATTGATGAGGAATTATCCAGTCCATGTCCAATTTCTCAGATTGGAGGGTTGTCAGCTTGTACAACAGGATTTGATTGTATAAATGAAATGAATATCTCAATTGGTAATGCAACTGTTATGGCAATGATATTAACTGATTTTGATATCCAGTGCGATGCAACAAGTAACTGTACAATGCAACCATTTACTTGTTAGAAATTAGAAATATTTATAAGTTAAAATAGAGTTATTTTTTCTGGAGATAAAAGGGGTGTACTAATGATAAAGAAATTCAAATCTTTTTTTGGAAAAGTTTTACCTGGCTTGTTTAAACGAAAGCAAGGTATTAAGTTAGGTTTCTATGGGCCTCCAAATGCAGGAAAAACAACTTTAGCTAACAGAATTTGTATGGATTGGTTGGGTGAAGAGATGGGAAGTGCATCTAAAGTGCCTCATGAGACTAGAGAAATTAAGGTTAAAGAAAAAGTAAATATTGAATCTAATGGGAAAAAGTTATCATTTAATTTAATAGATACTCCTGGAATTGCCACTCAAATTGATTATGAAGATTTTTTGAAGCATAAAATTAGTAAAACTAAAGCTAAGAAAAGAGCTAAAGAAGCAACTAAAGGAGTTATTGAAGCCATTAAATGGTTGGATAATGTTGATTGTGTTGTTGTAGTTTTAGATTCTACAAAAAATCCATATTCACAAGTTAATATTACTATCATAGGGAATTTAGCAGCAAGAGATATTCCTGTTTTGATTGTTGGAAATAAAATTGATTTAAAATCCTCTAATTTGAAGAAGATTGAATCGGCTTTCCCACAGTATGATGTAGTCGGTATTTCAGCTGAAAAAGGGAAGAATATTGAAAACTTTTATAAGGAGGTATTTAAATTAGTTAAGTAAGAAAATGTTATCTTTCCAATATTTGCCACATAGAGAATATTCTGGCTTGGATGTTGAAGAAAAGCTTAAGATGATCTTTAAGGTTGTTAAGAAAAATAAGATTGTTTTGATGCAAGGTAGATTAAAACCTCAAGAAGAAGCAAGATTGATTGAAGAAACTATGGGGCAGATAACAAAAAGGTTTTCAGGAATTTCTTTTTGTACAATTTTACCTGAACAACAAAATGGGAAGAAGAAAGCTAAATCAAATTCTCCAATCATAAAAAATATGTTTTATAATATGTTTATGAAGAACAGAGATACTTTAACTATTATTGGCCCTGCTAATTTAGTTAAGGAAATAAGGAAAAATCCAAACAGGATTGATTTAATGTTAGACTAAAAATGCCACACCAATGCGTAAGATGCGGAAGCTTTTATGAGGATGGTGCGAAGGAGCTGTTGAGCGGCTGTTCTTGTGGGAGTAAATTCTTTTTCTTTGTGAGCAAGAAAGCTCTGGATAAGATGAAGAATATGACTGCAGATCTTACTAAAGATGATCGTGCACAAATTGAAGAAGATATTAAAGATATTGTTGATATAAAAGATGATGATGCTCCTGTTTATTTAGATATAGAATCTGTTCGTGTTTTGAAGCCAGGAAAATATGAGTTAAATTTAGTGGATTTATTTAAAGGGGCACCACTAGTTTACAAGTATGGAAATGGCAAATATGTTATTGATTTAGCCTCTGCTTTTGGAGAGGAATAATTTTAAATATGGGCTTGTTTTATATGTTTCCTAGTTAAATTTGAATTCACCAAAACCTTTATAAAGCTTTTACAACTACTCGAGTGTAACATATTTATTAACTTATGGAGGGTTAAAAGAT
>CAYFNS010000021.1:0-13328 GCA_964344545.1 Candidatus Woesearchaeota archaeon
TGAAGAAGCTCCTGCTGAAGAAGAAAAAACTGAAGAGGAACCTGCAGCTGAAGAAGCTCCTGCTGAAGAAGCTCCTGCTGAAGAAGAAAAAACTGAAGAGGAACCTGCAGCTGAAGAACCAGCAGCAGAAGAAGCTACTGAAGAAGAAGCTCCTGCTGAAGAAACTTCCGAAGAACCAGCTGAGGAAGAATCATCTGAAGAGTCCGAAGAAGAGGACGATGACGACGATTTCTAAACTTTTTCCCTTTTATTTTTCATTAAATTTATAAACACACAAATCAAAAATTGATTTATGGAGCAAAGGCTCACTTCTAAAATTAGATCCGCGCTTAGGTACTCAGTAATGGACGGGGTAGCTAATGCTACAATGCTTGGATTAGGTGAACAGTATATCCTTGCCTATGCAGTTCTTTTAGCAGCTTCTGATTTACAACTAAGTATAATTGCCACAACACCAATTTTAATTGCTTCTATATTACAATTATTTTCAATAAAACTAATGCACAAGATGCATTCAAGAAAAAAGATAGTAACACTCTTCGCTTCTATTCAAGCACTAACTTGGATACCAATTGCAATACTCTATAATCTCAACGGAGGTCAAATTCCAAGTTTAGTATTCTTTGTAACGCTCTATTGGGCATTCGGTTTAACTTCAAGTCCAGTATGGACAAGTTGGATGGGAGATTTAGTTCCTGAGAAACACAGAGGTTCATTCTTCGGACATAGACACGTAGCAACCTCTATCGCAGTATTTGCATCATTCTTAATAGGAGGATCAATCTTAAGTTATGCAAAGAACACAATGGGAAACGCCTATGTAGGATTCGCAACAATATTCTTACTAGCAATGATTGCTAGATTGTTCTCTGTATTTTTCCTTTCACGTCAATACGAACCAAACCTAAGAATAAAACAAAAAGATGAATTTACATTCAAAGACTTCTTATTCCACTTTAAGAAAAGATTCAAAAAAGGGCATTTCAATACTATAGTTTTATATCTTGCCTTTATGCACTTTGCATTTTATCTAACTTCTCCATTTCTAGTAGCTTTCATGCTTAATATTCTAGAATTTACTTACATACAATATGTAATTGCAATAGGGTGTAGTTTGATAATGCAGATTATAATGTTCCCAATATGGGGTAAGTTTTCAGATAAATATGGAGCAAGAAAAATACTAAAATTCACAGGAATATTAGTAGCCTTTAATCCATTCTTCTGGCTATTTGCAAATTCATTAGGAAGTGTTATCTTAATTAATATTTATTCAGGATTTACATTCTCTGGTTTTATACTTTCATCATTTAATTTCATGATGGAGACAACAAAGAGAGAAAAGAGAGCAACTGCAATGTCTTATTATGCAATGGTAAACGGTATATTCATCTTCGTAGGGAGTATAGTGGGTGCAGGATTAGTAAATATATTCAAAAATCTAAACTTAGAATCAATCCCTGTAATTGGAGAAATATTCTGGTCTTATTATCTTCCATTATTCTTACTAAGCACAATATTGAGACTACTATTTGGAATACTAATACTTCCAAAAATGAAAGATGTTGTAAGGCATAAAAAAATATCATCCAAAGATCTTGCAATACAAGTTATTTCCTCAGTCCCAGCAAAAGGGATGCACATCCACGCCCATGTACATCACCCTACAAAATAGAAACATTTTTATCTTTCCAATATAAAAATTCCACTTATGACTAAGAAATATAAAATAATTTACAACCGAGATGAATGTATTAGTGCAAAAACTTGTATAGAATTTTATGAGAAATTTAAAATCTCCAAAAAGGACGATAAAGCAGACTTATCTGGTAGCAAAGAGGAAGATGGACAATATGTTTTAGAAATCTCTGAAAAAGATTTACAAGCCGCAAAAGAAGCTGCTCAATCTTGCCCAGTAAACGTAATACACATCTATGACTCGGAAACAAATGAGAAAATAATCTAATTTTTTATTTATTTTTAATACGTAAGATTTATAAATTAACTATTGTTAAGTTTCTCTATGAAATTAATGCACCAAGAGATAGAGGTACGCTACATAATTCCATCACTAAGAAAAGAAATAGCCAGATCTCTAGTAAAAAAAGGACTTAAACAAAAAGAAATTGCAGACACTTTAAACATAACTGCAGCCGCAGTTTCTCAATACATAAAGGACAAAAGAGGAACAACAGAATTTAGTAATAAAATAAAAAAAGAAATTCAGAATTCAACAGAAAAAATATTCAAAGATAGATTTTCTGCACAAAAAGAAATACTTAGACTAACAAATTTAATAAAAAAATCCCAAGCAATTTGTGAGATACATAAACAACATGATTGTGTTCCAAAAAATTGTGATTTTTGTTTTAGAAAATGAAAAAGATTACTAAAAAAACAATAATTGGCGAAGCCATCCATATGCATCCAGATATTGCAGATTATTTAATTGGATTGGGCTTTCACTGCGTTGGATGTTTTGCAGCAGCATTCGAAACTCTAGAGCAAGGATTAAGAGTCCATGGAAAATCAGACAAAGAAATTAATGAAATAGTAAAAAGATTAAACAAAATAATTGAAAATGCCTAAACAAATATACCTAGACACCTCAGCAACAACCCAAGTAGATCCAGAAGTTCTAGCAGTTATGCAACCTTATCTAAGAGAAAGATTTGGTAATCCTGGAAGTATGCATAATTTAGGATTTCAAGCTAATCAAGCTTTAGACTCTGCTAGAAAAAAAGTTGCCAAAGTATTAAATTGTGGATTAGAAGAAATAATTTTTACAGGTTCGGGAACAGAAAGCATAAATCTTGCACTAAAAGGATTTGCAAATAAAAACAAAAACAAAGGAAATCATATTATAACAACTTCAATTGAACACCATGCAGTTTTAGACACTCTAGAATATTTAGAGGAACAAGGTTTCAAAGTTACATACGTTCCTGTTGGAAAAAATGGGATAGTTTCTACAGATGCAATTAGAGATGCAATAACTGATGAGACTCTTTTAGTTTCTGTGATGTATGCTAATAATGAGATTGGTACAATACAACCAATAAAAGAAATTGCAGAACTGGCTAAAGAAAAAGGAGTAATATTTCACACTGATGCATGCCAAGCAGGCAATTCAGAATCATTAGACACACAAGATTTAGGTGTAGATATGATGAGTTTAAATTCTAGTAAGATATACGGTCCTAAAGGAGTTGGAGTATTATACAAAAAGAAGAAATTAAAACTTGAAGCCTTGATCCATGGTGGTGGACAAGAATATAATTTGAGAAGCGGAACAGAAAACGTTGCAGGAATAGTTGGATTTGCCGAAGCATTAGAACATGCTCAACAAGGTAGAGAAGAATACACTGAAAAACTAACACCATTAAGAGATTATTTTATCCAAGAATTACTAAAAATAGATCGAACCTTTTTAAACGGAGATCAACAACGAAGACTTCCAAATAACGCAAATGTAACTTTCCTAAATATTGAAGGGGAAGCAATTCTATTAATGTTAAACGAAAAAGGAATTTACGCTTCAACAGGTTCTGCCTGTACATCAAGATCATTAGATCCAAGCCATGTTATTTTAGCAATGGGACAACCCTATGAAATGGCACACGGAAGCATTAGATTTTCATTAAGTAAATACACAACAAAAAAAGATTTAGATTATGTATTGAGTGAACTTCCTCCAATCATCGAAAGATTAAGGGGAATGTCACCAGTAACACTAACAAAGGAGGATTTAGAAAAATGAGTGATGGTATGACACGTGATGGTCAACAATGGATTTATTCTGAAAGAGTTAAAGATCACTTTTTCAACCCAAGAAATTTAATTACTAGTCAAGAGGAAGCTGCAAAATATGCAACAGAAGCTCATGGAGTAGGAATAGAAGGTAGTGCTGCATGTGGGGATATGATGAAGATGTGGATTAAAGTTAATGAAGAAGAACGTATTACAGAATGTAAATGGCAAACCTTTGGGTGTGCATCTGCAATTGCATCTACCTCTATATTTTCAGAAATGATAACTGAAAAGGGAGGAATGACTCTAGAAGAAGCATTAGAAGTTAAACCTCAAGATATTGTATCTAGATTAGATGGTCTCCCAACAAACAAATATCATTGTTCTGTACTAGCAGATAAAGCATTAAGGGCAGCAGTCAACGATTATTATGAGAGATCTGGCCAAGAAGATAAAGTAAAAAGATCTAGAGTAAAAATAGTCGATAAAACCCTAAGAATTACAGATCATGATATTGAGGAAGCAGTTTTAGAAGGAGTAAGGACATTCGAACAATTACAAAAAAGAACGAAAATAGGTGTTCAAGATAAAAATTGTATCCCTGAAGCAGAGCAATTGCTAAGGTTCTATGTAGAAAAATATTTTAGTGAAGAATTAAAAAATTAAAGTTTATCTACTATGCAATCGCCAGTAGGTATATCTTCAACAGTTTGTTCTCTTAGATGGGTGTATTCTGCTTGAATCCCAACACCACACTGCCTGTTATACTCATCAGCTTGTGGTTGTAATGCTTGGATTTCTCCATCTTGTATTCCATGCTTTGTTAAAGTTGCACCATATTTGTTTCCTAAAAATGGAAATATCAATGCTAGGCCTAATTTGAATCTTTCCCAATAAGTAGGTTCTTGAAATGAAACATCTAATTCATCTGCAATAATTTCTTTTCCAGTTCCATCTCTATGAATACCAAATCTATCAGTATGAATTCCTCTTCCAACTACGAAAGAGTAAATGGGCTGTCTCTCTAAATCAGCACTAAAAGTAGGATGTTGAACATCATAGTCAATAGTTGTAACTTTCTTTCTATTCAAACTACCTTCACTTACATTTGCTTTAATGTCAACCATTTTTCAAAATAAAATAAAAAAAGAGTAAAAAATTTACTCAAATTTATAGTCTTCCTTCTAAATCTTCAGCTGGTAAACTGTCTACTGGCATTTCTACTGATGTTTTAGCCACAGTTTTCTTACCACCAAGTAATCTTTGTAAGAAGTGTCCTGTAAGTTCTCTCATTTGAGTTCTTGCAGTGTTATACATTTGTCTTGCACCATTTGCTTGTTCAGCTTGTTCAGCTGTAATTCCACCAGTGTGGTAAGCGTTATGGAATGCATTGTAAGCAGCGCTTAAAGCTCCTCTAAAACCTGTCTTACTTACCTTAGCATCTCTCTTCCAGAATGGGATTGAGCTACCTTGTGCACTTATATCATAAGTAGCAACTTGGTCTGCTGTTCCTTCTGCAACAACTTGCTTAGGTTCATAGATAGATACACTTAGAGTAGGTTTATCAGCTACTTCATGTTGTACAATAACTTTTCTTTTTTGTTTAATTGTACCGTTTGTTACGTTTGTTTGTATAGCCATTTTTTTAAATTCTCCTTGTATTTAAGTAGGATCCACCGTTTTCCCCAACAGGTTCACGTGTTACCTCTGTATAATAGTCACATGTTTATCCTTTATAAACCTTTAGTTTTGTGACTACTTATAAGTGGAAAAACAAAATAATAAAGTATATATAAACCTTGCTATTATAGAGAAAAACAATGAAATGCTCAAAATGTAACGAAAACATAGAAGAAACTTTCTTAGGTAAAATTAAAGGCACATATGAGAAGAAAAAACCAGTATGTTCTAAATGTCAAAAACAATAATTTAAATACTCATAACCTAAAAATTAACTAATGGAACCAGGTTTTGATCCAACCAAATATATTAAAGCACAAAAAAAGAAAATTCTAGAGAGAATAAACAAATTTGAAAAATTATACTTAGAATTTGGTGGAAAACTATTATATGATCATCATGCTTCAAGAGTTCTTCCCGGATACAACTTAACAACAAAAATAGACTTACTAAAACAATTAGATAATCCAGAAATAGTTTATTGTGTAAATGCCAATTACATCCAAAAAGGATACAAACTAACTGATTCTAACTTAACCCATGATAAACAAGCTATAGGAGATATAAAAGGAATAGAAAAATTTGGATTAAAAGTATCGCATGTAGTAATAATGCGTTACGAAAAACAACCCAAAGCAAAATCATTCCAAACTAAAATAAAAAAACTAGGATATAAAGCACATTTATTCAACGAAGTTGATTATGATTTTTCAAACATAAAGGATATACTGAAAGGATATTCAAAACACAAATACATTCCTCTAAAAAATAAATTAATAATTGTTACAGGAGTAGGCGGAGGTGCAGGAAAAATGTCTTTTGCCCTCTCACAAATATACAAAGAAAGAAAAAAAGGAATAAAATCCGGATTTGCAAAGTTTGAAACTTTCCCAATATGGAATCTCCCCTTAAATCATCCTGTAAACATAGCATATGAAGCAGCAACAGCAGATTTACATGATATAAATATGATCGACCCTTTCCACAAAAAGGCCTACAAAACTAATGCAGTTAATTACAACCGAGATATAGAGAACTTTACTATATTACAAAGTTTGATGGAAGAAATAACTAAACAAAAAAATCCTTTTGGCTATAAATCTCCCACTGATATGGGAGTAAATATGGCTAAGAAAGGAATAATTAATGATAAAGTATGTAGGGAAGCAGGTAAAAAAGAAGTAAAAAGAAGAGTAAGGGTTTATTCTAAGCAAGTTAAAGAAAAGATAGAACCCAAATCTACTCTGCTTCGTGCACACCATATACTGAAGCAGGTGTAAATTTATCTAAAGCTCCAACAACAGCATCTAATTTCATTTTAAAAAATAAATCAAATTCCTTATAATCATGACCTAAAATATGATATGCAAAAATATCTGAAAACTGTTCACTAGCTAATCCTGTAGCACAATCAAATATCCCATCAGATAATATTGAATGGAAATGTGAATGAAAACATGCATGCCCCATTAAATTTTCACTAGGATTCTCATTAAATGCCTGAGTAATATTATCAACTGCCATAAATTTATCAACCAACTCTTGTTTTTGTTCAGGACTTAAACTTTCAAAATATATATGCCCAATTTCATGCAGAGTAGTACTCAACATAGGATCTTCATCCCAAGGAATCTGATCCCTTTGATCTAAAGGTCTTAAATTGCCTTCATCATCATACTCATATTCTGCCACAAAATTCCTATATTCATACCCATTTCTTAATAAAATTAAATAATATCCTTTATAATTTTCAACCGGAAAATCTTCTGGTAAATATTGAGTACTTAATTCTACATTCCCAGGAGATCTACCATGAACAATAAGGGTGTCCCTTTCAGTAATTCCAAAATCATTAACCGTTTCTACAACATTAATTAAATCGTCTCCAGCATTATAAAATAATAAATCAGGCAAAACATATCTCTCAGCAATTAATCTCTTTGATTCTGTTAACACTGACCGTTCTGCAGATGTAAAGCCTTTCATTTCAGTTCTTTCTTGAGCAAGTTGTTCTAATCTACTTAATTGATTATCTCCTGCAAAAATAGGGCTAGAGCTCCCTAACAAAGAACACAATGCAACGCCTGCAAGTAACTTTTTCATCAATAAGAGAAAGTAAAATTCTATAAAAGTCTTTAGTTAATTTTATAAATCAAACAATTTCCATATTTTAAGATATGCGGGTGTGCCAGAGTTGGTCAAATGGGCCGGACTTAAGATCCGGTGGCTTAGTGCCTGCGCAGGTTCGAGTCCTGTCACCCGCAGTTATTTTAATGCCTTCGTAGCTTAGTCGGTAGAGCACTACATTGGTAATGTAGAGGTCCCGAGTTCGAATCTCGGCGAAGGCTTATTTCTTCAATAAACTAACAACAAGTCTTTTAGCCTTCTGAGTAATAGGAATATCTGATAAAATTATATTCTTTGGAGTAGTTTTTTTATTTGAATGAGGAAATTCTTTATCAGGGATAGGCTGTCCTAAGAAATCACATAATCTATCCCATCCTTCTCCGCCACAAATATTTACCTCTAATAAATCTCCTTCTCTTCCAGCAAAATATCTGGCAACTTCTGCGTGATACCTATCATAAGCAGCACTAAATAATTCATGATCAAAAGTATGGCTACCATATAATTCTACTAAATAAGGATTAATATGCTTGCCTAAAATTTGCTCTCTCACTGCACTTCTAGTTTCTGAAAAATGATCTGCTGCAGATCCAAGCCAAGATTCTTTTTCTCTTTTTGTTAAAATAAATTTTGATCCAGGAAAGTAAGCATCTGCTTCTGGGTAAAGTAAATGCATTGGATTATCAACAAAAGCACCATCTTCTACTAAAACACTAGGATCTAAACTTACTCTGCCCGATTCATCAGCCTCTAAAGAAGGAAGAAAACCTTGTCTAGCACTATACCCTAAATCTTTCAATGCAGAACATAAGCTAGTTCCACCAGACTTATGTAATCCAATCCCGAATATCTTAGTCATTTTATCACTACCATAAAGTAACTATTTATAAAACTTTCTAATAACTAATTATCTTCTGTAAAACTTTCTTGAAAACAAAAACAAAATACAATGAAAGTAAAAACAGTAATCCGGATATATAATATCCATATTTAGCAAAACTTAATCCTACATAATACCCAGGAATTTGCCATATTAATGCCCATCCAAGGATTCCAATAGTAGTATAAAAGAAAAATATCCATGCAGGCATTCTAATCATTCCTGCAGGTAGAGAAACTAACAACCCAATAGAAGGCATAAATCTAAATACACAAATCCAATGAGCCCCATCAAATCTTAATTTCTTAGCAATTAAGTCTAATTCTCTTTCATTAACAAATTTCTTAACATATTTAATCTTCAATATCCACTTATATCCAAATAGATAACCCAAAACATATAGGAAGAAAGCTCCTAATAAACTTCCAATAGTAGCAGCCATAATTGTATTAATTAAATTATAATCTGTAAGATAAGCAAAAGAACCTGCAGCCAAAGAAACAATACCTCCGGGAATTAATCCGGTTGCATTATTAAAGAACATTAATATAACAAAAGCTAGCAAACCATACTGGTCTATGAAGTTTACAATTAATTCTGCCATAAAAAAGGGAATTTTGACCCATTTATAAATTAGTAACATTTTTAAATAAAATCACATCAAAAAGTCTATCCATGCAGGGTTGCCGGAGTGGTCAAACGGGCTAGGCTTAGGACCTAGTGGCTTAGTGCCTACGCAGGTTCGAGTCCTGTACCCTGCATTTCATTTTATACACAAGAAATAAATCCTACATAAGGTTTGTTAACCTTTGTTTTTACAGTAGTAATCTTAACATCTTTCTTATCTACTGAATCACCAACATTTCCGCCAATAACCTCTAAATTATCTCCTTCTCTAGAAACAACCACATCACAATGCCCATCTCTTTCCTTAAATTGATCATAACTAATGCTCTGTCCATCATGTCTATGATAACAAAGAAGATCTGATACCTTTATATTATCAATTTCTGATATTTTATGGGTGCTACATGATCCATAAGTTCCTGCTGGCTTATCTCTAATATTTGAGAAATAAGAAGCATGTGATGCCGAATAAGGGAAAACAACTCCACTTTTCTTCATTATATATGATATAAATGCTGCAGACCAAGCAGTTCCACCACAAGTCCAGCCTCCATAAGTTGTAGCGTCCCAATATTTTGTTAAATTGCCTTTCATAGCCGCATCACATTCATCTTTAGTGCCTTTTCCCCATATGTCATATTCAGTTATAGCATTTCTAACAATAGTCTCAGCAACTCCACTCACAGATTGGCTTTGGCCAAGTAAACGTATCCTATTATTTATATTTTCAACATAATGATCTTGAGAGTATACTTTCTCTCCATTTAATTCCTGGCATCCTAGCCCATTATATCCTCTCAATGCTGCATCCCAACCACTATAAGTAATATCTCTATTCTGGCATCCATTAAAGTGCACTCCACGGTTATACTGATCATATTTTGCTTTTAATATTCTAAATCCACATTGAAGATTTTTAGTTATACTCTCTTTTGTGTTGTCCCCTAAAACCTGTCTCCAGTTATCTTTTGTTAATTCGGGAATAACATCTTTACAAACTTCCCAAGAACATATTTGCATTACACCAACACAACCTTTTGTTGCAATTTGTTTTTGTTTTGTAGTCCACTGCCTACACCCACTTTCTTGCATCATTAACGACAATCCTAGCAAGGGATCAAATCCATAATCTTTGGAGTATTGAGTTATAGAGTTAGCATAATCATTACAATAAATTCCACAATCACACTTTCTGTCAACAAGAACATTATCTTTAGCATAATTAATATAATTGATCAAAGATGAAGATCCTGTAATTGGCCCCACAGTAGTAACTGTTTTAGAAGTACATTCTTCTGCAAATCCTTCTACCCAACTTGTATCAAAATCATTTTGAGCTGGTCTAAGATAAGAACCAATTTCTTTTCCACTACAAATAAAACTAATCTTTTCTGGCTTATCATCCTTAACAATTTCTTTTACATTATTTAGAAGATTATACCATGTTAAAAATCCTAACCGTTTATTAATATCTCCTTCTGCATAGAACCCATTCCACTCAATTTCCTTATCTGCTGTTCCAAAAACACCACCCCTTATATCAAACTTTAATTTAAAAGGACCATATTGTTCAACTTCTTCGGAAAGAGCGTAATAAATCCATTTAATTAAAGCGGTTTCATCATATTGATATTCGTATAAATCATTTCTTGTTAATTTATGTTCATCTTTACTGCCTACTTTATGTTTTATTTTGATATCCTTAAATTTAACACTAGTAACTGTAACATCTGTAGATCCAAATTGACCAAAGTCTCTTTCTACACTATCGCTTTCGGTATATATATCATATAAATAAGCCACAAATGATCCTTGAGGGAATGTTTCTTGATCTAATTCGGTATCAGTTTTTTTATCCCAAACCCTTCCGTCTTTTATGTAATATTCTCCATCAGGTGCACCATCAACCCCATCAATCTCAATCTCAATCTCTTTTCCTATCCATCGAGGATTTACACCTTGAGATTCTTCCTCAACAATTTGTGCAACAGCAGTACTCCCTTCCTGTCCACAGAACTTTAATATCTCTAAAGTATTTGCTTCTCCTTCTTTAAATTTAATTTCACCTGCTTTATTTTCATAGTTAACAGTAATATGATCATCATTCCTTCCCGGAGGATTATTTGCCCTATCAACCAAAATTTTTACCCCAGACTCAAAATCTTTTCCAATTAAAGCCTCACACAAATCTTCTACATTATCTTCATAATCATCAGGGTGTTTTATAGTAGCTATCCACTCACAATTTTCTTTGTTTACTATTCTCCATGAATAGGGAGTAAATACATCAGCAGAACTAGTTCCTGTCCTCGAGACTGATCCGCCCAATTTAAATTCCCAATGGGGATATCCTTCGCTTCCAAGCCCATACCAGAATATAATCTTAGTTTCATCTCCTCCATCTCCATCATATAAAATATTACACTCTGCTGATTCTTCATAAAATTCTTCTTCTACTTCTTTTACAAAAGCTTGAGTAGCCATTTGTCTAATCATCTCTCCAGTCCTATAGAATGATTCTGAAGTCATATCATTATTTGGAGCTCTTCCAGCAAAGTTATGATAGCTTTCTATAGTCTCTATCTTTTCTTCAGTAGTTGTAGCTTCACTCTCCAACTGTTTTATCTCTTCAAACTCTTGGTTTGCTTTTTCAGCTAAATAAACTTCAAACTCCTTTTCTTTATCAACCGGAACACCAGTTTGGTTATGAGTAGTTTGATTTATTCTTGCCTCTAATACACTATTAATAATTGATTGCTCAACACCTTTTGCATACAAGTAACAATTTCCTAAATTTCTTCCTTGATCATCAAATCCACAAGTTCCAGTATATTCCCATTCATCTCCTGCTCCATCTGGATCGTAAACAGAACAAACTCTTCTAACTCCAGATGTAAATGCACCAGGAATATAATTTCTTTGCTCAGGAACACAATCTTCAGCACTCTCAATCTTTCCTAATGACCCTTGCACAATTTGTTGTTTCAAATACTCGGCAGAGAAACTACTTGAGGTGCTTCCAAATCCGCAATGTTCTGCCTCATCAATTATAATACACATCTGAGTAAATCCGGGAGGCAAATTAGGCAATACAAAGCTCTTATCTACACTCTCACCTTTCTTCAAAAATCTCTTTCCAGATGTTAAAGTTCTTTCATCAGTAACTGGAATAATTTGACCAGCAATATTCTTCAATACAACCCTATAAGTAATATCCCTATCTCTTCCAGCATAAATATGATAATAAATTCTATAAGCAGACTGTCCAGTTCCAATATCTGAAGAAGCTGAAATAAGACCATTCTCTAAATTCACATCTGTAAATCTATCTTCTTCAAACCATCCTGTGAATTGCGGTGGACTTTCAGGAGAAGTTAACTGTCCTAATAAATCTCCGCCCGCAGGCATCTTTCCAAATATAGCAGCTTTACATATCTCAGAACCTATTTCATCAGTTGATCTTGCAGTAAATGCCGCAAATGCACTACTTGCATAATCTTTTGTGAAGAAACTTACCGAGCTTCCTAATTTACTCCAGCTGGATTCCCAGAATTTATATTCTCCTCCACCAGATTTTCCTAATACTGATGTAGTAAACCAACTACTTAATTTTCCAGCAACATTAACTAATGCTAAAGCTTCCTGCCATAAAATATCACACATATATAAACTCCTTATCTCATTACATATTCCAACTGATTCTCCTTTCACTTTAGCAGTTTCTAAACAATCTCTAAAGCTTCCTAGCATAGTATAGATATTTTCTAATCCTGCATGTATTCCAGTTAAACAAATTGGCAATAAATCTCCATTGCCCCATCCCAACACTAAACTTCCAATTATTCCTTTCTGAACAACTGATCCTGCACCTAAGACGTTCCATTTCCCACCTAAATTAAATCTTGAAGGCGGACACATAACTGGATCACAAACATTGTATAAAATCTTACAATCAGTCGGAGTCATAATATCTTCACAATTACCTTGTGCACTTGCAGCTTGGCTTTGCACTAAATTAGTTGCATAACTTGCCCCTCTTACAGTTACTTTTTCACCTTCTCTTCCACTGCCTGAGGTTGCTTGAGTATAAGCTCTTTCTATTTCACTTGCTAATCTATTATATCCAGGCAATCTATTTTCAGGTTGTAATTGGCTTGATGTAATAACTGGTTCATCATCTGGAGTATTAATTATTCCATCTGGCCCAGGATTCCATATTGAATAATGATACGCTGCACGTTCATCTACAAGGATATACTTCCCA
>CAYFNS010000022.1:0-234 GCA_964344545.1 Candidatus Woesearchaeota archaeon
AAAATTGCAAAAAAATTATCGAAAGGCAGTTTATGCTATGTTACATTAAATAAAACATTTGATTCTCTAGCTGAAAGCTTCAAAAAGAGCAAGGTGAATATGGATAATATTGTTTTTATAGATGCTATCTCAAAAACATTAAAGAAAGTTCCAGATCAGACCAAAGGTTGTTATTATGTAAGTTCCCCAGGGGCACTAACTGAGATTTCACTAGTAGTCTCGAAGTTTTTGAAG
>CAYFNS010000022.1:244-8295 GCA_964344545.1 Candidatus Woesearchaeota archaeon
TGATTATTTAGTTTTTGATTCATTGACTAGTCTATTGATATACCAGAAAAAAGCACCAGTTTCTAAATTTGTTTCAGGAATAGTAAATAAAGTTAAGCAGAATAAAACAAAAGCAGTATTTTATGCTCTTAGTGCAAAAGAACAAGACCAATTAATAAAGGAATCTGGAATGTTTGTGGACAAAGTAATAAATTTGAAATAAAATGGGGGTTAAAAAAAACAATAATCTTTTTTGGATTTTTATAATATTTTTTATAATATCTAGCTCGGCACATGTTTCAGCAGATAATCACCATAATTTTGAATCAAGAGGAGAAGAGGTTGCAGAAGATTTTAGGATATTGTTAGATAATTCTGTAGAAGATACGTTAGAGGTTTCGAAATTCGATTTCTCCAACATTGAAGATGCAAAAAATAATATTGAGGCATTTTTTAACTCTAAAACAGATGAGATTTGGTTCAATATTGGCACCGATAAAGTTCCAATAGAACAAAGAAAAGAGGCAACCATATATTCTGAGATAACATTTATTGACTCTGAAGGCATGGAAATAATAAAATATGATGGTGAGTTTTCAAATGATCTTAAAGATATTTCAATTATATCCAATACTGAATTTAAATCAGAAACTTATTTTGAAGATACAAAAAACCTCTCAGAAGGGGAAGTTTTTATTGGAAAAGTTATGACTTGGTATACTCCTAAAGAAGAAGTTTTTCAGGAAACTATTTCAGGGGAATATGAAGATGTAATTGGAAGGGACATAATGAAAAAAGGAGTAATAAGGTTTTCATCTCCTGTTTTTTCTGAAGGCGAATTTTTCGGAATGGTAGTTTTATCATTAGATTATAGCCATTTCCAGAAAATAAGCAAACATATTGACCCTGCTTCTGAAGAACCAGTAATTAGTTCTCAATATTCTGGAAATTATCTTTTAGTCTTTGATGTTGATGGGAATACAATAATTCATCCTAAGCCCGACAATATTAGGGGATATCTAGAAAATGGAGAACTGGCAGGATATAATGAACCCAATTCCACAAAAGAAGGGAACATTTTTAATTTATTTGCATATAAAAAATCTCTTACTTATTCTGAGATAGCAGAAAAAAATCTAATCGAAAAAGAAGTATATATTTCCTCTGCAACAGATGTAGGGGGAAGAACGAAATTAACAGTATCCGTCCCAATTTTATACTCAAATTCTAAAACAAACTATGCAGAGCAAGGAGTTTTTGGAGGGATTATGATGTCCATTTCATTAGAGGAGGAAACTCCAATCGCAGACCCCGAAATAACACAAGATAATTATTTATATTACGTTTTTGGAGGGATAATTCTCCTATTAATTATCTTAATTTTTATTATGTTTTCTAGATTTAGAAGAGAAGAAGAAGAAAAAGAAATTATAAAATCCAAATGGAAGGACTTTTTCTTTGGAGGAATTAGCAGAAAATTCATGACCATTTTTGGAATATTATTTATAACCATAATTACAATTGGAGTACTAATAATTTATTTTCAAGAGCAAGTTTTAGAAGAACAATTCGATAGTTCAATTCTAGAAACAAAAAAAGATTATGAAGATTTAGAAAAAGAGAGCATAAGATCTCTTTCTTCTGCACTAGAGGTGATACTGGCAGACGAGAGTTTATATTCTTGAAGCACCTAGCACTTAAAAAAATAAAGAAAATTAAGTTTTAATACTCTTTATCATCTCAAGTGCTTGTTCATCTTTTACAATCTTACTATAATCTAAAGAGTCAACCAAACGTTCAATAATCTTGTCATAGAATATCTGTTTTCCCTGCATTTTGTCAAAAACTTCTTTGTCTAATGGAGTTCCACACTTAGAACAAAGTTTATCAGCAAATCCATTTCTTTCAGAACATCTGAAACAAATCTTTCCACCGTTTTCTTCTTTGACTTTAATTTTAATTCCATTCAACTGATAAATCCTTTCCTTAGTCTCAGCTCCAGCCTGTCTGTAATAAAACTTCTTAGCAGAACTTCCCGGAACCCAACCACAATACTGCTCTAAAATATCATCTGGAACATTATTCTGTCGTTTAAACATTATTCCAGAATGTCTTAGATGATAAAGTGTAGCTTTTTTACTCAAACCAGTTTTAGCAAAGATCTTCTTATACTGCTGTGAAGCAGATTTAGCTTTAAACATATATCCGTTATTATTGTGTGCTATTGTAACGAATAAATAAGCCTCTTTATCGTTTTTGCATGGATGTAACTCTAACCATCTGCTAATATACGGAGCACTCTCAATCAAAAATATAGGCCTCTCACCTGTCTTTCCTTCAACGTTTAACTTAAACCCATGTTCTATTGGTTCTAGATCTTTTATTCTAGCTAAAAGATACTCTGCAGGTCTTAAACATCCTTCAAAAGCAATAGAAATCATCGCTTTCATTCTTGGTTCTGCTACTTTAATCAGCTCTGAAACATCTTCTTTAGTCAGAACTGCTGGTTTTTTCTTTTGTTCTGACTTTTTTATCACTGCTTTTAATACTCTGTTTCTCTTTTCATACATCCAATCAACGAATTCTTTGTTAGTTTCATAGAATAAAGTAGAATAAAACTTCTTTATTGTTACTTTGAAACCTTTTTTAGTATTTGCTGAGTAATTCATTGAGTTTATTCTTCCAATTAACTCAATAATATCTTCTTTTGTCAGTTCATCAAAGTCTTTTTCTATTAATCTACAAATCACTTTTAGGAAACCAATATATCTTGTTTTCCTAATTAAACTCATGTTCTCTGCACCACAAATTGTAATGAATTTTCTTACAAAATCTTTGTTTTTGGTGCTTGTTTCCCAAGAATCTATGTCAGAAATAGCGTTCTTGAACAGCCCTTCATGCCCATATAAGTCCGGGTTTTTATTCATGGTAGTTACCTCCAGTGTCTCCCTTTTTATAAAGGTTAGACACACGGAGATTCCCACTCTAGCTGTATATGCTCCCGCCGGGATTTGAACCCGGGTCTTCGGCGCGAGAGGCCGAAATGCTGGACCGGACTACACTACAAGAGCTTAATTCTTTGAGAAAATAATTACTTTATAAAATTAATCCTTTAAATCGCCAGGAGAGATTATTGTGTAGCCTTCGCAACATCTATCACATCCATGAACATAATCATTATTTGGTGAATAAACTGTATGCCCCACACCATGTTCACAACCATATTCAATTCTTCCATCTAATCTAACTGTTAGATTTTCCCTTTCAAAATCTGGATTCTCTTCTAAAATTTTTTGTATTATTGTTTCGTAATTCATCTTTCAAGATAGTCCTGCCAGGATTCGAACCTGGGTCAAGAGGACCAGAACCTCTTATGCTGGACCACTACACTACAGGACTTTGAGAGTAAACAATGAGAAATAATATTTAATATTTACTAAATCACCACAAGATATAAAAACAACCCCAATTTAGTTAGAACTATGTTATTCACCGATAAAATATTCAAAAAGAAAGTAGATGAATCAGTACACGAGTCATTAATTAGATTCGGCAAAGGCACTTTTGAAGGTAGGGCCGTAATGAAGATATCATTTTCTAAAGGAAATTTGAAATTAAATGCATCTTATGATCTAATAAAAGATTTAACCAAAATAGTTGGAGACTATTCAGATAAAGTAAAGATTAATGGTAAAGTAATAAAAGGAAAAAAGAAAGAGGAATTAGATGAGGAAATTTCAGGATTAGAATTAAAAAAATTATGCGATGAAAACAGCTTTATTTTACTAAACTTGGAGTTTGAAGGATATTCTATGAAGGTAGGAAAAACACTTCCTAAACCAGGAAAAGAATTAAAACCTAATTTTTGTAAATGTATATTCCCTGTAGAAGTTTTGGATAAAATAACAGAGTTAAAAGATTTCAAAAAATTAGAAATATCGCATACATTCAAGATAGATGAAATAATTGTTCCAGAAGAACATAAGGAAGATTTCGAACAAGCAAGATTAAATGCAAAACGGAAAGGAACTTTGATTAGAAAAATAATAATGGATAAAAAAGAGTCGGAAGAAAAAGTAAAATTTGAAGCTTAATTCCAAAATACTTAAAAACCAACTACTCCCTTATTAATTATGACAAGCAAAACATCAAAAGCATTTATTACAACTTTTTTCAGTATAATTGGGTTTATAGTTTATCTTTTAGCGTGGAGAAAGGATAAATACACAAAATATTATGCTAAACAAAGTTTAGGAGTATTCATATTTGCAGTAGGCGCTTCAATAGTATCTGCAATAATTAGCTGGATTCCAATATTAGGATCAGTAATTTCAGTTGGATTAAATGTCTTAGTAACAATCGCATGGATATTCAGTTGGGCTTACGCACTTTCAGGCAAACAAAAAGATGTCCCTGTAATAGGCGAATACTCTAAAAAAATAGATTTGTAAAATGGATATAAAAAAATTAGCCATGACAATAGTTATAGCAGTATTGATTCCCCTATTTATTGTTCTATTTGTCGATGCACTTTATTCTGAACCCCAATATGAGGATTATTGTGAGTTTAAAGATATTCCAAGGCCAATAGAGATAACAAAAGAAGATTGCGATTTTAATTACGGCCCAGAATATGATGAGTGTTTATCAAGTGAAGGAACACCGAGATATGATTATGACTCTAGTGGATGTCAAATTTATTCTGAATGTGATTTTTGCAGCAAAGATTATAATGATGACAGAGACGAATATAACCGAAATGTATTCTTCATATTTGCAGCATTAAGCTTAGCAATAATTGTTACAGGAATTTACCTCAAAACAGACTACATTGGGGCTGGATTAATGTTTGGAGGTTTGATTACTTTATTCTATTCAACAGTTAGATATATCTCTAGTATGGACAAACTACTTAGGGCGTTGGTTATCTTAATTGACCTACTAGTAATAATCTGGATAAGCTACAAAAAAATAGATCACAAGTAAATTTATATAGTTCTTATCAATTAATTCTTCTAATGTTTGAATTTTTTCAAAAGTATAAAGAAAAGAAAGAGGAGAAAGCAAGAATAACAAAACTTGATAGATTTAAATCTGCAATTTCAAACTTTGAAGTGCAAGATAATTCTCGTGGTGAATTTGATAATTTCATAAAAGGGTTTAGAGATCATTCTTTAATCATGTTAATCATCGGAAGAAGGGGTGCAGGCAAAACTGCATTAGGAATGAAATTAATTGAAACAGCCGCTATTCTAAATAGAAAAATCTATGTAATTGGTTTTGGAAATTCTAAGGTTCCAAATTGGGTAAAAAAAGCAGAAGGCATCTCAGATATACCAAATAATTCTTTAGTATTGATAGATGAAGCAGGGATTTCATTTTCATCAAGATCATCTATGAAACAATCAAATAAAGATCTTGCAGAGTTATTGGCAATAGCAAGACACAAAAACTTATCACTAGTATTTATAACTCAAAACTCTGCAATGTTAGATTTAAACGTATTGAGATTATGTGATATTTTACTTTTCAAAGAGCCTTCATTATTACAAACAAGATGCGAAAGAAAAGGATTACAAGATATTTTCAACAAAGTCAGTTCTGCATTTAATGAAATTGAAGATAAAAAAGAACACTTCTACGTTATCTCTGATGATTTTGAAGGATTAGTCAAATCGGGACTGCCAGAATTCTGGAACGAATCAATAAGTAAAAGTTTTAGGAAAAAATAGATCCTATCCAAGTCCCAATTAAATGGGTGGCAATAATCACAAAAATTGCAATTCCCAAATGCTCAAGAATTGCTTTTGTTTTGTTTATTTTTAGAGATTCTGCAATATAATAACTAAATATTCCGATAAGCAATAATCCATAAATCAAACATGTGATAATTGCTTTTTCCAAATTAAGGAATAAAAAAGGTATAACAAATGTCAAGGCAAATATAAATTTAAATAACAATGTAAACCACGTAGACTCCCACACTTTCTTCTGATTTTTCGCATTTGTAATTTCTTCAATCATATGAATCCCAAATGCATCAGACATAGAATCTGCCAGGGCAATTACAACTATCCCCCCAATAATCGCTAGTAGAGAATTAGTACTTGCATTAAGTCCAACTATCATTCCAAGAGTTGTTATAACTCCAGAAGTCAATCCAAAACTCAACCCTTTTTTTACAGAAGCTTTCACATACATCTTCTTGATTATAAACTTTAAATAATTTTCCTAACAAAAATAATATAAAGAGTCATATCTAATTTTTTAACATGAAAAAGAAAAAAGATGATAGATCCGGAATTTTTATTCCAGCAGGATTATTTGTAGGAATGGGGTTAGGATTTCTTCTTGGAAATTTTGTTGCATGGATGTTTTTAGGCCTAGGCGCAGGGTTTTTAGGAATGGCTCTAACCAAACACAAAAAATAAGGGGCTAGAAACAAGTATCATAGAATTTATAAAGGGTAAATTGAGTATTATTACTAAATCCCACCTAAAATCTACGCCTCTCTTTCTTTTTTATTCTAATAAAAAATAATTTAAAATAAATTAAACTCCTTTTTTTATGGATCCGAATATATTAAGTGTGATTGCAGAAAAACATTATACTAAAATTCCCTATCATAATTTTGAGCATGCATTGGATGTTAGAAATTATTCTCTTAAATTAATAAATAGATGTAAGAAATATAAAATAAAAATAGATGAAGAGTCAATTATCATTGCAGCGCTTTTTCATGATGTAGGATACACTGAAGTAAAAGAAAATAAAGAAAAACACAGTTGCAAAATAGTTGAAGAGGAACTAACAAAATTAAATTATTCAAAAGAAAAAATTAACATAGTAAAAGAAAATATAATGGCTACTGCAAAAGGAGAAAAACTAAAAACAACCGAACAAAAAATTTTGAGAGCTTCTGACTTGCATAACTTTATGGCATCTTATTCAAAATTCAAAGAAGCATCTAGAAAAATAAGAGAAGAGTTCAAAATCCTCTATCCTGGTCAAGAGTTCCCAATAAAAAAATGGACAGAATTAGTAGAGTCTTATTTAGAAGAAGAAATACAATTAACTCCTGAACACAAGAAAGATGACTTCCACAATAAGGCCAGAGAGAACATAAAGAAATTTTTATTAGAAAATAAATAAAGGAAGATCTAGTGTCTTTTTTTCATCCCAAGAACACGCCGGTTCAAAGTCGAAAAGATTTTGGCCAATCTTCCAAATCTGAGAGCGATATAACAATATAAAAAGATTTTGTACAACAGAAAGATTTATAAATAAAATTACTACTTTCTGATGGTTAAAATGGCATCTAGAGCAATAGAAGTGGCAGGCAAAATTGCCCCAAAATCTGGAAAACTTCCTACATTAGGAGGGATAGACATAGATGGATGTGTAATCCCTATGTTAGAGATCGAAAACCTAGCACAAAAAATCCTTGCACATAAAGGCAAAGCAGGAGTTACAATGACTGATGTAGCAGGTCACGAAGATGAAAGCTTAATTGTAAATGCTTCTTTTCATCAATCACTTATGACTGGGATTCTAGATCATTTGCCAGTTAGAGGAGAAGTTCCTTTAGCATTATTTGAAAATTTGAATACAAGATATCATACAACAGGAGATTTCGAAACTCATTTATCACTACTTTACGCAGAAATTTCCGAACAAGGAGAATGCAGATATGTTGCTGCAAATGCTCATGCACCAATGTTATACTCCCGGCAATACAATAAAATATTCCACTTACAAGATACTCATGAATCTTCATTACCAATAGGGTTTGCACTCTCCTCTTTTTCAGGAGCAGATGAAAATGGTGATGATGGAGATTTAATCAAACCCCCCTATGCAGTAAGTGAGATTCAAATAGCAGAAGGAGATATATTGTTGCTATACTCTGATGGACTTCATGATCACTTGTTAGAAGATGGAAGTAAATATATTTCAAACCAATTAGAAAGAACAATTGCAGATCAAAGAGATGCTCCAATTAGAACTCTCTGCGAAGCAATAAAAGCAGATGTTAAAGTAGATGAAAGAGAAGACGACATCAGTTTTGTGGC
>CAYFNS010000022.1:8314-8667 GCA_964344545.1 Candidatus Woesearchaeota archaeon
AACCAATTAAAAAATTCTATTATTAATATTATTAATATTGTCCAAACTATAGAGTATTGGATTAATCTAACAACTGCCAATATACTAATTAAGAACAAAATAAAGATCCAACTTTTTCTAAATATCTCTTGATAGGTTTTTGATGGTTTCTTAAACTCTCCCCACATCCAATTAAAATAATTCACTAAAGCAAATTTTGACATATTAATTATTGTAAGGAAATCAATATAAAGGTTACTCAAATATTATGTAGGATGAGAAAGAAAATAATGTTATTTGCCAGTATCTTAATATTAGTTGGAGCTTCAATAATCTTATTTTTGCCTGAGGAATCCTCTAGAGAAATAAATCCT
>CAYFNS010000022.1:8677-13295 GCA_964344545.1 Candidatus Woesearchaeota archaeon
AAATAAAGTTATAACAGGCAGAACAATCTCAAAACCTGCAACAGATATAACCTATAATAATCTTCCAGATTACCTATCAAGAAATGCAGTTGTGAAGGATATCCCCGAAAATACAAAAATATTATTTAGGTTCTATAATTTTAATTCTGGATCAAGAGAATATGAAAAAGATTTTGTTTTAACCAAAGGGAAAGTGGAGGAAGGATCAATACAAAATCCAGATTTGACACTAATAATTCATTCTAAATACTTGGAAGATTGGAATTCTGGGAATTTCTGTACAATAATGTCAAGAGCAAATAAAAACGGAGATTTAGCATATTTTAGCGACCTTTCTACAACCAAACTATTATGGAAATTTAAAAGTATGAACAAACACAAATCCTGCTTTGGCCTATAAATATATACTTCATTATATATATCACAACCTTTATAAATGATAATACTACCTGTAAGTAGTACAATGAAATCAACTTTCGTTAGTGCTTTAGATGTAAGTCTAGAAGATCCAAACAACGCAAGAAGAGGAAAAGATGTTAATTTTGGGCTAGAAATAGAACTTACACAAGAAGAGACATATCTCTACGAATCAGATAATTTTATGATTAAATACATAGAGTTAACTTTCGAAGGTCCGAAGGACTTTGAAGAGGTTTGTAGAATAGAAAATAACGAATTAAAAAATTGCGATTTAGACTTAAGTTTTTCAAAATCTTATGATTCTGGTTTAATAACATACGAATTTGAATGGGATACTCCTTCAAGTCTTAAAACAGGAGATTACACTGTAAAAGCTAAAATATACGCAACAAAACCATTAGAAACATACGGATACAACTCTTGTAGTGTTTTACAAGGCAGATATCAAGCATGGTATAGTTTCGAGGAAGGATATGATGCAAGCTTAGACTTAAATGAAGATGGAGTAATCAACCTAGTAGATATTTCTGAATTCCAGGCATCCTCAATGCATAGACACGACGGAGAAATGTTTGGAAGATTCCAAGGGTTTTTCAAATTAGTTGGAGAATACCAATCAATCGCAGGAATTGACTTTTACAGGGATGGAGTGATTGATCTTTCAGATATTGGTTTACTTGCTCAATACCTAGATGAACAGAATCCTGAAGTGGACCTTAATGGGGACGGAGTTGTAAATCTATCCGATATAGCACTAATTGCTCAAGCATTAGAAGCAAGCAGAACTTCTTCTGAATATGAACAATCTCTTGATCTTAATGGAGATGGAATAGTAAATCTATCAGATGTAGCAATTCTAGCTTCAAAGATCTATGAAGGATATGAAGGAGTTATCGACTACAACGGAGATGGTGTAATTAATCTTATCGACGCATCTATTGCTGCACAAAATATGTACAACACAGAATGGTGCACAGAAAGATTAGAAATTATGGATGGATTATCCACCGTAGTTATAACTTCTGAAGCAGAATTTGATATTAAATCTTCAAGTTCTGGTAGATCCACAAGTGGTTCAAACTCCAATGAAGAAACACAACAAGATGAAACAATCAATGATTTAGGAAGCAATGAAGAATCTACTCAAAGTGAATTCACACCTGTAGAAGAAGCAGAATACTCCCTTCATGACATGTGGGTAGTTGTTGCTTATTTGGTTGGAATAATCTTAGCACTAGGCGGAATCGCAATCTTATCAAAAAGATTGTAATTTCTTTCTTTTTTCTTTTATATTTCTAAATAAAAACCTTTATAAACACCCATTTCTCCCAAAACTTTACCCTACTATACGTTGATATCAGACCGCTGATTCTAGAAAGATTTATAAACTGGACAAGTTCCCAAAAAGAAACATGGCAAAGAGTCACCAACCAAGATCAGGAAGTCTGCAATTTTGGCCTAGAGTAAGGTCTAAAAGAATTTATTCTAATATTAAGAATTGGTTTGCTAATAATGACTCAAAACCACTTGCTTTTGCTGGCTATAAAGTTGGTATGACTCATATTCAAGATACAAAACCAGGAAAGAAAGGCGTGGAGATTATCACTACAACACCTGTAACGATCATCGAATGTCCGCCGTTAAAACCTCTTTCTTTACGATTCTATAAAAAAACACCTTATGGTTCACAAATTATCACACAAATCTTCTCAAAAAATCTTAATAAACAATTAGCAAAAAAAATCACATTACCTAAAAAAACAAAGGAAGAAATTCCTTCATCTTATGATTTCTTAAAATTAGTCGTTTATACACAACCAAACCTTACAGGAATTGGAAAAAAGAAACCAGAAATATTTGAAATCCCAATTGGTGGTGACTTAGAATATGCAAAATCATTATTAGAAAAAGATATTGACGTTGAAGAAGTTTTCAAAATAGGTCAATATACTGATGTTCATTCTGTAACAAAAGGAAAAGGATTTACTGGCCCTGTTAAAAGATTTGGAATTTCATTAAAATCTCATAAATCTGAGAAGAAAAGAAGATCTGCAGGAAACTTAGGTGCATTTACTCCTAGAAAAGTATCCTGGAAGGTTCCTCAACACGGACAACACGGTTTCCATAAAAGAACAGAATACAATAAATTATTATTAAGCGTAGGTACAGAACCAGAAACAATAAACCAAAAAGGTGGTTTCAAAGGGTATGGCCTAGTAAAAAATAAATACATCTTAATTAAAGGATCTGTTGGTGGACCGGCTAAAAGATTAATCATGTTCACAGAATCAATCAGAGGCAAAAAATCAGCACAGCCTCTTGATATAAAATACATAAGTACGGAATCTAAACAATGAAGTCAACAATATTTAGTACAAAAGGAGAAAAGGTAAAAGACCTTGAATTACCTAAACAATTCTCTGAAAAAGTAAGACCTGACTTAATTAAGAGAGCAGTACTTGTAATACAAAATAATAATAGACAACCTTATGGCGCAGATCCTCGAGCAGGATTGGAATACTCTGCAACACTTTCTAGAAAAAGAAAGGATTACCGAGGGGGATACGGCAGAGGAATGTCAAGAATCCCAAGAAAAGTTATGCTTAGAAGAGGAACACAATTTATTTACACTGGTGCAATCGTTTCTGGTACAACTGGTGGACGAAGAGCACATGCACCAAAAGCAGAAAAAATATTTGATCAAAAAATAAATAATAAAGAAAGACAAAAAGCAATAAGATCTGCTATTGCAGCAACTGCTGATAAAGAATTCCTAAAAGAAAAGGGAATTACAGTACAAGATAATGTCCCACTAATTATTGATAAATTAGAATCATTAAATAAAACAAAAGAAGTGAAAGACTTACTAATCAAACTTAATTTAAGCCCAGAACTAGAAAGGGCAGACAACAAAAAAATCCGTGCTGGAAAAGGCACAATGAGAGGAAGAAAATACAGAAAAGCAAAAGGACCTTTAGTAGTAGTATCCGGAAAAGATACAAAAGTAGCCGAAGCTTGTAAAAATCTCCCTGGATTTGAAGTTGTTGAAGTAAAATCTCTTAATGCAGAATTACTTGCACCGGGAGCAGTTCCTGGAAGGTATGTAATTTGGTCATTAGATGCAATACAAAAATTGGACAAGGAGAACCTATTCTATTCAAAAAATGGATCCGTACAAGACGATAAAGTACCCGCTAGCAACTGAAAAAGCTGTTAGAATGATGGAAGCAGAGAATAAACTAGTCTTAATAGTAGATAGAAAAGCTACTAAAAGAGATATTAAAGAAGCAGTGGAAACTTTATTCCAAGTACAAGTTATGAAAGTTACAACACTTCATACTCCAGATAATAAAAAGAAAGCATACTTGCTATTATCACCAGAAACACCAGCAATCGATGTTGCTACAAAATTAGGATTAATGTAAAATGGGTAAAAGAATTATATCACAAAGACGAGGAAGAGGAACACATACTTACAAGTCTCCTAGCCATAGATACATTGGTGCAACGTCAAATAGAACTTATGATAAATTCGAAAAAGAAGGAGTTATCTCTGGTAAAGTATTAGATATAATTAACTGTCCTGGACATTCTGCCCCATTAATGGAAGTAGAATACGAGGGGGGAGAAAGAATCCTTGCATTAGCACCTTTAGGATTAAATAATAAACAAACACTTTATTCTGGTAAAAAAGCTGAACCAAAAATGGGAAATACAATTCCGTTAAGTGCAGCCCCAATCGGAACTTCTGTATTTAATGTAGAAAACCAAGTTGGTGACGGTGGAAAATTCGTAAAATCTGCAGGAAGTTTTGCTAAAGTTATTGCAAAAACAACAAAGAAAGTTACTATTCAATTTAAATCAAAGAAAACCAAAATTCTAGACGGAAATTGCAGAGCAACAGTAGGTATCGTTGCTGGCGGCGGAAGGAAAGAAAAACCAGTTCTTAAGGCTGGTAAAATGGTAAAGATTATGAAAGCAAAGAACAAACTTTATCCAAAAACATCTGGTGTAGCGATGAACGCAGTTGATCACCCATTCGGATCCGGTAGAGGCCGCCATATGGGTAAACCAAGAACTGTTTCCAGAACCGCACCACCTGGAAGAAAAGTTGGTTCAATTGCATCTAAAAAAACAGGTAAGAAGAAATAAAAATGGCTAAGAAAGAATTCACATATCGGGGAAAAACACTAGAAGA
>CAYFNS010000023.1:0-6204 GCA_964344545.1 Candidatus Woesearchaeota archaeon
TAAATAACAATATACAAAATACATAACACCATCTGATTACTCGCAGATAATCTCCATCTTGTAGCAATCCTTACTGGATATCTAGTCAAAGGATTGATAATTAAAATGGATAATAAAATTGCAATAAGTGCTCCAAAGAAAACTCCATAATCTCCTGTAATAAAATAGGCAACCCCACCAACAATTAAACTAATAACTACAAGTAAAGAAGCAGTTAACATTGCAAAGCTAGAAGCCCCAACGGGGGACATTGATAAATGAGCAATACAAAGCTTTTCATAAGTACTTAATTCCTTCCCCATAGCTTCTTTTCTAAATGATTTATACTCTTTGGAGAATTTTGGGCTTGGCCTATATTCTTCAACAGCATTTCCACCAGTATCTTTATCTAGCTTAGCTTTATACTTCTCTAAAATATCATCTACCTCTTTATTTGAAATAGGCATTAAGCACCCCTCTTTTGAATTTCATTCTTTAACCATTCTCTCCATCTGAATAATATTCTTTTATTATTTAATTCACCATATCTTGTTAAAATATCATCTGAGATTTTATGGAAAGCATCATTAGCAGCAATTACAAAAGAGGCCTCAAGTAAATCTCCTCTTTTAGTTTGTCCAAATACTTTCATCAGATCTTCCCTTATTGATTTTCTAAGTAAAATATTTTCCCAAACAGCATCCCAATTTCCTGCCCACTCTTTAACATTTCCTGCTATTTGTTTTATAACTTCAGAATCTCCGTTTAATAAATTATCCGTAGGTTCTAACTGATCAGTTTCAGGATTATAAACCATTAAATCTACAAAAGCCCCTTCTCTCAATGGATCATCTTCCCACTCTTTTCTAACTTCTGTAATACTCAACACCCTTCTCAAACTTTTCAACCCATCTGGAGATTTAATTGGATTTGCAACAACAATAATATCTGTTGCCTTGAAACTAGTTCTTGGAACTCCCAAATCATTTACTACTCTATCAAAAACTGAATAAGGACTCCCTCCATGAATTGTACCTGCAACAACATTAGCTAATGCTCCAACTCTCATTGCTTCATACAATGCTAAAGCCTCCTTGCTTCTAACTTCTCCAATTATTAAACTACTATCTCCCAGCCTTAAGCTAGTTCTAATTCCTTCTTCGGCTGCCAATTCTGTTCCTCCTTCCGCTAAAGCAGAACGAACTTTCATTGGTTGGATGTTATAACCTAAATGTCTTAGTGATCTAACTGGCAATTCTAAAGTATCTTCAACTGTAATAATTCTAGATCTTCTCATGATCTCCACCATACACGCCCCCAATAATGAAGTCTTACCACTACTTCTAGTTCCTGCAACTAAAAGGGTTCTTCCGCCATCAATTATGAAACTAAGTAATGCCGCCCCCATTGGATTTATCATTTTCTTATCAATAAATAATGGCAAAGTCCAAGGTTTATCTCTATGCCTTCTAAATGCATATCCTAAACCAACAGGATTTAATGGATTTCCAATAATTGCAACTCTTGCCCTGGCCCCTGGAATAATTAATTCAGTATCCAATACTGGGTTCGCTTCATCTAAAGGTCTTCCAGAAATTAATCTAAATTTAGTTGCCCAACTATCTCCATCATTTTTACTTGGGATAATATTAGTGATACAATCTCCATAATCCTGATGTACAATATAAATGGGGTTTTCCCCAATTGGACCATTAACAACCAAATCTTGAACTTTCTCATCTCTCAGAATAATCTCCAATAGTCCAAAACCGACTGTATATCTCACTAAAATTGAAGCTAACTCTTCTATTTTCTCAAATGAAATTGAAATTCCTTTTCTTTCAGCCAACTCTCCAATTAGATCTCTTCCAATATTAAAGAAAGTTTCACGCATTCTTTCAGGATTAGTAAATTCTTCTGCTACTGGTTCATGTTCTGCTAAAACTGTTCTTGCCAAATCCAATAATTCTAAATGATCCTCACTAAGATTAAATTCAGGAGGAGTAATATGATATCTATTGTTAACATCATCAGGCATATTAAATATCATAACATTCGTATCATCATCCACCATATAACTATCAACTTCATCTGCATTTACAGGGGGCTCCGCCATTAATCGAGTATGCATAAAGTTTGGAGTTATTGAAGGCCTAAAATAATTAGAATAAAGATTCCTATTTCCTATAACAAACCCATCTAAATGGTCTCTCGCTAAATGAATCAGTTTGGTTTTGTCTAACAAATCATACATCTCTTGCAAGGTTTTAAGATAAGTTTCCTCATGAGAAATTTCATCTTGTCTAGTTAATTTCTCAATCTTAATCTTTTGTTCTCTGATTAAACGTTTCAATTCAACATAAGCACCAAGCGGATCTGTACGTAAAAGATTAGTAACTACATACTGAATGTTTGCAAGCCTATTTGAAACTCGATTAACAAATCTTGCATCAAACCCAGTTGAATATAAACTAATAATTTTTTTCTGTTTAGTTAAGAAAACATAGATATTTGCAATTTCCCTTAACATTTGAGTCTGTTCATGATCATATTGGTAATTCTTATCTGCAGATAAAATAATTCTATTTACATTAGGGCTTTCAACCAATCTATCAATAATTGACGCCATGCACAACGTGCTTCCCTCAACAGAAGGAGGATAAGATAAACCAAAGAAATTTACCTTCATAATGTGCTCTTCACCTTCTTGAATAACTTCATATTCCCCTGGCTTTAATTTTTTACGAGAAAATGCCATATCACCACTCCATTTTGACAACATAAACTTTTATATACCGATGAATAAAATATATACTAGTTTCATTAAATAACTTTCGTTTTAAAATGGACCAACAAATACCAACACAGGATCCTTACGCCCCTATGAATGAACTAAATACAAGGGTAAGAATTCTTGAAGGAAAATATAGTTTAACTAGAGAAAGAATGCTTCTAATCAATCAGAACATGATTGATCATTACAAAGATCTAAATTCTGAAATGAAAATTATAAAAGATGAAATTAGAGAAATAAAAGAAACACTAGAAATAATAAAAGAAACTAGTAGAAACTTAGTAAAAGAAATGGCCTTCTTCGCAAGAAAAGAACAGCTAAAAGTTTTAGAAAAATATATTAATATGTGGAATCCATTAAACTTTGTAACACAAGAAGAAGTCCTAGATTTAATAAAAAAGGAGAAAGGAAAACATGCCACTAGAAGAAAGAGGAAATAAAGATATGCCAACTGATAGAGTTCTAGATTTACAAAAGAGAGGTATGTCTGAAGGAGATATAACAAATACGTTATCTAAAGAGAGATTTGGTCAAAATGAAATATCAAGTGCATTTGATCAAGCAGTAGTAAAAAATGAAATAGCTCCAACGAGAGAACCCTTAAGTCCTCCAGCATTAAATATGGATGATGTTCCTTCACCTTCATCTACCTCTTTACCAACTGGAGGAGGAGAAAATCCATCACCAATGCCTGCTCCATCATTAAACCCTTCCCCTGCAGCAGGAGGTTCACCAAGTTTTGCTCCAGAACCAGCAGGAAGAGCAAACTATGAAGCAGTTGAGGAAATTGCAGAATCAATTATCACAGAAAAATGGGAAGAAGCATTAAAAAATATTGGTGACTTAAAGTTATGGAAAGAAAAAGTTGAAACTGATCTTTCTGGAATAAAACAAGAAATCCTCAGAACTGAGGCTAAATTTGAAAACCTTCAAAAAGTTATCCTTGGAAAATTAGGAGAATATAGTGAAGGTGTAACTGATCTAGGTGCAGAAATGAAAGCAATGGAAAGGGTCTTTGAGAAAATACTTAATCCATTAACTAAAAGCGTAAAAGAATTAGAAGAAGTTACTAGAAAAATAAAAAAGTGAATTAACTTTCACTAACTTTTCTTATTAATAACATTGCAATTAAAAATATTAAAACCATTCCAAATACTTTTGGATGAAAGATAGTTCTCAAAGCATCCCAGTTCTCACTAGCACCGGCCGCATAAGGAGTAAACACTGGACCAAAAACCGTAGATATTACAATCACTAAAACAATAATTCCTACCCAAAGTAAAATACCTGGCCCAACAGGCATCTTTTCAAAAGGCTCTGCCATACCACTGCCCATTGACAATGTCATAAGTATAACTGCAACAGCAATTAACACATACCACACAGATAAGGTACTTACAAAAGCCGCAGCATTCTCAGAAATCATAGTAATTAATGAAACAATTAATGCAACAAGGAAATCTAATTTCTGCATCCCTCCCAATAACTTAGTTTTCTGTAGAATTGCAAAGATAATAACAAAAATTAAAATAAAAATAAGTACAGGTGCCAAATATTGCAAAAATCCTGCATCCCAAAATGTTGCCATCTTATAATTTAATTATTCTTCCCCGCGAAGGCCACTAAATAAACTATACCTCCTAATATTGCCAAAAGGAATAATAGGGAAACAAATGAATCACTTATGAAATACCAATAAGGTATTGCACCTCCAAATCCTCCTGAGGATAAAGACCATATAACTGCAGCCAATGAAATTATTATTCCTGCCCACATTGGAAACCCATTAAACTCGCTTCCTGAAGTAAACATTGCTGCAACAAGCATAAACATTACCCCAATAACTACAACATAAGACATACGAGAAAGATAACTATTCATCATATAAGATAAATCAGTATTCAAAAATAGCAATCCAATGATTAACGAGACTACTACATTAATATTTGTTTTAGGTTTATAACTACCTTCCTGTCCTGTCTTTCCAAAGATGAACGTCTTTTCTAATATCGCAAAAACAACTACAAAAACTAATAAGAAAGGAAGTAGAAACTCATAAACCCCCATATCTTCTAAACTATAAAATATATCATATAATCCTGCCATTAATTGCCTCCTCCTTTAGGTTGATGAGTTACATAGATTATTATACCAATTATTGCACCAAGTACAACAACTCCTATTAAAATATCTTGGAATACTCCTCCTTCAATTGAATCAAATATTTGAGATAAAACTGATTCTCCAGGAGAAACCTCATAAGCTCCCAAGAATATAACAATTAATGCAATAAACATAATTATTGAAAATGTTATATACCATCCCTTTGATTTACTTTTGAAATCGAATTCTTCAGTTTTCCAAAAGATTCCTAACATAAGCAAGAATGATAAAGCAACAACAATCATAAGTGCTACATTTGGTAAAGCATTGGTAATCAAATTGACTGCCTTATTCGCAGAAACAAATAACAAAGCAACAACTAAAGCAACGATTGAATTAAGGTTTTTCTTTGGGCTACCATCTTTTTCTTTTCCCAAAATTAAAGTCTTTTCTAATATAGCAAAAATAATTGCAAAGATTAACAAGAAAGGAAGGATTACATCAAATAAACCAAAGTCTTGCAAAAAATCTATCGTACCTCTTAATACTGATGCCATTGATAAGGAAATAAAAATGTAAGTATTTAAAAGTTATGTTTTTATTCAGTCTCTTCAGCCATAGGCTCGTCGTTATAACTTGGAACAGCTGCCTTACTTATGATCATTATATCTCCAATAGATTTCACTAATTGGTGTGGAACAATCACTCCTTTTGCACCACCAAGTACTTTATTGAGATAAGATCTTTTAGTAGCTCTAACTCTCCATCCAAATATCTTATTAGACGCTAAAATTGACTCTTCAACATCCCCAAAATAATCACCAGAATCCGTATATACTTCCATACTATAAACATCGCTTATTTTTTTAGTTTTTAACATCGTGATTCCTCCCTTAATTGGAATTGAGAAGTCTTTTAAACTTTATATACTTTTCTTTTCTAAATGAGATACAAAAATATATTTGTCATCGGAACCTCTCATATTGCAAAAGAGAGTGTTGAAGAGGTTAAAAACTTTATCCTTAAAGAAAAACCAAATATTATTGCGTTAGAACTAGATCCTATGAGGTTTGCAGCCCTAATAAGCAAGAAAAAAAGGAAAGTTTCTATAAAAGATTTGAGAAAAATTGGTTTTATCGGATTGTTTTTCAATATTATTGGAGCATGGGCTGAAAAAAAGCTAGGAAATTTAGTAGATACTAAACCTGGAGCAGAAATGATGGCTGCAATCAAACTAGCAAAACAAGAAAAAATCCCAATTGCACTAATTGATCAAGATATAAGAATAACCCTCTCCAGACTATCAAAAAAAATAACATGGAAAGAAA
>CAYFNS010000023.1:6345-6558 GCA_964344545.1 Candidatus Woesearchaeota archaeon
TCACAAAAGAATTTAAAAAAAGATATCCAACACTTTACAAAGTCTTAGTTGTTGAAAGAAACCATAAAATGGCAAAAAATTTATATAAACTCTCAACTAGAGAATCAGATAAAGAAATTGTAGCCATAATCGGTGCGGGACACAAAAAAGAGATAATTGATCTGCTTGAAAATGAAGCAAAAAAAGATATATAATTGGCAAGAAGTAAGAAGT
>CAYFNS010000023.1:6657-7106 GCA_964344545.1 Candidatus Woesearchaeota archaeon
TAAGAAATATCATGCCCATTCTACTTTTAGAATTTGGAGCCTTAAAAGATTCTGGTTCTCCAAAAATGCTAAAATGGATAGCTTAACACGTGGTAAGATAAAAACAATCAAAGCAGGAGTAATTTTTCCAATAATATTTTCCTTAATATCAAATGGATTATTTAGATTTGCAACAATAGGGAGCTCAGAAGTAATAGCAATAGAAAAAAGAAGATTGGGAAAGAAATTCAAACACCTTACTGAATTTGAACTAGCAAAAATCCATTTAGTAGGGCCTTTGACAATTTTACTTATGGCTTTAATCCTAAGTCAATTCCCTGGATTTGAAAAAATAGTAACAATAAGTTATACTCTTGCACTGTTCTCAATGCTTCCTTTCTCAGGGTTAGATGGTGCTAAGGTTTTCTTCGGTTCTCTACCCCTATATATTTTCGGAGCAGGGTTCATAA
>CAYFNS010000023.1:7153-8562 GCA_964344545.1 Candidatus Woesearchaeota archaeon
TTTCAATTGCATCTGCTCTAATACTTCTAATTATATTCATACAGCGAAATATTTAAGCTTGCCACTCACAGCCAATAGTTTTTATAAATACAATTGAAATTACTTCTCTATGCATCAAATAAGAAACTTTGAACCTAGATTATATCAACAAACAATTTTAGACACTTGTTCTAAAGATAATACTTTAGTTGTGCTTCCAACAGGGTTAGGAAAAACAAAAATAGGGATACTTAGTACAATAGATCGACTAAATAAATATCCTAACACTAAAGCATTATTCCTTACACCAACAAAACCCTTAGCAAATCAGATATTTAAAGAATTTAAAGATTCAACCAATATAGAAGAAATCGAATTATTTACAGGAACAGTAGCACCAAAGAAAAGAAAAGAACTTTGGCAAAAAGCAAAGATAATAATAAGCACCCCTCAAGGCTTAGAAAATGATATAATAAATGATTCAATAAACCTAAAAGAGATTTCTCTATTAATAATTGATGAGGCCCATAGAGCAGTCAAAAATTATTCTTATACCTGGATTGCAAAACAATATCACAATAAATCAGACTATGAAAGAATAGTAGGATTAACTGCATCTCCTGGTTCTGATATTGAAACTATAACTGAAGTTTGTAAAAATCTTTACTCAAAAGAAATTGAAGCAAGAGTAGAATCAGATCCAGATGTAAAAAAATATGTACAAGATATAAATATAGATTGGATAAAAGTAGAACTTCCTGAAGAATTCAAAGAATTAAAGAAATATCTAGATGATGCTTTCTCTCAAAAATTAAATGAAATAAAAGAATTAGGTTTTCTAAATAAAAATAAGTATATTTCAAAAAAAGAATTATTATCCCTCCAATTTGGATTACAAAGACAAATAGCTAAAGGGGAAAAAGACTTCCAAACATTTAGAGCAATTTCAATAGCAGCAGAACTAATTAAGATAAATCACTCAATCGAAATGTTAGAAACTCAAGGCATAAAAAGTCTATACACTTACTTAGATAATCTTTACTCTGGATCATCAAAAACTAAAGCAGCAAAAAATCTAACAAGAAATTTTTTGAAATTATAAATGAAGAAGTAAAAAAAGACCCTAGCATCAAAATAATAGTTTTCAATCAATATCGAGATTCTGCAAAAGAATTAGAATCAAAACTAAATAATTTAGAGGGAATAAATTCTAAGTTATTTGTTGGACAAGCAAAAAAGAATGGAACAGGTTTAACACAAAAGGAGCAAATTAGAATAATAAGTGATTTTGAAAATAATTTATACAACTGCCTCATATCTACTTCAATAGGGGAAGAAGGATTAGACATTCCGAAGGTAGACCTTGTAATATTTTATGAACCTGTACCTTCAGCAATAAGATCTATCCAAAGGCGTGGAAGAACAGCAAG
>CAYFNS010000023.1:8572-10440 GCA_964344545.1 Candidatus Woesearchaeota archaeon
TGGAAGGTTAATTGTATTAATAACTAAAAACACAAGAGATGAAGCTTATCATTGGACGGCATTCAATAAAGAAAAAAGAATGCATAAACTATTAACCCAATTGAAAGATAAAGTACAACTATCAAAACAACCAACAATTAATGATTATTTACAAGAAAAGCAAAAAGAATTACTTATTCTTGCTGACAATAGAGAAGGAGGCACTCAATTAATAAAACAACTCAAAGAATCTGGTATGAAAATACAGATGAAAACTCTTGCTACAGCAGACTTTATTGTTTCAGATAGAGTTGGAATAGAAAGAAAAACTCCAAAAGATTTTGTAGATTCAATAATTGATAAGAGATTATTGCATCAATTAAAAGATTTGAAACAGAATTTTGAAAGACCATTAATTATAATTGAAGGTGAGGAAGATATATACTCTCAAAGAAGAATACATCCAAATGCAATACGTGGAATGTTGGCTACAATAGCAATTTCATATGGAATCCCAATAATCCAAACAAAAACACATCAAGAATCTGCAGAGCTAATAAAATCCATAGCACTAAGGGAACAAAATTCTGAAGAAAAAGATATAGGAGTAAGAATTGATAAAAAACCAATGACTACAAAAGAACAACAAGAATTCATCGTAGAATCTCTACCTGGAATTGGACCATCCTTAGCAAAATCACTCCTTAAAAAATTTAAAACAGTAAAGAAAATAATTAATGCTAAACCTGAAAGACTCACTAAAATAGATCAATTAGGTGAAAAGAAATCAAACGAAATAAAAAAGATTCTAGAAGAAATTTATACTGAATAAGTTGTGGGTATTGAAACAGATTTTGTATTATAACTCTTACTCAAATCAACCTTTTCTTTTAAGTCATATGATCCTACAACCCTAGATTCTTGTTGTACTACAATTTGAGAATCATCATCAGTCTTAGGTAATGCAATTATAGTAGTAGATTCAATTTCTTCAACATCAGCTAAATTTTCTCCACTCTCACTATGCCCATCTAAATATAATCTTGGATTTTGCAATTGTATCTCAGAGATTATATCTCCATCATCATCTAAAATCGCAATACTATCTCCATAATTTATCCCTTTATTAGTTCCATCTGGGAATCCTTCTCCTTCCTTAACATCAATTAAATCCCACTTTCCTTGGGAAAATCTTACTTCGACAAGATTCAGAGGCATAGATTTTTGAACCCCAATATCAACTATATCTCCAGTACTAGTTTTGATAAGGTTCCTCAAAGTATACTCATTATATTCTCCATAAATATTAGACTTCCAATAATCTCTCATAATTCCTGTTTTTATGGATCTTGAATGATCATTATTTACACATCCTCTTTCACAATCATATCTTTCTACAACTTGGAATTTAGGACATGTTTGCCAAGCAGCATCACAATTTGGAGCCTTCCAAGAAACATCACCTCCATACTCATACTCGTCAGCAAAATCTGCAAATAAATGTGCAAACTCATGTGTTAAAACTAAAGGATCATCATCAGTATTTAATGAAGCAACACCCATCCATGCACTAGATCTAAGTAACTCAAATAATTTTTGAACACCTTCTACATCAACAGCAACTATAACATAATCATGAGGGCAAGATATTGCAGCATTCTTACTTGAAGAAGGATCACAAACAATTGCATCTCCTCCATAATCATAATCACAACTTAAAGCTAAATTCAAATTTTCTATTCTGAAGAAATTAAATTTATCCCTATATTCATTGTAAGGAACTGTAGAAAAGAAAGTTTCAACCATTTCATCTGTTGAAGTTCTAAACTTATCTATATTCTGATAATTATCAGGCAAGAAAACAATATCTACACTATTAGTATAATCTC
>CAYFNS010000023.1:10450-12820 GCA_964344545.1 Candidatus Woesearchaeota archaeon
GAATTGTTACCATCTAATACAAAAAATAATATTGTTCCTACTAAGACTATCATTAAAACTATAAAAGGGAACCAACTCCTAGCAGGATTAGTAATCTCCATAAAATAAAATTCTTAAAGAGATATATAAATATTATGCTTTATACTCTTTCAGAACCTTAAATTTTGATCCATCTTTAGATAAAATACTCTGAACTAATTGGAATTCATTAATTTTAAATTTGATGGGATTTACTTTAATTTCTTCAATAGATTTTAAAAATTCTTTTTCTTTTTTAATTGATTTAATCCTTCCTAATGTTAAATGAGGTGAAAATTTCTGATACTTTCCAAATAAACTTAACAATTCAGAATCTATTTCTTGCTGTAAATCAATAATATTTTTATGAGGTTCTAGATCAACCCATAAAACCCTAATCTCTTTTTTATTTTTAAAAATTCCAAATTTTCCTAAAGAAGCTTCAAAGGGCTTAAAATTAATTTCAGACAATTTTTTATCAATTTCATCTACATCAGCAACTTCACCTAAAAATTTTAAAGTTAAATGTAAATTTTTCTTAGGAACCCACTTAATCTTAGCTAAACTAGGAAATATTAATTTTTGAATCCCATATAATTCATCCTTCACTTCTTTAGGTAAATCAACAGCAATAAAAACTCTCAATTTTTACCTCTTAACATTTCCTTATGTTTCTTCTCACCCCATATAGCCCAATAAATAATTGCAATAGAGGTTAAAGACAATATTAATAATAACCAATCATTCATTTTAACCAAACATTCTTACAGGAGTATTATCTTCATCTTCTCCTTTCTTTACTTTGTTTATTGCAGTTAAAAAATCTTCGTATTTAACATTAGTTCGTTTATCTCTAATTGCAAAGTATCCTGCTTCTGTACAAACAGATTTTATCTCTGCTCCAGAGAATGAATTAGTCAAAGCAGCTAATTTTCTGAAATCAATATCTTTTAGATTCATATTTTTAGTATGCACTTTGAATATTTCCTTCCTTCCTTCTTCTTCAGGAATTGGCACATGAATTAATCTATCTAATCTTCCTGGCCTAATCACAGCACTATCTAAAATATCAATACGATTAGTAGCTCCAATTATTTTAACATCATCTAAAGGATTAAACCCATCTATTTCATTTAACAATTGCATAAATGTTCTTTGTACTTCTCTTTCCCCACTAGTCCCAATATCTACTCTCTCAGAAGCAATTGAATCGATTTCATCAATAAAAATTACAGCAGGGGCTTTTTCTCTAGCTAATTTGAATATATCTTTCACTAATTTTGCACCTTCTCCAATAAATTTCTGTACTAATTCACTACCAACAATTTGTATAAATGTAGAATTTGTGCTTGCTGCAACAGCTTTTGCTAAGATAGTTTTACCTGTTCCTGAAGGGCCATATAATAATACTCCTTTTGGAGGCTCTATCCCTACTTTAGAAAATAATTCTGGTTTTTTTAATGGAAGCTCAATTACTTCATATATTTCTCTAACTTGATTTTTCAATCCACCAATTTCAGACCACTTAATTTCTGGTTTTTCAATAATAACAAAACTTTCAACACCAAATTTCTTCGACTTCCCAAGTGTATCAACAACAGCCAAAGATTTTTGTTCAGCTAAAACTCTATCTCCAACTTTTAATTTTCCAGCTAAAGCAGGAGAAATATTTACAAAAAAACTATTCCCATTAGAAAGTCTAACAATAATCTTATTCTCAAAAACCCTTACTACATCACAAACAACTAAAGGAGGTTCTTTCAAAGCATCAAGCTCTTTCTTAAGAGCAAATATAGTTTCCTTTAATTTCTTGTTTTCTTCATCTAAAGAGTAAGAACTATCTTCACCTCTTCTTTTGGAAATAAAATCCATAGAAAGGGTAAACCTAGATTGATTTATAAAAATTCCTCTCATAAAAAACATAGCTTTATATTCTAATCAAAAATCTCTAAAAAATGAAAGATTTAACATTACTTAAAATTTCTTTATGTTGTTCTCTTTTAGGTATATTAATTATTTTATTTATAGTTGAAAATCTTGAAATTCCCGAATCAAATATTGGAAATATAACTCAAGAAGATTTAGAAAAAACAGTTGCAGTTTCTGGAGAAATAAAATACATAACAGAAACTCCTGGGTTATTAATTATAACTTTAGGAGATAATACTGGAAATATAACTGTAATAGCGTTCAAGGAAGAAAACGTTTCTCTAGAAAAAGGACAAATAATTACAATTGAAGGACAAGTGATAGAGTATAAAGATCAATTAGAAATTCAAGCAGAATTAATAAAAGTAAGAAAGATGATTTAAATGTTAGTAGAAATATTTATTGCAATTTTGTTAGGGTGTC
>CAYFNS010000024.1:0-2999 GCA_964344545.1 Candidatus Woesearchaeota archaeon
AAAGAAAAAATTGAAGAATCTTCGGTAGAAACTGAATTAAGACTCCATAAATCAAGAGAATTAGCAGATATAAAGATAAATAATGATTCTACTTTAGAAAACCTTTATTCTCAAATAAATAATATACTACTTAATAAGAGTAACAAATAGTAAACTTTATAAAGCGTTTTTTCCATATATTTTAGTTGAAAAATGAGGAATTTAGCCAAAATTATAGGACTAGGAAGCATTATTTTAGCTGGAGCTCTATATGCTGGTTGTTCAAGAAATGACCCTCAAATATCTAATAATTTAGAAACTTCATTTGAAGTTCCAGAACAATCTACAGTCTTTTTAGAAGATAAGGTAGAGCCTTTATCTTTCCCCCTATACCCTTCAATAGATAATAATTCAGTATTACAACCTTGGAGAGATTTAATAGTTGAAAAATCTGAAAAATATGGCTTTGATCCCGATTTCGTTGGAAGAATGATTTGGCAAGAATCTAAAGGAGACCCAACAGCAGTTTCACCAGATGGAGCAGTAAGTTGGGTACAATTAATGCCTTCAAATATCGAAAGATATGAGGTCTCCAATATTTTAGACAGAGAAGAAACTTTAGAAGCAGGGTTAAAACATTTAAGATGGTTAACTGATAAATTTGGAGGAGATTTAGAGCAAGGATTAGCGGCTTATAATACGGGACAAGTAAGAGTTAGAAGAGCACTAAAAAAAGGATCGGGCAGAACACAAAAAACAATCAACAGAGTTGAAAACGGAAATGATGTTTGGGAATATCCAACATACTCCTATCATGGGTATGACTTAAGAACTGAAAGACTAGATTCAGAAACACAAGGATATTTAGTTGCAATTATGGGAGAACCAGGAAAATGAGTTTATGGAAAAAAACAGGAATAGCACTTACAGGGCTTTACCTAGCAGGATGTATGGCAAGTTGGATACATACTTATGAAAATGAAATAAAACCTTTAGAACAACAATTCGCAGCAAGAGTAAATGAAATTACTCCAGCACAATATGATCAAACCCAAGGCAAAGATCCAATACTTGCAGAGATAATTGAGCAAAGAAAAGAAGCTGTAAAAGGAGAAGCATTAGACCTTTCTGATTGGATGATAAAAAAACCCACAAATAATTCAGTTAGTTCAGAAGTTAATACATTTCACTTACACTACAATCCATTTGGATTTTTATTCTAGGCTTATTTTTTATTTGGGGAATTTATAGCAATAAGTATTATACCTAAAATTAGTATTGCAATTCTCGAAGCAGTCTCTCCAATATTAAAAACCGCAAACAATCCTGCAATTAAAGCAAGTAAAATTCCAATATAAAAATTAATTCTTTTTTTATCCATAATAAATATTAGTTTTAAGAATTTAAATAATTATTCTTTATCATCAACTGTAAACAACCTAGAATCATGAACATCAAAAACACCACTTCTAGCGCCAGCATCCAACCATCCATGTGCATAATTTAAAGCAGCAAAAGCATTTACTTTATCGCCTTTAGAATTAAAATGTTCAGCATCTGAAATATATCTAGAAATCATATCTAAAAAATCTTCAGCTAATTCTTTATTTCCAATATTAGCTTTAGCCATTTCATAAGCTTCTTTAGTTATAGAAAAATATTTCTCAAGTTTCTCATCAGTTATTTCATTCATTATTATAAAAAAAGAAAGAAGAAATTATTCTTCTTTTTCTTCAGATTCTTCCTCAGCAGGAGCTTCTTCAGCTTCTTCTGTGGATTCCTCTTCAGTTGATTCTTCAGTTGCTTCTTCTGCAGGAGCTTCTTCTGAAGACTCTTCCTCGCCATCAAACTCTTCAGCTTGACTTTCTTCTACTTCTTCAGCAGTTTCTTCAGAGTCAGTTTGCACATCGTCTCTTTCACTACCTTTCTTCAAAAGTTGCACATCTTGAGCTTGTTTACCTTTCTCGGTTTCTGCTGGCTCGAAAGATACTAGATCATTTTCTCTTAAAAATACTCCCCTACCAAGAGCAGTATGGTGCACAAAATAATCTTCACCATCTTCACCTTTAACAAAACCGTATCCTTTTCTTACGTTATACCACTTAACTGTTCCTTCCATTTTAATCTATTTTTCCTCCTCAGGCAACATTAAATTGCCATCTACTCACTGATTTAGTGTAAATATACTGTATATAAAGCTTTGGGTGGAATCCTCTATAATTTTGAAACTATAAATTGTAAAGGTATTTTCTTTTGCTATAAATGATTATAAATAAATACCAAAGAGAGATATTATGCAAGCATACTTTGATATTGTAAGAAAAGTTTTAGAAAAGGGATCCATAACAAAAAATAGAACGGGAGTAGATACTATAAGTTATCTAGGAACACAATTTGAACATGATATGGCTGAAGGTTTTCCACTATTAACCTCAAAAGTAATTCCATTTAGACTCATCACAACAGAAAATGAATTCTTCATAAACGGAATTACTGATAAAAAATGGTTGCAAGATAGAAACAACCATATATGGGATGAGTGGTGCACACCCGATAAAGTTCTATATGGTCATGACGCAGAAACAAAAGCAAAAATGGAGCAGGAAAGAGATTTGGGTCCAATATATGGTTGGCAATGGAGACATTATGGGGCCGAATACCGAGGCTATGATCAAGATTATACCGGAGAGGGGATAGATCAACTAGAAAATATAGTTAATGCATTAAAAACCAACCCAGGAGATAGGAGAATGATTGTCACTGCATGGAATCCAAAAGATATTCCTCGAATGGCCTTGCCCCCCTGTCATTATGATTTTCAAGTTAAAGTTTCGGGCGATAAATTAGATCTAAAGTGGAATCAAAGATCTGCAGATATAGCTTTGGGTGTTCCATTTAACATAGCAGGATATGCACTAATATTACATCTCTTAGCAAAAGAAGCAGGATTAAAAGAGGGAAAACTTACTGGACATTTAGGAGATACTCACATTTATATCCCTCATTTAGAAAACCTCGAA
>CAYFNS010000024.1:3009-7219 GCA_964344545.1 Candidatus Woesearchaeota archaeon
CAAATGTCTCGGGAACTTAGAAGCCTTCCAAGAGTAGAAACATCTAATTTTACATCAATATTTGAGTGGCAAAATACAGACTCTAAAGTGATTGGGTATAAACCTCACCCAAAAATAGAGTATGAGGTCGCAGTATGAGTGACCTAACAATAATAGTAGCTGCCTCTATGAATAATGTAATTGGGTTAGATAATAAACTTCCTTGGAAAATCAAAGAAGACTTACAGAGATTCAAAGCATTAACAATGGGACATCCCATAATCATGGGGAGAAAAACATATGAGTCTATTGGCAAACCACTTCCAGGAAGAGAAAACATAGTTCTCACGAATAATCCCCAGTATGAAAATAATGGAATCACAATTTATAATTCTCTTGAAGAAGCACAAAGAGCCGTAGCTGAACAAGATGCATTCATCATAGGGGGTGCTCAGATTTATAGAGAGGGAATGAATTTTGCAACCCGAATTGAATTAACTAGAGTACACAAGGTCATACCTGGAGATACATTTTTTCCAGAAATTGATCCAGAAATTTGGAAAGAAACAAAAAAAGATTTTAAAGGAGATTATTCATTTATATCTTACATGAGAAGATAGATTACCTAATTAATTGTTCGATATTTCTATAAACTTCATCAGAAATTTCTTGAGGTGTTTTCAATGTATTAATAGTTCCATCTGGAGCACAATTAATTCTATGCCACCCTTCAGGATATAGATCTAACATATGTAAGTAGGCTAACTCTGCTCGTTTCATATGTCCTAAATTCCCTTCATGCCCATCAAGCCTTTCCCCATTTTCCTTAGCTCTTTTTTCTCTAAGCTCCAATGAAACATTAAGAGGCATATAAAAAAATAATTTTATTGTAGGCTTTGGTAGCTCCAGCATATCATACTCCAAGTGTCTAAACCATTCAAACATTTTAGCCCTTTCATCACTATCCCATATTTTTCCACCTTGATGACCCATATTAGATTCAACCCATCTATCTAAAATAGGGATCTTTCCTTGTTCTTGCATCTCCCTAATAGTAGGTGCTGCTTCGTAACGATTTCCAGCATAATAAAGCCCTGCCAATTTAGGATCAACTCCATCTGCATCTCCAAAAATAGCAGTAGCTTCCTCTCCTAATCCTAGGTCTTTACCCAAATAACACTGTCCAACAATTTGGCCACTTGGTAAACTATACTCAGGAATATTGATTCTTTCAGCAGGAAATCCATTTCCACAAAGCCTTTCAGCAAGCATTCTTGATTGTGTTTCTTTCCCTGAACCATCAGTCCCTTCAACAAGAATTATATGTACCATAGAAAAAGACAATAAACTAGATATAAAAGCATTAACAGCCTAAAAAATAAACTTTATAAAGAAAATTTTCTAAAATATACTTTATGATCCTTGGATTAATACTTGCACTTGTTCTAACAATAATCCATTTACTAAGTAGCACCCTTGTAAGATTCACAAAAAAATATCATAAAAAATTATTAAGCTTATCTGCTGGGATATTAATTGCAATTTTATTTTTAGAGATTTTACCCTCATTTACATCAAAAATAATCTTAATTAGTCCTGCACTATTCATCCTACCTTTACTAGGATTTATTTCATTCCACTCAATAAGAGCCTATAACATAAAACATATTCAAACAAAAAAAGAATTCAAAGCAAGATTTAGAAATAGTCATATGCTTGCCTTCTTCATAGAACATTTCACAATTGGTTTTGCATTAGTATCCTTTGCAGAGATAAATCCACAAATCCCAATAATGCTATTCATGCCTTTCGTGCTTTTAACAATCTCTTCATCCGTAATTCTAAAAATAATTGATAAAACTTCTAAAACAAATAAACCAAAATTAATATTTGTGTTCTCCACATTAATTGGGGCCCTTGCAGGTTTACTTCTTTCTCTCAATCCAATAATCTACTTAGCAGCCTTAGGATATGCAACGGGAGCTTTATTCTACATAATTTCTAGAGATATAATTCCTGCAGAAGAAAGAAAAGAAAGTATGTTATTTTTCTACATCGGATTAATTCTAACAGTAATCTTAATATTAACAAACATAATGTATTAATTCTTTAGAAATATTAGGTGTACAAACACAAGGAAAAACCCGAAAGTCAATCCAAGTGAAAGTACGAGCGCAAAAGAAAAGGAAAATCCCGAAGGAAAATCCAAATCAAATGCATAATTAGCATATGAATACCAGTATATAAATCTTTCTCTTTGCAAAAATTTTATAAACTACTTCACAGTCACAATATAAAATGGTAGATATAAATCCTGATTATATGGTATATGCAGCAGTACTTGCAGAGACATATAGAACTGCAACTCTTTATACAACTCCAAATTTAATAGTGAGTTACATTAAAGATAAACTTGCACCTAAAGATAATTTAGAAACAAAACTAAAAAAATCATAATTTTTCTTTTATTTTTTTAACAGATTCTGGATTAATTAACGTTGTAGTATTTTTTATTTCTTCGCCAGCTAACAATCCTTTCAAAATTCTTCTCATAATTTTACCAGACCTAGTTTTAGGCAAATCATCAACAAAATATATTTCTTTCAAAGAAGCGATTGGCCCTATCTCTCTCCTGATATCTTGTACTAATTTTTTCTTTAGATCCTCAGAAGCTTCACCTTTTTCTAAGACTACAAATGCTACTGGAACCTCTCCACGTATTTTATCTGCAACTGGGACAACAGCACTTTCATTAACATAAGCATCTTCATCTAAAACATTTTCCATCTCAGCAGTACTTAACCTATGCCCTGCAACTTTGATAACATCATCAACCCTTCCTACTAATCTAATATTTCCATCTTTATCCATAAAAGCACCATCACTAGTATCATACTTATCTTTAAACTTAGACCAATAAGTTTCCTTGTATCTTTTCTTATTTCTAAATACTCCTCTCAACATCCCGGGTGCAAATGGAGATAGCTGAACTAAGTGTCCTTTCTTACCCTGCTTAACCTTATTTCCCTTATCATTCACTATTGCCATCCTAATTCCAGGGAATGGCTTTCCTGCATAACTAGGGATGAACGGGCCCACACCAGGTAAAGAATTAATAACATTAGCTCCCGTTTCTGTTTGGAACCACGTATCAATTATAGGCAACCTAGATTTTCCAATATTTCTAAAGTACCAGTTCCATGCATCCTCATCAATTGGTTCTCCAACAGTACCTAAAACTCTAAGCGAATTAAGATTATATTTCTTAACAAATTTCCCTGCAAACTTCATAAATAATCTTATTGCCGTAGGCGCAGTATAAAACGCTGTAACTTTATTTTCTTGAATAATTTTCCACCATCTTCCAAAGTTAGGATAATCAGGAGATCCTTCAAACATCAACAACGCACTCCCATTTAATAATGGACCATAGCAAGCATACGTATGTCCTGTAATCCACCCAACATCCGCAGTACACCACATCAAATCATCATCATGAATATTAAAATTATATTTAGTAGTTGCATAAGCTTGAGTTAAATACCCTGCAGTATCATGTATAACTCCTTTAGGAGTTCCAGTAGTTCCAGAAGTATAAAGAATAAACAAAGGATCTTCAGATTTCATTATTTCCGGTTTACATTCTTTACTCTCTTTTTTTATTAAATTATAATTAACAAATCCTTTGGGAAGTCTTTTGCCTAATCTAGGAACAACCACAATTTTTTTTACCTTAGTTCCTTTTGCAGCAACTTTAGATTTTTCTAATAAATCAACTTTCTTCCCTTTTCTATAATAGCCATCTGCAGTAATCAAAACTTTAGATCTTCCATCTTTCAATCTTGATTTCAAAGCCTCCTCAGAAAAAGCTGAAAATACAACAGAATGTATTGCTCCAATCCTTGCACAAGCCAACATAGAAACAATAACTTCAGGGATCATTGGAAGATAAATAGTAACGACATCTCCTTTTTTCACTTTTAATTTTTTCAATAAATTAGCAAACCTAGAAACTTTTTCATGTAATTCCTTATAAGAAATTTTTACTTTCTTTTCCTTAGAAGGTTCTGGAATCCAAACAATTGCAGTTTCATCTCCTTTGGTTTGTAAATGTCTATCTACACAGTTTACAGATGCATTTATTTTACCACCAACAAACCAATCAAAATAAGGCAATTTTTCTTTGTATGTAGTTTTCCAAGGTTTGAACCACTCTAAATTTTTTGCTTGT
>CAYFNS010000024.1:7268-7716 GCA_964344545.1 Candidatus Woesearchaeota archaeon
CCCAAAATTCAATTGGGTCTCGATCATAAATTCTTTTAGAATAAACCCAAGCCCTACGTTTCATATCTTTTGTAGGAATATACTTTTTCCCTCTTTTAGTTACAAACTTTACCAATATCACTAAAATTAAAATAAGAGTTTAAATAATTTACTCTAACAAGAAACTTAGATCTGCATCATAAAAAACTTCTATTGGTTCTTGTCCTGGTAAAAATAACTGGGCCACTTCGCCTTCCTCGGATCTATACCCTACAAAACGCATATTATTTCCCTCAACTAATAATTTAGTAGGATCCATTACTCCTAATATAGGGTTTTGTAATCTTTCAGAAAGTTCCCTTAGCTTTTCTTCCCTAGCTAAAGCCCCCCATTTTCCAGGATAATGAGGATTATAATGAAATGGTAAAACTCCTGTTGCTGTTAAATCCATTCCCAAAGGAATAACATC
>CAYFNS010000024.1:7726-8658 GCA_964344545.1 Candidatus Woesearchaeota archaeon
AATGCCTTCTTCTCTCATTCTCTGAAGCAAATCAGGAGTATATCCCATACCAATCATAAAGGCTTCAGCACATTCAACCGCCTCTCTAGGATCTTCATATTCGTTTATAGAATAAAGATCATATCCAGCTTGCTTCATATCTTGTTTCTCATGCCAAAGCATTTGCCCGCCATGAGCATATGGAATAGACAATATTTCACTAACATCGTCTCCTAAAAAATCTGCTGCTGAACCTGGAGAGATATAAGATCCAATAAGAACCCTCCTATTGCTCATTCTTCATCTCCCTTAAACAAAAAGCCTACATCAGTTCCTGGGGGTAAATATCTTGCTCCCTGTCCAGGTAAAAACAATTCTGCTCCCTTTTGACCAAATAATACTTTTCTTTTTCCACTAACATACATACTTGCACCATCCATCAAACCTAAAACTGGAGTATCATTCACAAGTTGAAGTTCTCCAATTCTATTTGATCTCTCTACGTATGGTCCAGTTCCAAATGCTGGGAAATGAGGGTTAATCTGAAAAGGTATTACTCCAAGTGCATCTAAGCTTGGTGAATCTACAATTGCCCAATCATTTGTAGTTTTAATAGTTGGACATAAAACTCCTGAGCCTGCACTTTTTCCAACAACAGGTGTACCTTCTAAAATTTTTTCACGTAATGTACCTACAATATCTGCATCATACATTTCTTTTAACAATAAATGAGTATTTCCACCATTAATAACAATACCTTGAGCATCCTCGACAGCCCTAACTGGATCTTCTGTTTCATGAATTGAATCAACAACAAATCCAAGTTTTTCTAATCCTTCTCTTGTTTCAGCCATATATGCATCTCTCATTTGAGGTGGAACTGCATAAGGAACAAAAAGCAATTTATCTTGACCAAAAAAAGCCTTGTAATTTTCCTCTTGTCCAAAATTTGT
>CAYFNS010000024.1:8668-9355 GCA_964344545.1 Candidatus Woesearchaeota archaeon
TATTCCAGTTCAGTGTTGATAACATAACAGCGTTTCAATTCATTTCCAATTGCAGAAATTTCAGGGTAATTTCCACAAGCATCATAAAGGTGATCTGGATTCTCTAAAGGTCCCTCAGATATACCTGCTCTCATACTCCAAACATCTACATCTCTTGGATCAAGGGTTATTGGTTCTCCTGCATGATAGGTTTCAATTGGGCCATCAAATGTCTTTCTAGCCAATCGGTATACAAATGTGTCTCCTTTACTTGATGGACCTTGATATCCCACCATAGCAAAATCTTCATCTTTGCCAGCATCATCTACTACCCAAGTTATATCATCATGATTAAAGTCCATGGGCCACGCATAATTATCATATTTAAAAAATCCTACAAAAGTTGCAGGACCAATCCTCTTGCTTCCGCCATTACCAATAGCAATATTTTGTTGCATAGTTTCTTCTAATGCCTCAGATAGACCATGCACAATCTCTAAATCTCTATCGCATTGTTCTTCTAAGAAACGAGGTGCCTTTTCATCAATTTGTCTTCTAGCTAAATCCCTCATAGCCTTTTCATAAGCAGGATTTCTCATATAATCCGCATTTTGCCGGATTTCTAAAATCCTTCTGTCTTGATCATCCATTTTAATATTCTCGCCTTCTAGCCAAATTGGCTATATCTCTTAATATTCTCGAGAAATC
>CAYFNS010000024.1:9365-11491 GCA_964344545.1 Candidatus Woesearchaeota archaeon
GGGGAAAGCGTCATAAATCTATGACGGAAATATAAATCTTTCTATTTATAACTACTTTATAGAAGTAACACAAATAACAATGAAATAATTGCAATTAATTTAATCAAAATATTCAAGGACGGCCCTGCAGCATCTTTCAATGGATCTCCAACACCATCTCCTATAACGGAATTTTTATGCACATCTGAACCATATCTCTTTTCTTCAATAAATTTCTTAGCATTATCTAAAGATCCGCCAGAATTCGCCATAAATATTGATAATAAGAAAGCAGAAACAACAGATCCTGCAATTAAACTTCCTAAAACTTCTTTCCCCAGCAAACTTCCAACTAAAATAACAATAGCTACAACAATAACAACTGAAATTATCATTTCTTTTATTGCACTCTTAGTTGCAATTGTAATTGGAGTTTCATAATCCAAAGTTTTTTTCTTAAATTGTTCACGAACATTTGCAACAATCTTTCCAGAAGTCTTTCCGACTGCATTAATAACTAATGATGAAAATAAGAATGGTATAAATCCTCCAATAAACAATGCAGCCATATTTTGAACATTCAATAAATCAATAATTTTTACATTCGCTACTAGAATAAAACTAGCTAATAAAGTTAGCACAGTTAATGCAGCAGAAGAAATTGTAAACCCTTTCCCAATTGCAGCAGTTGTATTGCCTAATGAATCCAGTTTAGAAGCATTAATTTTAGATTTTTTACTATTTGATAACTCTGCAATTCCTGAAGCATTATCGGTAACAGATCCAAATATAGTGGAAGCTAAAACAACCCCCATAATACTCAACATACTAACTGCAGCCATCGCAATCCCTAATAAATCTAAAGCAGAATATGATAACACCATAACTAACGTAACAACAATAATTGGAACCACTGTTGACATTAATCCATTTGATAAGCCTGCTAAAACATTTAATGCTGCCCCAGTATTTGCAGCTTCAGCAATTCTTTGTGTTGGCCTAAATCTTCCAGATGTAAAATAAAACACACTAAATCCAATTAATACTCCGCCAACTAACCCATACAAAATCGGCATAAAATAATCAAACAATAATAAATAAGATCCTAATAAAATTAAAATTCCAGAAACTAACAATGACCCCAATACAGCGCCATAAATATTTTTTTGATTTATAACTAATATAGAAACTAAACAAGCAATAATTCCAATACTAACTAAAGTTAATGGGATTGTATAATTTATTCCTAAAGCAAACAACATAACCATTGTCGCAATAATAGAAGCAACATAACTCTCAAATAAATCTGAAGACATCCCAGCAACATCTCCAACATTATCTCCAACTAAATCCGCAATTACTGCAGGATTTTTCGGGGAATCTTCTGGCAATCCTTTCTCAATTTTTCCAGTTAAATCTGCACTTAAATCAGCAGACTTAGTGAATATTCCTCCCCCAACCCTCATAAACAATGCAATCAAAGAAGCACCAAACGCAAATCCATATAGAGGCTTAGGATCTACAAAAAATCCCTGTAAAACAATAATAGCAATTAATCCCAATATCATCGCAACAATACTTGCTTTCAACCCAGATAAATAAGCAATTTTCATCCCAGAATTGACATCTTTCTTACAAGCATTTGCAGTCAAAATATTTGCTTTTGTAGCTGCATTCATCCCAATTCTTCCAGCAATCAAAGAGAATAAAGCACCAAACAAAAATGCAATTGCAAAAACATAACTAAAATATAAAATAATCAATGTTAATCCCACAATTAAAATCCATAAAACATTATATTCAACTTTCAAAAAAGTCTTGCTACCATTTCTAATCCTGGCAGCAACTTTTTTCATAGCATTATTTCCATCTTTTTTCTTTTTAATCCAGAAACTAAACCCTAAAAGAAACAAAATAGAAACAATTAATGCGATTAATATTATCATCCCTCTAAATTCGAATTTCGAGTTTAAATAATTTTTGTTAGACTCTGAACAAATCTAACAAATCATTATACCACTCTTTTCCTGGAGTTAACCTATAATATCTTTCTTGAGGGGGATCCTCTGGGCAAAGACCACAATCTGGCTTACAAGAATCACATCTTTCATCTCCATTGCATTCTCCATCACCGCACTAAGTCATTG
>CAYFNS010000025.1:0-11330 GCA_964344545.1 Candidatus Woesearchaeota archaeon
GAGCCCAAGGGAGGTATTTCCCAGAAGGGGAAAGGATGATTTATCGGAATTCTTATGATTTCACTGATGAAGAAACTGAGAAAACCTATCATATTGTGAGTTATTCTACAATAAATATGGCTCAATATCCTCCTTTGGAGGGTTATGAAAATGTAAAATCTGATTCTATTGCAGAAGCAAGAATTATTATTGATGGAACCCACAATGATGATGCATACGTGGCAGGTGCAGCTTTGCATGAATATCAACATAAAGTTTATGATGGGAGAGCATCCAAGAATAGGATAGAAGATGAATATTTAGCTTTTAGAAAACATGGGAATTTTTTAAAACAAGCAGGTAAACATATTCCTTATGAGATTAGATTGGCAGATATAGCTCGTACGGGAGGGATAGAGGAGTTCTATCGAGAAGCTTATCCCAATTATCACCATAATTGGGAATTAAATGGGGCAAAATTAACCCAAGAATTAAAAGACAAATATCCTGGTCCAAATGGATTCCAAAGATTCTGGAGAAAAATTTTTAATTAATTGAGTATAGGAATATTTAAATTTAATATTAGTTTTTTATTTTTATGAGAAATGATGCTTGGTTAAGGGAAAGGTTAGATATTGTATGGAATAAAATTATCCCAGAAGTTGAAAGAAAAAATAAAGTTATAATTAGATTTAAAGGTAGATGGAAAAATAAATTTGCCCACATTAAAATGTTAAGAGATGGTAATACAGAGATTGCTATTAATGCTTATTTTAAATATCCAGATGTTCCGGATTTTATATTAGAAACTACTATTGCACATGAATTAATCCATTATATGCATGGATTTCAAAGTCCATATCCTCAACAATTTAAACATCCACATAAAGGAGGAATTGTTGATAAAGAGATTAAGAAAAGAGGTTATGATTTTTTGTTTGATTTAGAGAAAAATTGGGTTAAAAAGAATTGGTTTCAATTACACTCTATTTTATCTTCTTAATTGAGAATCTTGCATACTTTTTACAATTTAAACAATAGTAAACTACTTTTCCGTTTTTTGTTCTTACCCTATAATTATCTTTTTTGAAATAGTTATAGCAATGTTTACAGAATTTTCTATTATAGTATCTTGGAAGTCTTAGATTGAATTTCATAGCTATCTTTCTAGCTGTTTTAATATATTTGTTTGCAAGTTCTTGAGTCGTAGCTTTTTCTGCTTCTTCGAATAGTGTTTTTATTCTTTCTTTTGCAATCTCAATATCTTTTTGTTTTTTCATAGTAAAAATTAGAAGTTAGTTGTTAAAAATGTTTTGAAAATAAAGAGGACAACTTTCCGAGTTTCCCGCAACAAAGTGCAGTACAGCCCGAAACGTAGGCTTGCTTGACTTCCGAGATCGAGACGAGATCGGGTATAACCAAGCCGCTTTGGTCGTCCATAATTGATGCATTTGTTCGGTTTATAAAGTTTTTGATTTCCGTGGTAAATTATTTAAATTAGGATTTTCCTCTCCTTATATGGATTATACTATTGTTCTAACTGCGGTTACTGGGCTAATTTTATTTCTTTTTGGAATTGAAAATTTTTCAAAAGAAATACAAAAAGTAGCTGGAGATAAATTTCGAGTATTACTCGGGAAATTTACAAAAAATAGGGCGAGTGCCACTGCTCTTGGGGCAGGGGTTACAGGGATAATCCAATCTAGTGCGGCAACAACAATAATTGCGGTAGGGTTAGTTAATGGAAGAATAATATCTTTTGCAAATAGTTTAGGTATAATTTTTGGAGCAAATATTGGGACTACTATAACTGCACAATTGGTAGCATTTAAGTTGACTGCTTTTGCACCTATTTTCATTATTGCAGGTTTCTTAATAAATTTATTTGGAAAAAGACATAAAATATTGGGTAAGGGAATGTTCTATTTTGGTATTGTTTTCTTTAGTTTAAATTTAATCTCTCAAGCAATTGCTCCAATAAAATCTGATCCAGTAATTATCAGTTATTTTGCTTCTCTATCTAATATTTTCTTAGCATTATTTGTTGGATTTTTGTTTACAGCTTTAGTTCAATCTAGTTCTGTAACTACAGGAATAGTTGTTGTTTTAGCGGCTGATGGATTATTAGGATTGCAACAGAGTATTCCCATTCTATTGGGGGCAAATATTGGTAGTACATTTATTACGATCCTTTCTTCATTAAGGTTGAATCTTTATGCTAGGAGGTTAGCAATTTCTCATTTATTCTTTAATGTGATTGGGGCCCTAGTATTATTGCCGTTTGTATCTCCATTTGCAAATTTAGTTGCCTCGCTAGGAGGTTCAACCTCTCAGCAAGTAGCCAATGCCCATACAATCTTTAATATTTTGGCGGCAATAGTATTCTTATTATTCTTAAATTATTATAGAAGGTTTATAGAAAGAATTGTACCAGGAAAAGAAAAAGAAATCTTGATGAAAACTCAACATCTTGAAAAGGAATTGCCAGTAGATAATGGAGAAGCAATAGAATTAATTGAAAAAGAATTGGGATATTCACTTTACGTAACCTCTCAAATGTTTAAAAAAGCGAAGATAGTTGTGAGAAAACCTAATCCCAAGCAATTAGATAGATTACAACGTTATGAAGATCTTAATGATTTATTGGATAAGACTATTGAAAAAGCATTGTTAGAGTTCTCTCAAAGGAATTTGAGTGAAAAGGAAATGGAAGAGGTTGTGTTACTGGTTAGAATTTCTAATTTGATTGAACAATTGGGAGATTCTGCTGATGATCTTGGGGTTTTATGTAATGAAGTAGAGAGTATGGGGCAGCAGCCTTCAAAAGAATCAAGAGAGAGTATTGACAATATGATTGGGTTGTTAAGAGATAATATTAAGCGTTTGAAGAAATATTTCCCTTGTTGTATGATAACTAAAAAGTTAAAGAAGAGTGGATCTTCAAAAGCGATTATTGAGAAACAATTTAAAGAGCATTTTATAAGGATGAAAGAAAGAGGAAATTATCCGGGGAGTATTTTTGTTGAGGCAGTTTCTAATATTGAATTAGCATTTAATATTGTTGATGAGATTGCAAATCTTACAGTGCAGTATAGCAAAATTAGAGAGGGAAAATAATTATTTTTTTGATTTAAGGATTTTTTGTGCAACTCCTTTTATTCTATGATATTGATGTCTTAATCCTCTGTAGTTGAGGTATTCTGCTAGGTCTGAATCACCGGTTACGTCATAAACTAAGGTTCTAAGTGCTCTTTCATTTTGAGGCCAATCTAAAATTTGTTCTGCATGTTCATACCCTCTTATTTTAAATCCTCTTTCTTTAGATTTTTCAACATGTTTTCTAGATGCAAATGAAATTTCTGCTAGGTATCTTTCGTATAATTCATATTCCCTAGATGATTCTCCAAATTCTTCAGAAACTCTTTGTAGATCATAACTATTTTCTAAAAAATATCTGCCGATACCTTGCACATTTTCTTCGCCTAAAAGATCATTTAATCTAGACATAAATTAGGTAATTTTGTATTATTAATAAAACTATGTTTTAGAATTCTATTTTTCCTTCTATTCCTGCAGAAAATCTTGATGAAGGGTATTGATCCATTACTTGGGATTCACCAAAGTTTTTTTGGTAAGTGAATTTTAAGCTAATGCCTTTTGCAATTTCTCTTGTTAACCCTACTTCTAAGAAAAATACTGGATAATCAATTGTGGCATAATGATTATTCTCTCCAGGAGCGGGTGTTGGATTAATTATATAAATTGGATCTTCTAGCCTTACATCTAAAACCCCTGGTGCTAAGCTAAAAGTTCCATTATCAAATCTTCTTGTATATTTTATGGAGCCTCCATCTTCCTTTCTTCTTCCTTCAAATAATCTAAAACTATCAATTCCAATAGAGGAGTTTTCAGTTATTCTTCCTGAAACGGTTACTCCTGCTCTTGCATGTAAGGGTCTTTCTGAATCTGTAGATGTGCCTAGGGTTGTATATGGTTCTGCATAGATTTTATCCTCAAAGTCTTTTGCAGGACTTATTGCAGGGATCCCTAGTGCTAAAATTAATGCTGTTTTTGATAATATTCCTTTAATACTCATAAAATGTTGATATTAGAAGTATTTATAACTGTTTTTATTTTTACCACTTGTAAGTTATAGAACTTTTAGCTGGTTGGTTACTTTATCTATCTTTTCTTCTTTATCAGGACCTATTCCCAAGCATGTAATTGTTCCAGGTTTTAATTCAGTTCTACCTGCATCTTTTATTATTGAAGCAACTAGTTTTTCTCTTTTTGCTAAGTTTTGATATTTAATTAGTTCTTTTTGATCTTGAACTTTTAGAATTATCTTTTTCATTCCGTTATTCTTCCAAGGGTTTACTTTAAATCTACTTGATTTTAAAGTTGCTTCTACAGCAGCATGTGCTACTTGTGCAGCTATTTTTCCCTTTGACATTTTAAGATCTGTTCGGACTAAGATTGCTTGTTTGTATTCACTCATTTTCTAAATTTATTTTGGGCACTACTTTTTAATTTGTTCATAACTTTATGTATTGCTGTAGATAATAGCCAATCTGAATCTTCTACATTTATTAAGTTGTCAGGGGTTTTTATTTTTCCATGGATAGAATACATTGCTCGGTTTCCATCTTTGTTATGTTTCTTTGCGTGTAGAACTAATTTTCCTGAGACATCTCTTTTTATCTTTTCATAGTTTGATTCTACCAATGATTTTATTTTTTCTATTTCTGCATCATTGAAATCATCTAATCCTTTGATTGTGATATTTTCATCCATGCCTAATTTTAAGGGATGGAGATATTTAATGGTTTCTATTCTAAAATCTTAGTTACGTAAGGCCCTTCTTTTTTGTAGCCTAATTTATAATAATATTCTCTTACTCCAATTCCGGAGATTATAACTAGTTTGTTTTTGTTGAACTCTTCTTTTGCTATCTTTTCTGCTTCCTTTAGTAGTTGTTTACCAAACCCTTTATGTTGATGAGATTTATCGGTTGTTTTTTCTACGTTTGAATAAACATGTAATTCCCTTACAATTGCGGAAGTTTTTGTGATTTCTTTTCTGTTTTGCTTATGAGGAATTCTTAGTCTTAAAAATCCAACTAATTTATCATTATCTTCTATTGAGAGGAAAATTTCTTTTCCTTTTGATGCATCATAATCAATTCTTTTTAGTGTTGTTGAAGTAATTTCTTCGGTTCTTATTTGACGTGTTCTTATATCTCGTGGTTTAATCTTTAAATGCTTATTTACATATTGTCTTAGGTTTGTTTTGCTTACTCCTGCATGAGTCATAAAAGTAGGAATATCTCTTTGGACGCGCATTATTCTACAATATTCTGGAATGTATTCTAATGCTTTTGCAATTAGTTTTGCAGCTTTATCAGTAGTTAGGGGTTTGTATTTTCCTTTTTTATAATCTTCAAATAATTTTGTGTTGGGCATTACCATACAAGGATATATTTTTAGGGCATCAGGTTTGTAATTTTGATTTTTGAATAATTCTTTGAACATATCTAGATCTTGTTTTACACTTGATCCTGGGGCGCCAGGCATTATGTGATAACCAACCTTTAATCCAGAATCTTTCATTAATTCGGTAGCTTCTATAGAATCTTTTAGAGAATGTCCACGATTTATTTTCTTTAGTACTTTTGGATAGATTGATTGTACTCCTAGTTCTACTCTTGTACAACCTTGTTGAAGCATTTTGTTTATATGTTCTTGTTTACAGTAATCAGGTCTAGTTTCAATAACTAATGCAATACACCTAACCTTTGCCTTTTCATTTCTTTCTTGAGATTGTTTTAAGGTATCTTTATTTTTTGATTTTAATTTTAGAATTTTATTCATAATTGATTCATATCTATTCTTATCATTCATAGTTGTTAATTCAAAGAATTCAAAAAATTTCTTGAAGTTTATTCCATCTTTTTTTATGAATAGTTTTCCAAAGTCATTCATTGCGTTCATTGCATCTCTAATGAAAGTTGTTTGGTAGTTTGCTGGGAAGGAAGGAAATGTTCCTCCCATTAAAATTAATTCTATTTTTTCGGGTTGTTGTCCAATTAAGATATATTGTTCTAATCTATTAAAAACTTGTAAATATGCATCATAGTTATTTCTTGCTGCCCTTCTTGCTGCTGGTTCTTCTCCAGTGTAAGATTGAGGGGTTGTATTGCCTCCAGGGCACATTGTACATTTCCCGTGAGGACATGGAAATGGTTTTGTCATTATTGCAACTACAGAAACTCCAGATTGTTCTCTCGTAGGCTTTATTTTAATTAATTTGAATAGTTTTTGTCTATCTTTTTCTTTTGCAGCTAATAGAATTTGTACTAGAGAAGGAACTTTGTTTGGTTTGTGTTTTTTTGCAAGTTTATCTCTAAGTTTGATTATTTCTTTCTTGGATTCTATTTTTTGTTTTAGAATCTCATTTCCTAGCAATCTGCAAAATTTATCTATTTCCATAATTCGATGCCTGTCGTAATGTATTTAAAGGTTGTGAAGTTATTTTAATTTATGAAAGGAGTTGTGATATTTGTAGTTTTATTAATTGTTTCTATGCCAATTAGTATGGCTAAAGAGGTTGCAATTCCTGAGTTGTTTGAGGCAGAAGAAGATTATGTTTCTGATTCTGGTAAAGAAGTTTATTATTATGCCGGCTCTAAATTAATTGCAGTAAATGATGAGTATAAATTTCAAGACCGATTGGGTTCAGATTATGAGAGTAGAAGTTTACCATTTGGACAAGTATTAAACGTCGATAATAGATTTTCTTTTACTGGAAAGGAATTAGATCAGGATTTATATTATTTTGATGCAAGATATTATGACTCGGATTTAGGGAAATTTACTTCTGTTGATCCGGTTAAAGATGAACCTCCTTATTCATATGTTTATAATAATCCTTTAATTTATACAGATCCTGCTGGCACAGAAGCTTTGTTGGAGAAAGGGGTTTATTATACTGAAGAGCTTGCTTTGGGCAGGAGAGTTAGCACACTCTCTCTAGGAGAATTTGCAAATAGAAATGCCCCTAAGAGTTATCCTATGTTAGATAGGGGTGCTCCATATCGCTTTATAGGCATTGCAGATCGGAATATTTTTTATTTTAACACTCATGGTGCTCCCGGAGTACTACAAAAAATTTCCGTTTGGAGATCTATATTTGCTATTAGGAGAAATCCAAATATAGGCTGTGTTGGAGTATCTGCTTGCCATAGTACTCAAACTGCTGCAGCAATTAATTTATTTACAGGTAGGCCTGCTCTGGGATATATGGGGTCCTTCTATGGATATGACTCTACAAGGGATGTGGGATATTTAGTAGAAAATCGAGGGCTTTTTAGATACACTAGACATGGAAAACCTCATATTGGCATGGTTTTTTCTGGCAGGGGTACTTCTGCATCATACTTAGGAGTTTCAGGATTTGCGGCAGCACTAGGATATGTAGGGGCAATTTATTTTTTAATAGATACTACTTCTGCAATTCGTGATGCTGAAACTCCCGAAGAAAAAGCAATTGAGGTTACCTCTCGCGCTTCAGGTCTTGCAGCTGCAAGTCAAACTGCTCCGGCTGGTGCTGCTCTTGGTGCAGAGCTTGGATCTCCTCTTGGACCCTTGGGGCTCTTGGGAGGAGGTATCTTGGGCGGGATAATTGGAGGCGGAATTGGATATTTTGGTGGAGAAATTACTGGAGATATTGCTGCGCGTGGGGCAATGGAGCAAGGAAGAAGAGAAGCTGAAGCAGCAAGTAGTGGAGATATAAATGATATAATTGGGTTCGCAGATTGGGGTGGACCTTAAATCAAAATCTTTAAAAGTGCTTAATTTATTGTAATTTTGTAGGCTAGACTGGGCGGTTAGCTCTCGCTTGTTACCACAAATGAGCTATATGGTGGAGTTGAATGCCTGGATGAGGCTTTAGCTTCGGCTGTTAGTCTTAATCTGGACGCTGATCCTTTGTCCTATGGGATTGGTGTTTATGGGAACCAAGTCAGATCCGGAAGGAAGCAGCTTTTACCTTAAACATTGATGCTCGTAGATAGCAGAGGGGAGGAAGGATTAAGGTTCAACTAATGGTTTAGGCTTTTGTCGATTTCAGGATGCCTACACTTTTTATTGTCGCATTTGAGAAATAATTTCACCAAGGTTTTGTGCCAATAAATTATACATCTTTTGAATTGTTACTTCGTAGATTGCTTCTTTCAAAGGGCCTTCGCATAAATTTAATTTATCTGTTGTGAATCCTTCATTTATTGGAAGTAAACATTGCATTGATTTATCTTGGAATCTTTGTTTTGTTAATTCGTCTAAGTCTGGATTAACTTCTACTAACTCAATACTTACAATACAATTTTCACCATCTCTTTCTAGTATTTTATATTCAAATATGCTTCCTTCTTGTTCACCCAGTACTTTTGCTTTTGTACATGTGAAAAAAGCTCTATTGAAACATTCTTCATTTTCTTCACAGTTTGTTTCATAATTGGTTACAACTGCAGTTGCTACAATTAGTATTACAAATAATCCCACTAGAATTGTTTGGGCACCACTTTTCTCTTTACTTCTTAAATTAGGTTTTCTAATTCTTTTTTTAGAAGTCTTTTTTTTGTGCCTCTTTTTCATATATAGAAAAATTAATTTTTTGTTTTATATTTGTTTCGATTTATAAAAAGAAAAAGGAAGAACTATAAGTTCTTCTTTGTAACTATTTTAACTTTAGTTTGAGGTCTTGCTACTTTAGAATCCATTGCTACTATATTCTTTATTTCAGATCTTTCTGCAATTTTAACTAAGTCTCTATCTACAACCCCATCAAATACTATAGTGTTAATTCCAGATCCCAAATTTTTAACTGTTGTTGCTAATTCAGAAGTTGGGACTTTACCAAGTATATTTGATTCTTCGTCTAAGATGTAAGCTCCTCGTGTACCCATTAGATCATCTAACATTTTAGTGTAAGTTTCTGTATCTTTTTTAGATAATTTTTCTGAGTATACAGGTTTTGAACTTGGTTCTCTTGATCTTACATTTGTTTTTCTTGGAGAGGTTCTTGTTGTAGTTTTTCTCTTGTCATAAGTTTTCTTTGCAGGAGTGTTTATCTCCATAGTTATTTGTTCTATTGCAACTTTTCCTCTAAGGGCTTTGTTTAGTTCTTTTTTAGTTAGCTCTTCAACTTCCTTTCCATCTGGAGCTTTTACAACAAAGTCTACATCTGCAACAGATTTTAATTCTCTTATGATTAAATCTCCGCCTCTGTCTCCATCAACAAATGCTACAACTGTTTTTGTTTTTGCAAGTTCTACAATTGTTTTTGGTACGGATGTTCCATTTAATGCGATTCCGTTTTTGAAACCGTTTTTTAATAAAGTTAGAACATCTGCTCTTCCTTCAACAATAATTATTTCGTCAGATTCATCAATTGCTGGACCAGCTGCTAATTTTTCTGGACCATAATCTTTGATTTCCATCATCCTTACGGATTTGGAAACTTCTTCAGTTATCTCTTGTGAATCTGGAAGTGTATTGTCAGTAAGATCTTTTAACAAAGCTTTTGCTCTGTCTATAACCATATTTCTTTTAGAAACTCTAACATCTTCAATTGAAGCTGCTTTTATATTTGCATTACAAGGTCCAATTCTTTGAATTGTTTCTAGTGCTGCTGCAATTATTGCTGTTTCTGTTTTGTCTAAAGATGAAGGTATTATGATTTCTCCGTTAGCTTTACCGCTAGCAGTTTTCATATTAACTTCAATTCTGCCTATTTTTCCGTTTCTTTGTAATTCTCTAAGTTCTAAATCTGAACCTAAAAGTCCTTCAGTTTGACCAAAGATTGCTCCGATTACGTCTGGTCTGTCTACTGTGCCTTCGATTGAGATTTGAACGTGAATGATATATTTGGCTGTTACTAAGCCTATTTTTCCCATTTTTGTTCCTCCATTACTAATTGTTCTAAAGAATAAGTAGCATTAACTGGACTCTTTCCAGTTCTTTACTTCATTATACGTGAATCGTGATATATGATGAATAATGTTACTTATTCTTTGTGATTATGACGCCCACTCCTAACCCCCAAGCTCATAGCTTGATAGTTATCGTTTGCTCCGTTGGGTAATTCGCAAAGCGGGCTTAATCAAGAATGTTTTAAATAGTTTAAAAAGCTTTTGTTTATCTAAATTTTTGCAGATTTAGGAAGGATTTTGCCTTATTATAGAGGTCATAAGTGTCATTTTTGAGCTCTTTTTTGTAAATTGTGGACTTTTCTGTGGTGAAATATTTATCTGCTACATCCCTCATAAACTTCAAAAATGGCTTATTTGACCAATTATCCTCATAATCTGTGACTAACATGGCGTCAAATTTGACTTTTAGGGCTCCAGAAGTTAGTTTTTCCTTCTCTGTATTGACAATTTCGTAATTTCCTAAAGAAATACTCACTTTTATCTCAAATTGCGAATAATCATCGATTTCTTTGGTTGCAGCCCATTTAATTGTTAAATTTTTCTTAGTTCCTGCTTGTTTTTCTTCATATTCGCTCTCTAATAATGAGTATCTATTGAGTTCAAACCATGCTTTTAGTGAATGATATAAATCAATCATATTAAATTGAGCATTTTGCTTAATTGTTAGTCCAGAAACAACAGAAATCTTTTCAGCCATATTTAATTTTAGAAAATTATGTTTATAAACTTTATGCTGTCCTTAATTCCAGGAATCTTTTAATTTCATCTGCTAGGCCATATGCTTTATTGTATAATGCTCCCGCAGAATCGTCTATTCTATCTTTTATTATGAATTTTTCATATAAATCTCTTATGAAATCGTTTTTGAATTTATCTTGTCTGTTTGAGACTAATTCTGCACTGATTTTGAGTGTTAAGTCTGCTTTTTGAGAGCCTATTTTCCTTCCTTCTACTTCCATCTCAACATCTTGTAATCCTAAAACGTAAAATGAAATTTTTATTACATTACTAAAATATTCTCCGATGAATTTTTCTGCTTTCCATCTAATTTCAAGTTGTTTTGCATCACCTTTGATTCTTTCTACGTAGAGATCTTCTATAAAGGTTTTAGTTTCATCTCCGTAGCCTTCAAAGTTTAACCACTCTTTAATTGCTTTGTATAATTCATCTAGGCTAAAAACTCCTTTATGTTTTATTGCAGTAGACATTACTTTTGTTTTATCAGCCATGTAATAGAATTCTAGTTTGTTAGATTTAAATGTTTCTAATTTATTAAGATAGATTTATATATACTAAAACCTTTTTTCATTTATGAAATTTCGAGGTGATTTAATGAAGAGTCTATTTATTCTACTTATTACTT
>CAYFNS010000026.1:0-1806 GCA_964344545.1 Candidatus Woesearchaeota archaeon
CTTCAGGGCATCCCCCATCTAATGCATAGTTATAGTTGGTCATAACATATCCAGAATCAACAGAATTTCTTACAGTAACTAATCTGTTCAAATCATCATAATAATAAGTTGATTGAACATTATTCATATCTGTCATTCTATCTGGTCTCATTAAACTATCATAATGAGTTTTCATTTGATTCCCTTCACCATCTTCTGAACAAGTTGGTAAACTATTTGCACTGAAAGATCCTGAAGTATCATCACTACACTGCTCATTTGCACCATAATAAATTCTAGATGTTATCCCTTTAGCATCTTGTGCCTCTAAAACTTGCCCATATTTGTCATAAAGGTTAATCTTTTCAGTTTCAATATAATCATCTACTACCCATTCAGCCACGCCTATAATACCTTTATCATTAACCCATGCAAATGTACTATAAGGATAAACTTTACATCCAGTACAACTACTTGTACCTCTTGGAGTCATCCTATAGTTAGAACCATCATCGCCATAGAACTGATATTGGTAAACAACATGTCTAAGGTCTTTATAATCAGTAGAACCTACTTCTCTCTCAACAACAATAGATTGACTTGGTGTTGAAAGCATATTCTTACTTACTAAATAATCTTTTACTGCTTGACTAGACATTGGTGTGTCTAAAGCTTCAAACCAAGTCCTTTGTCTTAATATCTTATTATCATTTGTATAAGTATCTACAATATTTGGTAATCCATTTACATTATTATATTGATACTCGGTAGATACTGTTTGGCCATTTGCTGTTGTCTCAGTGCTTAGAGTCTTAGCCCAATCTACATTAAGTACATAAGGCTGATTTCTTGCAGCACCAAACCCACCATTACAATCTATTGTTTTATCTGAATTATTATAACTATTATCAGAGAAAGAAGTTATTGGTTCAAAATCAAATACACTACTTGTGCTTTGTTCAACAGTTACATGATCTTCTGCAAAGGTTTGTGTACCCTCTGGATAAACCCTATGGGGCTTATAATCTACATACATTTCTCTCACAATATTAGTAGACAAAACAGGATGTCCTTGCACAGGCGCTTTGTAAGGCCTAATACATGTTTTTAATCCAACTGGATCATCCTTCAAAGTCTTATAGGTAGTTTTTATAAATCCTCCCTCATCAGGCAAATCCTTCTCAATAGAAGTATATTGTATGCCTTGTCCCAAATGGGATCCAAACCTCGCCCAGTCTTGCCTATACCTATTTTCCCATCCGAGATCTTGGGTTACAACACCATCCCCATAAGAATACCTAACTGTAAATGTTTCTCCAACTCCATCATTTATGGTTTTAGATAGTAACCTCATACCTGCACTCTTGGGGGTTATTGGGGTATCTTGTTCATAAGAATATTCACCCAATCCATACTCATAATGTATTTCCCCACCTGTGGAATACTTTACATCGCTTACTGACCATGTAATAATGTCTTCTGAGGCAGAGTGATCATCATCGTGATTCCTTATATAATTATCCAATGAAGCAAAATCCCACGGAGTTTGCACATACCATGCAGCTAAAAACCAATTATCATTGGATGTCTCCCCATTATAATATCCCCACCAATCCCATGCGAATGGAGAATAAGGAGTATTTCTATTATAATATTCAAATTCTATCTCTGGCAAAGTAGCACCATTTAAACCTACAAATTTAATAGAATTTAAAGTTAGTCTCCCATCATTATCATTTCCTTCAGCGCCCTTAACTAATTCATCAGAATTGTTTGCATAATTGAATCTAGTAATTTGATTAGGATCTACCGCGCTATAAGAAGGGT
>CAYFNS010000026.1:1907-10602 GCA_964344545.1 Candidatus Woesearchaeota archaeon
CCACGTGCATAATCCTTTCCATCTTCCCTCGAGCTAGTATCATAATTAAATTCTGCGTAGGTTAAAGGAGTCTTAACTTTAGAAGGATATAACATTTGTAAGTAATTATTTCTTTTTATTGCACCAAATAAAAGACGTTCATCTCCCCCTGTTGCCTCGTGATTTCCAATCCATGAAAAGGCCTTCTGAACTGCAGCCCCTTCAAATGCGGTTCCGCAATTAACATCATCACTACAATCAACGGCCCTTTCATTAGGATATTTGAAAAGATAAGTTCCCTCATCAGAATATTCAATTTCAATCCAGTTACCCTTATCTCCTGGAGAAGGCCCAGAAGTTCCATCACTATCTTCGTAATCTGAGGTCAATATTTTTGTTAAATACCACGTTGCAGCATAATTGCTATTCAAGGAATTATCAGTTTCTTCAGAAGATCCATAACGAGGGATATTATATGCATCCTTATAGCCATAAAGAGTTAAGCTAGTAGTTGAGGAACGTGTGTTAGAAATTTTATCAAAAATATATCTTACTCCATCAAGAGTAACTATTTCCCAGCTTAATATCTTTCCGGATCCATCTTTATTCATCTTTATATCCCATGCATTCCAGTCTGCCATATAAGGAGTTTTAGAATCATCAAATAATAACTTTCCACCGCCACCAGGGAAAGTCACAGAATAATAATCTTGATCATTAAAATCTTTAGTGTTGCTATTTAAAAATCCTGAAGGAGAATCATCGGGCACTCCAATCGGAGTTCGCGATATAGCACCAAAACCTAAATTAAAACCTAATCCTACCCAGCTAGCTTCTTGTTCAAGTCTTATACCGGGTGCATAATTTAAATTTATAGGCAAATCCATTCCGCCTCTACCTTTCACAACACCAACAGGCAAATTAAATCCTGCCATTCCATCCACTCCGGGTTCTGAGCTCTCAACTTTTGAAAAAGATGATGCTTCTGGAGCTTCCAATTCCATAGTACCTGCTACAAACGAAAACGAAAATAAAAAAACAAAAGCAAGCACATAAACTTTACTAAGTAAATTATTCTTCATATCTCTAACACCTCCAAAAAATACCGATTAATCTTCAGCAATAATGTCTCCTCAACATACAAATAAAAAATAAACTCTAATATTTAAACCCTTCTATTTTTCTACTTAAAAATGGGGCACTCCAGGCAATGCAAATCTTGCCCCCACATAAGAATAACTATTCTCCGTGTGAGGAGAATGCCTATAACCAATAGAAACTGGCCCTTTGTTAAATTGGATAAAATAATTTCCTGCATAGGTTTGTTTATTATCAAGATTTTGATTTTGTAACCAATTCGCATCCGCCCCTACCTGTATTGTTGATCCTTCAGCTATAGCTCTTTCATAAGTTGCACCAACGGATTTTTGTTTCAAATCTCCTCCCATTGAATCTTTGCCACTTCTTTGGAAACCATTTACAGAGATGTATCCTCCAAAAAAGCTCTTTTGTACACTAGCACCAAATCCTCTAAATAAAGTCCCTTCTCTCAAATGTCCTGTATACTCTGTACGACCCCACTCGGGTACGATAATTCCTGACGCTTCCACAGTAGAAGTTTCCCCATGTGGACCCCAGAGATTCAAAGAAATCCTATCCAATGGAGTATTACCATAAATGAAGTTCATTACAGCATTAAGGCCAATTCCTGCACTCTTAGAAACTTGCCTAGTATCATCCCCAATAAAATCTTTAATATGCCAATCATTCCTCTGTGAAGCCTCTGCACGTACACTGGGAACAATTTGGAACCTTCCCATATTAAATTGATAAAGAGGATAATTAATAAAAGCGCTCATAGTAGTCGAAATAGTCTCTTGAAGATCGACATTTGGCAAAGTAACATAATTCCCTAGATCTTCATTCAGTCCATATCCAAATTCAAATCCGACCACAGGATCAAGATCTTGATAATAAGCCACAGGAATATATGGCTCAAGGAACAATGGACTCTTAAATTCCCCTCCATGTAGAGATCTAGTGAATTGTTCTGACCACCATTTATCAAAGGACATATCCCATCCCTTTGCAGCTTTCCCTGTTGGATCAACAAGGTTCATAGGATTATTATGTACATAAGAATAAGGAAAATCATCTTCAACAGGATCCACAGCAGTAAATTTCCCTACGTCTGGATCATAAGATCTAGCACCAAAATTATAGAGGTCTTCATCTAATTCTTTTCCAGAAAAAGTAAATCTCGATTGAGCAGTATTTTTCAATTCCTGGCCAAAGGGTAAATTTTTAATTTCTCCATTCGACCTTCCATTATCAATTGTTACCCTATTATTCCCAAGTCTATCTTGAACATAATCAACTATTTTTCCACTATCGTCTTCACTAGCAAGCAATTTACTTGCAACATAATAATTAGTAACCTCTCGAGGGGGATCAGATAATGCTTTCCCAGAAATATCCTTATCAATTTCAAAAGTACCTTCATTAGGAATCTCAACTTCTTTAGCCAATACAAATGACACAGATAAAATTAACAATATCCCTAGAAGAACATACCCTCTTTTCATAATAAAAAAAAAGAAAGATAATATTTAAATGTTTGCAAAAAATTTCCAAAACATATTTATAATACATAAACAAACTAACACTATGAAAACTTATGTTCCCGATACTTCTGTAATAATAGAAAAAATAGTTTCTAAATTAATAAACGAAAACAAACTAAAAGGAACTGTAATAATTCCAAATGCAGTAGTTGCAGAACTAGAAGCACAAGCAAATAAAAGAAGAGAAACTGGATTTCTAGGATTAGAAGAACTAAGAAACTTACAAGAATTAAAACAACAAAATAAAATTGATTTAAGATTTGTAGGAACACGACCAACAATTGATCAAATTAAGTTTGCAAAATCTGGAGAAATAGATGCATTAATCAGACAAATTGCTTATGATGAATCTGCAACACTAATAACTGCAGATATAGTACAAGCAGAATCAGCAAGAGTGTATGGATTAGAAGTAGAATTTATTGAACATAAGAAACCTAAAACAAAAATCAAACTAGAAAAATATTTTGATCAAAACACTATGTCTGTTCATCTTAAAGAAAATTCAATACCTTTAGCAAAAAAAGGATTACCAGGAAAATGGAAATTAACTAAGCTTGGAAAAAAACCAATAAAAAAAGACAAAATCCAAGAGATTGCAAAAGAAATAGTTGAAAAAGCAAAGATGGATCCTGGTTCATTTATAGAAATTACAAGACCTGGATCAACAGTAATCCAATACAAGAATTTTAGAATAGTAATTGTAAGAACTCCAGTTTCAGATGGCTTAGAAATAACTGCAATTAAACCGATTAAAAAACTTTCACTAAATGAATATCATGTTCCAACTGAAATTCTAGAAAGAATTAAACTAAAGGCAAGGGGATTATTAATTGCTGGAGAGGTTGGATCCGGAAAATCAACATTTGCCCAAGCCATTGCAGAAGAATATACAAAAGAAGGAAAGATAACTAAAACAGTTGAATCTCCAAGAGACTTACAACTAAATCAAGAAATAACTCAATACTCAAAAAACTTTTCAACATCAGAAGAAATTCACGATATATTATTTTTATCAAGACCAGACAATATTATCTTTGACGAAATTAGGGATACTCCAGATTTTAAATTATTCATAGATTTAAGATTAGGAGGGTCAAATTGTTTGGGAGTTATACACTCAGCATCTGCAATTGATTCTATACAAAGATTTATTTCAAGAATGGAAACAGGAATGATACCATCAGTTTTAGATACAATAATTTACATGGACTCTGGAAAAATTTCCTCAGTATTAACACTAAAAATAACTGTAAAAACTCCAACTGGTATGACTGAATCAGATTTAGCACGTCCAGTAATTGAAGTTTATGATTTCTTAGAAAATAAATTAGCTTATGAGATATACAGTTACGGTGAAGAAACAATTGTAATCCCGGTTTCAGAAGAAAAATCTTCCACACAAAAATTTGCTGAACATTATTTGGATAAAGAATTTAGACAATACTCAAAAAATGCTAAAATAGAAATAACTTCATCAAACAGAGCAACAGTTTATGTTCCAGAAAAAGAAATCCCAAAATTAATAGGTGTAAAAGGGAAAAGAATTGAAAACATAGAAAATAAATTAGGAATAAAAATAACCGTTAAAGAATTAGAAGTAAAAAAAGAAACAGCAAACTATAATGTTGCAGAATCAAAAAAATACATAACATTTACCCTCGCAAGATCCTTCTCAAAAAAACAAGCAGAAGTTTTACTTGAAGATAATTTCTTATTTTCCGCAGTTATTTCCAACTCTGGAAAAGTACAAATCCACAAAAAATCTCAATTGGGGAGAACTTTAGTGGAGGCCCTGGATACAAATAAAAAAATAGAAATAAGGGTTTGAAACAAAAAACTATTTTAACTAGCTACTACTCCTAAAAATTAAATTGAAAAAAATAGATGAAACTTTAGGATTTGCAGCTACAAAAATAGCAAAAGATATTGATGCAAATAGCCTAGTCACTATTGAAAAACTTCCTAAAGAAGAAGATCACACGGATGATGATGAAATAGGAATTAAAGTTTCAATCTTTAAACAGCTAAGCACTGGTATGTTCAAAAAAATTGAATATAAAACCAAAACTAAAAAATTAGAATTCGGTTCGATAGTTCCAATTAAAACTGTATTAATAGAAGCAATCAATAAAAGATATATCGAAAAAGGAGAAAAAGTTGTTTGTGTTCAAGATCCAAATCTGGGGGCAGGCTATCAAGGATTATTATTTATTTTTGACGTTGATGAAATCTTCTTTAAAATTGGTCAACAAAAGCTATCCGAGTATATTTCTTCAGAAATAGTTGAAGCTGCAATTAACTTAGCAAAAGAAATTGGAGAAGAAGGCAGAGAAGGAAGAAAAATTGGAACAGCATTCATAATTGGAGATCCCCAAGAACTCAATAAACATCTTAGACAAATGATCATAAACCCATTTTATAATTTAACAGATAAACCTAAAATTACAGATCCTGATTTAAAAGAAACAATAAAAAACTTTGCACAATTAGATGGTGCATTTGTCATAAATCATGATGGAGAGATTCTAAGCGCAGGAACTTACATTGATATTAACACTGCAGAACTAGAATTCCCAGATGGATTTGGAACCAAACATCGTGCATGTGCAGCACTAACAAAAGATACAAATGCAATTGCAGTAGTAGTTTCAGAATCAGGTGGAAAAGTAAGAGTTCTAAAACAAGGTAGAATCTCAATAAAAGTATAAAAAATTATTCTAAAAATAAAACAGCTTCAACTTCTGCAGATATTGGTGGCAATCCTACAACAGCCTTATCATAACCAACTGCAAATGCCTTAGATTGATAAGATTCTAAAACAATATTATCTGGAGAACAAACTTCAGTACCATTATCCCCAGTTGTTTGCACCATATAATTTACTTTTCTACCTTCAGGATTCTCAATTAATATACAATAGTAATTTGTTGCACCCACATTACACTTTGGTTCATTGTTCCACAACTCAGTACAATTAAAATCAACAGATTCAGGCGAATGTCTTGCATCCAAATCTAAAACCACTGCTTTGGCAATTTTTTTATCTTGCTCATCTAAAAGATCTTGATTTAAATTTGATGTGCTTGCTATAATAGTAATCGCAATAACAATAGCAAATCCAAATAAAAAAGCAGTAGCAACTAAAGGTGAAATTCCTCTTTTCATAATCATAATCTATTTACATTATTTAAATAGTTTTCTAAACGGGCCCGATGGGATTTGAACCCACGACCTCTTCCTTAGGAGGGAAGCGCTCTATCCAAGCTGAGCTACGAGCCCATAAGAAAAAAAGACAATTATAAAGTTTAAAAAACTTACTTAATCCTCGCACCGTGCCCTATAGACAAAAGTAGATCCTATATAAATCGCAGAATCACAATCTCGAGCAGACTCATAAACCCAATTTGGGTCTCCTCCATTCTGTGCATGATTACTATACTCCATCCCATAACAAGACTTTCCATAGAAACCACAAGCAGCATTCCCATCCCTGAAATAGTTTATAGGGGGATAGGAATTATCTGTAACGCACACATAAGAAGGATCACCATTATCGCACTCAGGAGGATTATTCCTTGCATTTAGTAAATGATCTCTTGAGGAGCTACTAAAAGTAGACTCAGAAAAAACTCTTACATTAAAATAGTATTCTGGGGCTCCCCACAAAATAAGCCCATCATCTTGATTTTCTATCCTCCAAGAACTAATAGCAATAGCCTCATTAGGGCTATAAGGAGCAGGAACAAAAACAGCATTTAGGGGTTCTATATTTACATGATCATCTCCAGCAACTCCCGCGGGAAGATCATCCTCCATAACTTCAAAAGAAACAGTTTTCCCCAAACAACTATCTCTATCTCCATAAACTCTTAACTCTATCTCTGTCCCAACCATACGGTACAGTTCCCCATATTCTTCAGTTCCTCCTTCCCAATATAATCTATCAATAGAGCAATCAGGAGGAATGCAACCACTAGTATCAAAATAACAATTACCATAACAATCCAAATCACCCGCAGCAAACCCAAAGTCTTGACAGGTCATTCCACCCAATGAATCTTGATCACATTCTTCATCAAAATCAATAACCCCATTCCCACAATATTTAACACATTCAGTTAAATCATATTCACATTCATTCGAAAGATCTTTTGAGAAACATGACAAATTTCCACCCAGGTAGTAATCAGGATCTATAGAAACACAAGTTTGACCATTCAAATTAGAGGAATCACATTCCTCTCCTACATCAACAATACCATTCCCACAAAAACTACAATCAGAAATATCGAAAGTACAATCCTCAGTACATTGAAGATTTCCTGCTGTAAAACCCTGACTAACACAAGTTTCATCATTTAAATCTCCCACATCGCATTCTTCAGAAGCTTGATTTATAATAGCATCTCCGCATACGGGCCCTCCTTCAGTAACACACTCACAATCAGAATATATTGTTTCAAAATAGCTACATTGTTCTCCAGGAATTTCACAAATTGTATATCCGGGAACATTATCACATAATCCTGCACGATCTCCGCTACAGACAAAATTAGAATATCCCGGTGTTAAGGAATTTACACACTCACCATAATTATAAGTTAGAGAGGAACAAGATCCCGATTTATCTATTGCAACAAACTCTCTAGCATTGTTCCCTCCACCAGAAGGCTGCCATCCAAAATCTTCGTAATCTGGATTATGCTCCATAAATTTAATATCATTCAAAGCAAACCGAGGCTCTTGTGGTTGTAATAATTCACAACCAGAAATAAATAAACTAAAAGTAATAAGTAGGATAAATAGACTCTTCATTAAATCACCTCGAAATTTCATAAAATAAAAAAGATAATATAATTTAAATAATTAACTAAAAAATTAAAAAGTATGCGCTGGCCGGGACTCGAACCCGGATCACAAGCTTGGAAGGCTCGTATGCTAGCCATTACACTACCAACGCATAAACAAAAGAGGAAAATTAGGGTTTTATAAAATTATCTAAAAAAGAAAAAAGTTGTTGTGTGCTTAAAGCACATCAACTAGCCCATCACAGTTATCATCTATGTTATTAATGAGGTTTTCTACTATTCCTGGTTGTACTCCAACTGTATCATCATCACAGTCTATCTGCCCAGTACATGTCACAAAGGATTCACTCAATCTTCCATAAGCAGCCATATCTGACCCTGCAAACACTCCAGAAGGAGGGGCTACATATATTGAATACTCACCAGCAGGAAGATATATTATTATCTCTCTGTTCATAGTTTGACCTGCACAATCATGAGATGTATAATGATTATCTGATGTAACATTTGCTCCAGGCATCTCGAATGCTCCATAATCATAATGACAATCACATTCTGCTGCAAGATCAATTAAAACATTATCTTCTGTTGGGTAAGGTCCCCAGAATCCATCTCCAAGCAATGGTCCATCATACATAGCAACTCTTGATCTGCCTGCATTACATTCAAAGGAATAATATCCTCCTGGTAATGTAAACTGAGCACTTCCTGCTCTGTTGTTTCCATCGAAAGTAGTTCCATGATGTACTTCATAAAGCTGATTTCCTAAATGGCTTACACCATTGAAATAATATCCATCACCATCTGCATTTCTACAAGTATCATCACAACCAGTTTTATCCAATCTACAGTTATATGTGTGGCAATCTAAACTTCCACCATCATAACCTAATGCTGCACAAGTTGCTCCATCAAAGTCACTAGTATCACAAACTTCGTTATTACCTTCATCATTTAATGTTTGTACAACTCCATCTCCGCAGAAAGTTTCAGCTTCAGGAGCATTACTACAACAACACCAATTCCTTGAATTGACTCCACCATACCACAAACTCATATTACATGAATCATATTCATTGAAGTTGCCTGTTAGAATATTATTATAGACTGTACCTTTTACTATATCTCCTCCTGCAACAAGGGCATCACACTCTCCAGAAGCACCATTGCTAGCAATACAGTTTCCATAACCTAGAGTAGCACATTCTTCTTCACAAGTAGTATAGTCTCCTGGTACTCCCCAAACAAATGGTTCAGTAGGATAAACTCTTGCCCAGTTGG
>CAYFNS010000027.1:0-1310 GCA_964344545.1 Candidatus Woesearchaeota archaeon
AATCTTCTAATTCACAATCAAAGATTACTTCTGAATAATTATTTGATAAGCTCGCAGCTTGCACAACAGCAATCCCTCTAATATCATCATTCTCAAAATAATCTGATTGTTTATTGGGTTCAAAATTAATTATCTTGACTCCCAAATTTCTGTTTTCTTCATTGTTCTCAACTACAGATTGGTATGTATTAATTTTTGATGGATCCTTTATGAATGCCCACTGTTGTTTAAAAAATCCTGATCAATTCCTTCATCAAGATTAGTAACAACATTATCAGTATAAACATCTAATGCTCCAGTCCTAGAAGCATTAAAAACAAAAATCCCTAAAATAACTAAAGCCCCAATAACCACTAAAACAAGAAATCCTCTGAGTAAATATCTAAAGAATGTAGAAAAATCTGGCATTCTCATTCCCCTTCCAGATCCACTGGACCCTCCTCTTCTTTTAGGATGATATGAAACAACTTGTTTATCCCTCCGATCTAATTCAGATTCATAATCATGAAGTGCAACTTCCCTAGTCATAGTGGTACGCCACAATCTACCATCAATATAAATCTCCCATCCATTACCACCATCTTTTCTATAAATACCTTCTTTTCTTGCCATATTTATTCATACCAGACTTTGATTGTTTTAACTTGGAAATCTTGTTCAGGAACTATTTCTAAGAAATTATTTCCTTTCTTCACAAATTGAGAAACATCTTCTTGGAAATAGATATCTTCACTATCCAACTCAATGTTGTTATTATTTAACAACATTTTAGCCTCTTTCCTTCCGCTTCCCATTTGAAGGGATAAGAAATATGAATTCTGAGAAGTATACATATCTTCATCTACATAAAAAGAATAAGAAGGATAAATTTCTTCACTTAATTTATTTTCAACTTTAATTGGGGTCAATAAATAATTCCCATCATCTATAACAAATGTGACTTCATTTTCCCCAACATTCAAATAAGAATCGCTTAACATCAACTCTTTATCAAAACTTTGACAAGCAATTGATTCAGAAGATAATAAATGATCATTCAAATAAACTTTCATTACACTCAAACTTCCTGCTGCACTACAAAATACTGAAAATTTCAATTTGGATTCAACTAAAGATTCTTTTTCACTTTCACTCACAGAAAAAGTTCTTGTTTCTTCATAGTGAACTCTTTCAAATTCCTTCCTTATTGTCAAATCTTCTAAATCATATTGATTTTTGCTCCAGAATGCCAATCCAGGAGAACTTGTATAGAGTTTTAGATTATTTTTCTCTTTCAAATAAGAAGAAGGCAAAGGAATAACAACTTGACC
>CAYFNS010000027.1:1320-1703 GCA_964344545.1 Candidatus Woesearchaeota archaeon
CAACTAATCTATCATTTAATTCAATAAATAGTTTCCCTTCTCCATTACTAATCTTTGTAGTAAAATAAACTTCTTCTAAATTATCTAAATCTTCCAACTCAAAACTTAAATCTTGATCAACATTACCAAACCAACCACGATTGACAAACAAAGAACCTGCCAATCTTTCATCCTCTGGTTCCACTCTAATGTATAAATTTACGGATTCTAAATTATGCACAATTTGATCTTTTTGAGCAACGTCTCCCAATTCATCAGCCAATAAGACGCCTTGTGCACCATTACCATCACATACCTCTCTACAATCCCCATTATTCAACAATCTACACTTATCACATGGAGGCATAACTAAAACATACAAAACAATCAAAACACCGATTAGA
>CAYFNS010000027.1:1713-1943 GCA_964344545.1 Candidatus Woesearchaeota archaeon
ATAATTTAAAAGGTTTTCTATCAAACTAGGCATTTTGCAAGTTTTGGAAAATCCTTATTCATTGCTTTTTTTGCCCTTTCTTCTGATTTTAAATCCTCTTTTAGCACATCTTTCTTTACTTTAGACTTAAATAAAATATGATAAAATTCATGCATAATCAAAGCCTTAACGAAATCCTTATCTCCACCAGAGATAAAATTAAGATTATCCACATTTAGTATTACATTATC
>CAYFNS010000027.1:2001-7699 GCA_964344545.1 Candidatus Woesearchaeota archaeon
AATGCCTCTTCAAAAATCAATTTAATATCTTTCTCATCAAACATACAAAAAATAAAACAAAAAAGATTTATAAATATACTCATCAAAAAATAAATATGTTTGACTTCATAATTATCCTAATTGTTTTAATATGGTTAACAATTGCATCTATTACAGATGTAAAAACAACTGAAGTTCCAAACTGGTTAAGTTTCTCATTAATTGCAATTGCTTTAGCAATATTCTCATTTCAATCAGTTATCTCCCAAAGTTTTAAACCAATACTAGGAAGTGTTATCGGATTACTAATATTCACTCTAATTGGTGCAGGAATGTATTATTCAAAACAATGGGGTGGAGCAGATGCAAAGATATTAATGGGATTGGGAGCAATGCTTCATCAATATCCTGATAAATTACTAACGACATTCACTCCAAACTTAAATATACATTTCTTAGCAATCCTATTCATAAACATTTTCCTAGCAGGAGCAATATATGGATTACTAATAAGCATCTCCCTTATGATAAAAGAAAGAAAGAAATTTACAAAAAGATTTAAAGAAATTTACAAAAAAACGAGAGGAGTATCATTAATACTAATATGCCTTGCAATAACTTTCATAATAGCTGCAACATTCTTTACACAAATTACAGAAGTAAGAATAATGCTATACTTTGCAGGGATATTCCCATTAATTTTCTTCAATTTATTCATTGCCATCAAATCAATAGAAAATATCTCAATGGAAAAAGTAATCGATACTAAAAGACTAATAGAAGGAGATTGGGTAGACGAAGATATAAGAGTAAACAACAAGCTAATTTATTCAAGAAAATCTCTTGGTGTAACAAAATCTCAAATAAAATTAATTCAAAAACATAAAAAGAAAGTAAAAATAAAAGCAGGAATAGCTTTCCTACCTCCATTCTTAATTGGAACAATAGTAAGTTTGATTTTTGGTAATATAATCTTTTAACCTAATGCTCTACTTACATCAGTAATTTCTGCAGAGTTAACTCCATCAAATTCAGCAACTTTCTCTGCAAGAGGATCTGGTGAACCTTGACTCTCTTCCATTAGGAAAATTATATTCAAAGATTTCAAACCAAAAGCTACTGGCTCTATTTTAGATTCCATCTTCCTATCCCCTGCAAATTCTTTAATTGCTTCCTTAACTCTTCCTTCTACTTCTTCCAAGTCAATTTCAGGAGATTCGGGCATAACTTTCAAAGTTACAATTACAAAAGCCATTTTAATTAGGACCCTCGAATCCACAGCCAGAACACTTATACTTAATTGCTTTGGTTCTACAATCACTACATCTAACTATCTTAACTTTTCCACAATTAGGACAGTCAAATTCTACTGAACCATTCATATTAGTAATATCAACATTACAAGATGTACATTTAGTTGTTTTATCTTTAGCCATTTTGATAATTGGAGAATTTAAGGCGTTTATAAAGTTTTTTATCTGAGAATTCTCTTAAGTCCATCCTGAAACATAGGCACAGTATCATAATCTCCAATATCTTTCGGATCAATCCACTTTAGATCTGAATGCTCCCAATCCAACTCGATTTCAGGGATTTCCTTTAATTCAACTTTAAACAAAAATTTATGCCAGGTTAAACCCAAAGATTCATCAACAAATTTATAATAATTTACATCGCTAATTTCAAAAATATCTCCTTCTACAACACCAATTTCTTCTTTCAATTCTTTCAAAGCAATATCATAAGGAGTTTTTAATTCATCATAATATCCTGCAGCAGTATTCCAGAGATTTTTGTAATGTTGAACTTTATCACTTCTCTTCATAATAAGCATCTTGCCTTTACAAAAAATATAACACACAACTGCGGCTGCTTCTTTTGCACCAGTATAATTTATCCTCCCATCTTCAAAATGAGGCAATTTAGAATCCAGTTCTTTTATTATATCCATATTATGAAAAGAGAAATGAAATTTATAAGATTAATTATTTAGGAATCACATGACATCTAAAACATCTTGGTTCATAAATATCATCCCCTACTTCAACAGTAGCTTGGGGATCCCCTCCTAATTTATGAGTAAACATAGCAATATAATCGCAACCATGATTTCTACACTGAGTCACCATCTTATTAGAATTATTAGAAACACTAATCAGATAAGGCATTGCACCAAAAGGATTTCTCCAAGCATCAGTATCCAATCCAGAAACAATCACAGATCTACCATCTTCTAATAAAGAAAACACAGTCTCAATAAGCTTATTCTCATGGAAAAACTGTGCTTCATCTACCCCAACTAACCTAGCCCCATCAATATAATCATAAATCTGCCCAGGATTGTCTACTGGAAGAGAAATTGCTTCCATTTTCTCCCCTGCCTTGGTTTCAATCCCATCATTACGGCCATCTATTACTGGTTTAAACAATCTGGACTCAATACCAAAATCATATTTTAATCGGTTAATCATATATCTAAACATCTGTGTTTTTCCAGAACGCATAGGCCCATAAACTGTTTCTAAAAATCCTGGCCTATAACCATCAATTAAACTAACCATAAAATAAGCAAATAAAAAATAAAATAAAAAGATTGTGGTAATTAAACCTAGCTATCCTTTAATCCTTCTTCTGTTATGAAGAACATAGCTTCACCTTCAGGAAGATTTGGGCTATCAACTAACTTAGCAACTCTTGAACCTTTCTTACCCCTCCTTAGATAAATTCTAAAGGTAGAATTATGCCCAACAATATTCCCTCCAATAGCTTCATTTGGATCTCCAAAGAACGTATCAGGTTTTGCCATAACTTGATTTGTAACATAAACTGCAATATTGTGATTAGCAGCTAACTTCATCAAACCATGCATATGTTTATTCAGTTTTTGCTGTCTTTCAGCCAAAGTTCCTCTTCCAATAAACTCAGATCTGAAATGTGCAGTTAATGAATCTACAATCAATAATTTAATGGGAAGTTTATCTTTAGTTATTAGTTCTTCAACTTTATCCACTAAAACCATTTGATGATCTGAATTAAAAGCCCTAGCAACTTTGATGTTAGATAGAACTTGATCTTCATCTAAGCCCATTCCCTTCGCTAACTGTCTAATTCTCTCCGGCCTAAAAGTACCTTCACCATCAATATAAACTGCCATTCCATCTGCTCCACCTTTTTCAGCAGAAAGTTGCACATTAACAGCCAAAGCATTAGCAATCTGAGTTTTACTTGACCCATATTGACCAAAACATTCTGAAATACAACCTGTTTCGAATCCGCCACCTAGCATCTCATCAAAAGCGCTACTTCCAGTAGTAATCTTTATTACTCTCTTTCTTTTCTCAAGTAAATCTAATCCAGATTCAAAACCCATATCCAATTCTGCTCTTGCAGTTTGGATTATTTTTCTAGTAACACTTTCACTAAGACCTGCAGCATCACTTAACTGGCCAATGCTAGCAACAGCAATACTCAATAAAGTATCAAAACCTGCATCAGCTAATTTTTCAACAGTGGCAGGACCTACGCCTGGTAAATCGGCAACAGTAAACTCTTTTTTTGGAGCTTCCTCTTTTTTCATATCATCCTCAATTATCATCTCTTCACTCATCTTCATCTCCTGCTTCTAGCAATAAATCTTCGTGTGCCTTTTGTAACACTAAAATCGCTTTAGGAATATCATTCCTTCTTAAATTAATAGTTTGATCTCTCCATACATTCTTATCATCTTTCCAAGATTTTCTCAAACTAATAGTCTTAAATTCAACTTTATTTCCGTTGACCTCTCTTTCATTGGCCCAGATAGAACTCGCAATTGAGCCAGATTTGTATTGTTTTATTGGTTTATTCATTCAAATTACCTCCTAGCTTTTCGCATCTTATTTCAAATGGAAGCTAAAATTAGTAAGAATAAACTTGTTTATAAACATTATTTAGTTATATGACAAGCTGGCAAGCAAAAGATTAGAGAAGGTAAACCTTCTCAATAATTACATCTTCAACAGGCCAATCAGAATGGAATCCATTCGCACCAGTTGAAACTTTTCCAATAGAATCAACAACATCCATTCCTTCTATAACTTTCCCAAATACAGCATATCCATCATTACCGGGTGCTTTATCCAAGAAATCATTCTCTACTAGATTAATGAAGAATTGGCTCGTTGCACTATCTGGAACCATTGTCCTTGCCATAGCCACAGTTCCACGAACGTTCTTCAAACCGTTACCAGACTCTAATTCAATAGGATCGTTAGTTTCTTTCTCCGTTCCTTCAGTAGTAAATCCTCCTCCTTGAACCATAAACCCATCTATAACTCTATGAAAAACTGTTCCATCATAAAAACCATCATTTGCATATTGAACAAAGTTTTCAACAGTTTTAGGAGCATTAGCAGAATCTAATTCTATCTTAATATTCCCCATACTAGTTTCCAACATAACAATTTGTTTAGTATTTCCTTCCATCATATACATCCCCACACTTAACACGACAATTATAACAACTGCCCATAATAAAATTCTAAAAGTTTTCATAAAAAACAAAACAAACAATTAATATTTAAAACTTATGCCAGCAAAAGTAACACAGCAACTAAAAACAAGAAAAACAATCCTATTTCTAACATTCCACCACTTTTTATCAATCCATTTAATTTAGTCTTCAAAGGCCAAAATGGAGTAATTCCTTTAGGAGTAAAAGAATCTAATAATAAGTGACTAGAATACCCAATAAATACTGCTGCAGCATAATTCATTCCAAAAAACATCCAAAACAAGAAATAAAATACAAATGCCATAAACAAACTATGTATTAACCCTCTATGTCCTAAAAACAAGTTCAAAAGACGTGCAAATGGTTTAATCAACCCTCCAACCTTACTTTTATGCATATCAATGTCTGGAATTGTAGCTCCAATCGCTACTACCAACATAAACATCCATGGAGAAGGAATATCAAACGATTGTAAGAAAAATAGCCCTAGCAAAATACCAAAAACCAAATGCGTTCTATACATCACTTTAAACTAAAAAAATAATGGAGATATATAAAGTTTAGTAAATTTTAAATAGGTATGAAAAAAAGCAGGAACATGTCTAAAAGTAAAAGATTGGAAAGGGCACGCCAATTAAGGAGTGAACTAGAAAGTTCTATTAGAGAATATAATGAAAAAGTAGCTAGAGGAGAAGTTACTTTTCCAGAAAGAACACCAGAGCATCTAGAAATGTTGAGACAAGCTGATTTAGAAGGAGAAAGGCTTGCAAAAGAACATTTACAATTTTATAATCCCTTTGAAATAATTAGATATGAAGAAGGCATACCAATAAGAAGGGTAGACTTATACAGGTTTTAATCATAAGCTTTAACCATTTCAACAGGGTTTACTTCTTTAATATTCGAGGCCATAAATTCTAAACGATCCATCATAGTATTCTTATTTACTCTTCCACTCATGATTAATTGTTTGCCTAGAACATCCTTCTTTAAAGCATCAAAAGCCGTAACATCTGCATCTGCAACCTCAGCAGGAGCTTTTCCAAACAATTGCTCAACTTGATTTGAAAAACAAACTACTCTAATATTGCTTGTTCCATCATCAAAGAACATATTTACAATTGGTGATTTTACTGCGTTTACAGAACCATGAGTACTACATCTATATCCAGTTCCTTCAGGCATAACTTTCCTATTACATTCTGGACAAGCTAAATAGTGTCTAGG
>CAYFNS010000027.1:7709-10009 GCA_964344545.1 Candidatus Woesearchaeota archaeon
CAAATAATTGCACAATGGTTCCTTGAACTTCTGCAAACATTCCCTCTTTCAGTTCAGAAATTCTTCTATTCTCTGCAGAAGGTTTCTCAAAAACCTCTGCTTTGACAACTTCTCCAATAACTATACCTTTAGGATCCACTTCAAGTTGAGCCCTATTCCCCAAATGTAACTCATTTCTCCCATTATTAACTTTAGAATAAGCATTTCTTACTTGTAAAATAGAACCTTCAGAAAAATCTCCTTCTTCTACTTGTCTAATAATCTTTTCATCCCAAACAACAATCCTAATAGTTCCTGTTTCATCTCCAATAACAAAATTAGCTACTTTTCCCTCACGGCCATTCCTATTAAAGGACCTTACTTCATAAATTTGAATAACTTTTCCCACAGCATTAACAGAACTAACTCCTTTTGGAAGATCTTTTATCTTAAACTTCTTATCAGCAACATTCTCTAGAACTTTAACACCTAATTGATTAGCAATAATCTGAGCAGCACCTTCTTTACTAATTAAATCAGATAATTGTTTTATTTTCTCATCAACTTTTTCTGCAACTTCTTCTTTAGGAATTCCTTTCTCTTTTACTATTTTGTCTACAATATCTTCATAAGTTAATCCGAACATTTGAACTCATCACCAGCCAATTGATTTATATCATTAAAATCAACAGCCGCGCTCAGTATCACCTCTTTTTCCCCAAACGCGTCTGTTATCTTACCGGAAATGAGTTTGAATTTAAATACTTTGTTGTCCTCTTCCCAATAGAATTCTGCATTTTCATCCCAACAAGTATTATTGCTCCCACATTGAGAAACAATTCCTTTAACCTCATCAATATTCTCTAAAAATAAGTTAAAATCATAATCACTTTCATATACAACGCCTGTAGAGGGCAAATAACTAATCTTGTAGTTACTCCCTGAAATATTATAAGGAGTAATTGAATCCAAAGTTACCGTCATTCCCCCTCCTTGTTTAAATAAAACATCCAAATCATAAGCACCTTTCACAACTTCCAAATTTAAGTAATCAACAAAATTTCTCTCCAAAGCATTGATATCTGGATATCATTCAATTCCTCCCCTCTCCCAATACCTAGTATTATCAAAAGCACTGGGAGCATTAGGGAACATTGCACCATTCGAAGCAAAATGCACAATAATATCTCCAAATCTTTGTTCTAAAGCCATCTGATCATACAATAAATCTTCCTCAGATTGAATTAAAACCTCATAAAAATCTGCTTGACTCATCCCAACATAGCCTTTTTGATTATCCATTGCCTCGCCATAATAAAACAAAGCAGCACCAAAAGCTATCAAAGTAAACATCAAAACTAAAGTAGGGAGTAAACCTCTTTTATTTAGAAACACTCTTCAGTCCTCCCTTCATTTAATTTTTCTTCATATTCAGAGAAATCTAAACAAATTTGAATGGGATTATTATCATAATTAGGATAATCCACACATATTTTACTATCCCCTAAATTAGCCATACCAAGATGTAAATTTCCAGCAATACTTAATCCATAGCATTCTCCATATGTTTTATCAAGAGTATCTCTACTAATTTCATAAAGCCTAGCTTCTTGATGAGTATCCAACAACCAATTATTAACTAAATCAGAAACTTTCCCTTCAGGAACAGGAGTATTCAAAAAAGATTTTATAACAAAAAGATTATCATTCCCATAAATGGATTCTTTTACTATTATTTCCTCTTGTTTCGTTTCAGAAATGAAATCTGGTGCAAGGAAATAAATAACAAATCCCAATAATAATAAGATAGTAAATATAGTACTAAATATATCTGCAAATATCATGTCTCCTCTTTTATTAAACACGAGCAACCACCACCATATCTAGAATTCCTGGCATATCTTCAGCACCATCATTGTAAAGAACATATTTCCTTGTTTTATAACAATCAACTTTAGATGTACTCATTCCGCAAGTAATTTTCTGTGCAATCATGCTTGGATTTAATTCTGCTAAAGCAACTTCATTTCCTTCAATATCTAAAAGATTTAATTCAACCCCTGCTTTAGTATCTGTTGGTAAATTCATACAAGTTTCCAAATTCTCACTATAAAATTTCCCTAAATCAATAATTCCAGATCCATCACTAAAACAATCTGGAGAACTAAATAATCTATAAGAATAAATTTGCTCAGTATATTCATAAGTTTCAACTTTTCTATCCACTCCTTGTGAAAAAGCAACAGCAATAATCAACGCAACAAAGATAATTACAATTGCATAAGCAAACATTTTCATCTGTTCTTTTTCAAATTCCTGGC
>CAYFNS010000028.1:0-3065 GCA_964344545.1 Candidatus Woesearchaeota archaeon
GAAGTAAGTAAAAATGGTCCAATAGAAAACGTTATATTTTTCATGCATAGTGCAACAAACACTCCAGGTAATATAGTTCTAGAAATGCCTGGAACCCTCCCAAGCACAAGCGAACCAAAAATAGAATTAACAAACAGTCTACTTTCTTTACCAGATGAATATCTTGCTCCAAATGGACAAATAATCTTTGCAATTTGTCACACAGACACTTGCATAAATGGACAAGCAATTGCAGATAGTTTAGGAGTTACAGTTTACGTCTCACCAAACGAAGTAGAATTTGTTGAAGGAATATCGCCACCACTAATTTACGGTCAATTCAACGAATATAAACCAAAAAAAGAAGATTAATTTCTAATATGCCTAGAAAACATATTTGGATCGCCATCTTGATCAAAATAGAAAAATAATCCATCGCCAAGAGTATATATTTCTCCATAATCTTCAACTAACTTTTCTGTAGTTGGATCATAAATTCCTAATCTCTCTAAATCACTTACGGAATTTGCTCTATATATATCTCCATTAGCAAAATAATGATTAATAACTCCACTAGATTGGCCCTCAAAATGAGTATACAAACTATCTTTTTCAGCTTGTGAGATTGGAACTAATTGCGCATTAATAGAATCTTCTAAACAATTTCTAGTCGGAGAACATCCCATGTGACTAGAATATGCACTTAAAGCCATTATACTTCCTAGAAAAGCGCCAAGTACTCTATTCAAAGGTTGTCTTGCAAATTCTTTCCAACTTCCACTGTGAAATTGTTTATCTTCCATAACTATACATAAAACTAATTACTTTTAAAACTTTCCATTTATAAGTAGTTACAACTTAGATAAGAATTTCTGAACTTCTTTTTTAGCTTTAACTCTTTTTTTCTGATGTTCAACCAAAAACTTTTGAAGCTTCTCAATAGTATATTTCTTCAATTCCCCAGTTAATAACTCTCCTTTCTTATAAGAATCATGAATTTCTTGTAATTTTTTATCATCTTCTTCTAATCCATATTTCAATAACTGAAAAGAAACATCAATATCCGGATTTCCACCTTTTTTTCTATGTTCTTCTAATGTTTTTTGACCACCAGAGAAAGCAAATTTCTTAATTTTTTTAGCAGCAACTTCTGGAGAATCTGTTAAAGCAATATAAGAATTTTCATCAGAACTGCTCATCTTCCCACCCTTCAATCCAGGTAAAAACATATGACATGTAGAACTCAAAGGCATAAATTTATGCCCTGGAAACTTATACGCAACATCTCTAGCTAATCTTAAATGTGGATCTTGATCAATTCCAACTGGAACAATAACTGGCAAAGCTTTTCCTTCAAACTCTTTTAATTGAGGATGTAACATATCTGCTGCTTGCAATAAAGCAGAAGATAATTTAGCAGGAGAAATATCTCCATAAATTGCTTTTACTTGGTTGAATGTTGTATGTCTTCCCAACATATTTGCTAAAGAATAATAAGCACTAGATTTTACACCATCTTTATCTCTTGAAGATTGAAAATAAAAATCACATTTCTTTAAATCTAATCCCAAAGCAACATAATTAGTTAAATATTCTTCAATAGCAACTTTCTTTAATTCTTCCATATCTGGCATTCTAGAATTATAAGCTTCAACATCAGCCACAGCAACATAAACTTTTGCTCCTAATTTTTGATACATAATAATTTGATCAGCAACAATTTTATGCCCAAAATGGAACTTTCCACTAGGCATCAATCCAGTCATCATAACAAATGGTTTTTTCTTATCAATTGCCTCAACAACCTTATCAAAATCCCTATGACAATAAATAATTCCTCTTCTAAATAATAAGAAATCTTGTAATTTTTTTGGAATTGATTTAAATGGCTTTAATCCAAAATCCTTTATTACTTTATTATAATCAATATCTCCCTTAATTTCCCAAGGAGTAACTTCAAATTTTGCCATATAATTATTTTATTAACACTTTATTTAAAGATTTCTAAATTAAAATTTTATATTAGGTAACTTAGAACCAGGATTAGGTAAACTAGAACATTCACAAATTCCAATTTCTTTCATATTTTTATTATTACCATTACAAACCAAATAACATATTGAATCAGTATCAAATCCTCCTCCGTAAAACAAACCAGCAAATTGCCCTACATCAATAAGATTCACAACACCATCAATATTCAAATCGGATCTTGGGTTATAATCTCCATAAAAATCATTAGCAAAAGCAGAATAATCATCTATATTCAATAATCCATCTCCATTTATATCTCCCTCAAGAGTATACTGAGTTACAACTCTAACAATTGCTCCTTCGGGGGTTTGTTCAATAAAAGTAATATTCATCTCATTAAGTTCGTCATAATAAGTTTCGCCTTCCAAAATGAAAGCAAATCTATTAGAATAATAACTATCCGTCTTACAAGGATTGTTCCCACAACAAATTTGAGCATTTGGATGAGTATTTATCAACCATGTTTGAGTATACCAATCCATATTATCTCTACCCAGCCTCAACAATAATCCTCCTTCCGGACTTGTAAGGTTAATTCCATATGTATCTTCAGAACACTGACTATAAACTCCAAATAAATATTCCTTATCTATTGTTTCCACATATTCCAAATAATAATTAGTTGCGCCTGCTCCACCAAAGCTTTCATTGGCCACAAGATGAAAGGGATATTTAGGGAGGATAACTGCTTCTGAACCCCAATATATTGGAACTTTCAATCCACTAAGTTTTGCTGTATTAGATGTATCCTCATTTAAATCTGATATTAAAAAAGTGCCTCCAACAGTTTCTAAAATATTTTGATCATCTATCCATCCTAAAGCAATTTCTTTATTCCTAATATTAAAATTAGATTTAGAATCTGATTTACTCATTATATCGAAAAAATCTCCATATTCAAGAAGAGAGTTATACTCACAATTCCCTCCTAAGGGAATCCTATTTGGGAATTCTCCACATTCTACCATAGAAGAATGACTCATTCCGAAATTATGCCCCATCTCATGTACCAAAGTGTAAATATTTGCATCTGAACCCGGCTGAAGATGGGG
>CAYFNS010000028.1:3075-6445 GCA_964344545.1 Candidatus Woesearchaeota archaeon
TTATATAATTATGTTTGCCAAAAGAACCATAGGCGCCCCCTGCACAAGAAGTTACCGGATGATAAACAAGAATTCCATCATAATCATTAAAATCAACATATGGATCAATAGAACCTATCCCATAAGGAATAATAAGGGAACCACAAACAGATTCATCAAAAGCAAACCATTTGCCGAAATCAGAACTAACGCTTGCTTTGTTATTTGATAATCTTTGAATTTCATTATTTGTTAAATCAAAAGTAATATTCACAAAATTTTCAACATCATAATTTGATTGATAGCCAAAATACACAACAACATATTTTGTATCACCAAATATTGCCTCTCCATAAGCCTTTTCAGATAGTACAACCATTGTATCTACAAGAATTTTATCTCCCACTTTCTCTCCTGTAACTAAAATTTCTCCAAAGCCTACCGGCAATGATTCATCTTCAAAAACTAACTCATATTTAATCCCTTCTTGATCGAGATAATACACATAAGAAACATCTCCACTATCAAAATCCTCTATAATAGTTAACTCTAAATCTCCGACAAATTCTTCTGGCTGTTCTTCAATTTGAAAAACATTGGGAATCCCAATACTTTTAGAAAATTGAATTTGTTCACAGCTAGAAATAAACAATAATCCCAAAACTAAAACAATAAACATTAACCCTCTTTTCATAAATATCTATCTTAATCTCAACTTATATATCTTTCTACAAGAAATAATAAACTTTATATAACTCTCATAAAACTATGATACTAGTGAGGGGCCATAGCATAACCTGGTAGTGTAGCCGGCTCCAACCCGGCTGGTGGGGGTTCAAATCCCTCTGGCCTCAGGTTTTTTCTAAAATCACCAGCCTATATTTATCATGAGTATATTTCTGACCAATGATAGAAATCAATAGAATAAAAATCCCAATAAAAAGCATTAAAATACGAATCCAAAGAGAGGAGTATAAAACACCCAATATAATAAAAAGTACTCCCCAAAATGATTTATGAATATGATATCCCCAAATAATCAACCAATATTTTTCTGGAGTATTTAATAACAATTCTTTTATCTTAGAGGACATATCTCTAATCATAAATAATATTTTAAATAATTAACTACTTTAAAATATTCTTAGCAATTTTACTGACCTTATCTTTGCCTATTGAAATCAAAAAAGTAGCTAATCTTGGACCGGTTTCCTTACCAATTAAAAACATATAAATATTTTTGAAGAAATCCCTTTGTCTTTTCTTAATATCTTCATCAGGTACACCCTCTTCTTTTGGAACTGAATAAGCTAAGGCTGTCAATTCTTCCAATCCCCAATTATCATTAATATTTGTAAAAAATGCAACTAATTGTTCTTTCTCAATCTTACTTAATTTCTTGAAATAATCTAAATTTCCTTTCTCCAATAATTCTATTTTATTTTCTGGAGAAAACATATCAATCCAGTTGTGAGATAATTCTAGTCTTCTCTTAATTGAATCTTTATTATAACTTCCTTTAACTTCTTTCAAAATTCTCTCAACTTCTTTTAAATTGCCTTGAGTTAACTGCCCAATACTAGAAATAACTCTAAACGGAGCATTATCTTTTTTAATGAAATCTTTCTCAACTTTTGAAAACTCCAAAGCCGCTTTTTTGCTATCTTTTAATTTTCCATCTAAATAAGCAATTAATTCTCTATCAAATTCTTCATATTGCCTTATAATCTCTGAATCAAAACAGAAATCGAATTTTTTAATTGGCAAAGTTCTCAAAAACAACCACCTTAATAATTCTGGTTCATATATTTGCAATAAATTCCCTGGGCTAATGTTAATCCCAGTAGATCCAGACATCTTTGCAGACAATCCTCTTAACCCTATAAAATCATAAGGTTGATACATTGGAGGTTCAAAATCAAAAACTTCTTTTGAAATCCTTTTAGCAACTTGATAACTTCCTTGTGGAGCAGAGTGATCACGACCACCAGGTTCAAAACAAACATCCTCGTATCTCCACCTCATAGCCCAATCAACTTTCCATTGCAATTTCCCAATATTTTTCTTCTTTAAATCTACAGTTGATTCATTTCCACATTTACACGTATAAGAAACTTCATTTGTTTCATCATCATAGCTTTTAATTTTAGTAAAATCTTTTCCACATTTTTCACAATAAATCTCTAAAGGATAGTAGTTCTCAATTTCTTCTTTTGTAAATCCTTGAGTTCTAAAATCTCCTAATATTCTAGCAATTTGTTTTCTCTTACTCATTGCTTCAATTATCCCCTCAACATATTTGTTTGCAGAATACATCTCAGTTTGATAAATAAAATCAGGATTAACCCCTAACTGAGGTAAAGCTTCTTCTAACTCTTTCTCAAAATACTTTGCATAAGTTCCACTTTTACCATAAGGATTTGGAACTTCAGAATAAGGCAATCCAATATATTTCTCAAAATCTTTTTCAACATTTGCAGGAACTTTTCTTAATCTATCATACTCATCCCATGAAAATAAAAACCTAACATTTTTTCCTTTCGCTTTTAATGCTCTAGAAACAGCTTCAGCAGTTATTAAATCTCTAAAATTTCCAATATGAACAGTTCCACTAGGGGAAATCCCTGCAGCTAAAACATATTTTTTCTTTTTAGGATGCCTATGAATCAAATTTTCAGCTACTTTCTCTGCCCAATGCAAATCCTTGCCTGCCATAAAAAAGACTCCAATTTAAAGTTTATAAAACTTATCCATAGGAAACTATTTAAACTAACTAATCAAATTTACACCTATGAAGCATACATTACTAATTAGTATTATTCTTGTTATTCTATTCACAGTTATTCAATTTATAGGATTAGCAGTTGTTAATCAATATACAACTCCAGAAATAATTCCCGAAACAGGAGAAGAAACAATAAAAGACCTCCCTCTAGGAATTGAACGTCCTGAAGTAGAAGAAGAGTTTAGTTATGTTCCATTAATAGTTGCAATCTTATTCGCAACAGCAATAGCTTTAGTGTTAGTAAAATTAGGGGCCGTAAGATTATGGAAAGTATGGTTCTTTGTAGCAACATTATATCTACTAACAATTGCATTCGGTGCATTTTTCGAAGCTGGAATTGCATTTATCGCAGCAACATTCTTTGTATTACTAAGAACATTCAGATTAAGTGTAATTTCCCATAATTTTGTAGAACTATTTGTCTATTCTGGAATCCCAGTTATATTCTCTCCAATCTTAAGTGTTCTTTCAGTAAGCTTAATTTTAATATTCATTGCAATATATGATATGATTGCAGTTTGGAAAACAAAACACATGGTAAAATTGGCAAAATTCCAAGCTACAACAAGAGTCTTTGCAGGATTAATGATTCCTTATGATAAAGGT
>CAYFNS010000028.1:6455-7190 GCA_964344545.1 Candidatus Woesearchaeota archaeon
ATTTGCTAGTGTTTTATTACTAACACACGGATGGATCCCTGCAATACTCGCATCTATTTTTGCAGGATTAGGATTACTAGTATTATTAGTTTTAAGTAAAAAAGATAGATTCTACCCCGCAATGCCATTTATTGGTGCTGGATGTTTCATAGGTTATTTCATTAGTTTATTACTATAAAACAAACCCTTATAAATTAATTAATATTCTAAAAATCAATATTCAATATAGGAGTTGATTATAATATGGCTAAAATTTTAAGAAGAACAATTGATAAATTAATGGTATTCGCTTTAGAGCACGGAGATAGCATCGAAACAATAGATCGAAAAGTAGACGCATTACAAACTAAACTTGTTGAACTAAAAGACAAAGCAACATCAGATGATAACAAATATAAAATAGAGTTAGCAAGATTAAAAGTAAGACAAGCTGCAGAAATTAATCCTGAAAATGCTTACAGAATTGGTACAGACTTTTTAACAAATAAACCCCAATACACAAATATAGTAAGCACTTACGAACAAGCAAGAGAAAGAGTTACTGAAAGTTACCAAACTGCTTTAACTGAAATTTCAGATGCAACAGTTCTTGCAGGATTATATGTTGAAGATACAGTTGATAAAGCAAAAAAAGTAGTTGGCACTGCAAGAGATAGTGTTTCTAGAACAACTGGAAATGCACTAACAGGTGCAAAAAAATTTTTAAGAAATAAAGTTGGGATGTAAATCCCTTTT
>CAYFNS010000028.1:7307-8685 GCA_964344545.1 Candidatus Woesearchaeota archaeon
TTGTAATTCATCTAAAGTTTCTAAAGCACTGCTTCTTAATCTCATTGCTTGAACATCTTGTTCAGGTGAAATAGCTTTACTACCATATCTAGAACATGCGTCACAATCCTTTAATACATTTACAACTTTTCCTCTCATCTTCATATCCTCCTATTTACATTTCTTGAAGTCTCTTGATCTACAAATACACTTCATATTTTTTGGAACTGTACTATTAATTTGATATACAGCTTGACATTTTTCACATTTAATCTCTACCATTTTCGCCTTCTCCTTGATTATATTCTAATTTAAGACCTTTAACATATGCTTCCAAGTACTCTGCAGGAACAGGTTCAACTCTTTCAACTATTTTTGGATTAATACTCAAAGGTTTTCCTTCAGTAACTAAAGCAACATTTGGTGCTTGTCCAGGTATAGGCAAAACACTAACATAAGGCATCATCAATATTTCACCTGCATTAGCTGAAATAATGTGTCCAAATGTATCTGGGTTGCCTTCTAATCCCATTCTTACACTTTGTCCCTCATATCTCATTGCTTTCCTCATAGGATCAGTAGTTGCTACACAATCCTCTACAGTTCCACAACTTTCTTTAAGAAAAGGTCTTTCAAATCCAATTGCTTCCAATCTTCTTGTCATTTTAATACAACACCCCCACTAAAACATATTTTATTTGATTAAATCTAATTTTTCCAGGATCTGCAAAATCTACATTATCTCCTTTAGCAATACAATACCATCCTTCAGCATCATACCCTAAATCAATAACTCTATGCGCAACTAAACTCTCGTTCCAGCTTGCATCATAAGAAATTACATCACCAATCTCAATATCTAATTCTGAATCAGGTTGAATTTCAATTCCAATACTACCTTTATCTAAAAACCCATCCATTGAATTGGTATCTGCATAGCTTGCCCAGCTAGCATTATCAATTTTTATTACAATTCTATCGTCATACAATAAAATTTGGCTTTCCTGGATTCTATCTGCCGGAGAAATCAGTTCTCTAGCCACAAAAACACTAGGAACTTCATAACTTGCACTAAAAACATCGTTTGCAACCCATCCCAGGGATAACAATAAAATTCCTAATATAATTGCCGATTTCATAGCTTATTTTGGAACTTTTCAGTTTATAAACCTTTTGTTTTGTCACAACTAGACAATAGTTACAAAATAGAAGGGTTTATATACTAATAATCCACAATAAAATACTCAAAAAATGAGTGGAATAATTGATTTTCAGGAAGTATTTGGAGTTAAAGCAGATAGAGATAAATTAACAGAAACTCCTTTAGAATTAAGATTTGGTGAAATTCTAAGGTTAGTTGAAAAAATGAATGACGAATTTACTCCATATACTTTATCCA
>CAYFNS010000028.1:8806-9638 GCA_964344545.1 Candidatus Woesearchaeota archaeon
GAAGGCGATTTGAACACACCAACTGTTGCAGCACATGAATTTTCTCATGTTATGGGACATTATAGTGAAATAGAGGCAGAAGTACTAGGATATATGATCCCAAAACAATCTGGTATTATAGAATTACAAAGATCTGCAGATTTACTTAGGTTATCCAGACAAGCCTGGGCAACTGGAACAACAGAAATATTGGATTGTGATTTAAGGGAAGAAATAAAAGAAGAAATAAGACATTCAAGAGCATTAACACCCTATCAAAGCTTAATGATGAAAACTGCTCCAATATTCTTATCGCTTCTACTAAAAAGAGCAGGATCTAAATCAAGTGATTATCGAGAAGGTTTCACAGACTTTTTATATACAGCAGGAATCGATATTAATTAGCTAACAATTTTTCTAAAACATCAGGAACTCTAAACTCAAAATAACCTTTTTTCATTTGACCCTCTAATCTTAATCTATTTCCCTCATTAGCATGATAGTCTATAAACGCTTTACACCTAGAATAATCTGCTTCTTCATTTGCTGAACCATTAGAAGCATAACATAAAATATTGCTATCTCCTTCTCCTTTTAATACAAATGAAATCCCATGTTTATCTGAAAAAGGAGCGTCATCGCCATAGAAATAATTTGAAGTAAATGGAACTCCCTCTAATCTTAAATGATGATCGCTTAGAGTATCTGCACCTGCATAAGCTTGTGTAACATTCATATCTTGATACACAATGGGTTCTTTAGTAAATTGATGATAAGCAAACCCAGCAATAGCCAACACAGCAATACTTCTTAACCACGGAAAATTCTTCATAAAAATGGGAATAAAAGTCGA
>CAYFNS010000029.1:0-5545 GCA_964344545.1 Candidatus Woesearchaeota archaeon
CTTTTTTACCTAATTCTTCTGCTTTTTCCTTTAATTTTCTCATCTGGTTTTCATCAACGTTACCAGAGTCAAACATAAGTCTACCTACAGAAGTTGATTTTCCTGCATCAACGTGACCTATGAATACTATATTTATGTGTGGTTTTTCTTTTGCCATTTTTCTAACTCTTATATTTCCTCCATTTATAATAGAATATTATTGATTTTAGTGATAAATTGGGCTATTTATAAGGTTTTTGGTTGATTATTCGCCATATCTCTCAAGTAGAACTAACAGGTCATGATAATGAAGTATTAGGGTCTCTTCTCTATCTAATAATTCTAATTTGTAAGTGATTTGAGGATGGCCATCTTCTTGTAAAATGCCATGTTGCCATAATCTATGCTCATCATTTAATATTACTTCTTTACCTAGGTTAGAAGAAACTGCTTGTTTTTGATCGTCTAATATTATTTCCCTCAGTCTCATTTTATGGCCTCATTAAATATTTATCTGTTCTAAAGCATTTAGCCCTAATATTGTCACAATTTTCGTCTACCAAATTGCCACAAATTTCTGTTGCATCTGGATTTATTGCTGCATTTCCATCATTACAATCGGTTCCAGGACAGCTTAAAGAAGTTTCATCATAAAATCCATCCCCATCTTGATCTCGACAATAAACTTCTGCGATTAATTTTGAAGTCCAAGGGCAGAAATAACAAGGATCTTCTGATCCGCAAAATTCAACCGATCCTGAGTTTACCATCGCAATAGTTGAATCACAAACTTCCATTGCATTTGTAAACAAATTAACTGGATTTAAATGGAAATTCCAAGGAGGATTATAATCTATTTGAGAATGTTGAACTTCTCCCATAACATGAAGATACTCATCATCTGCTATAGCAGTTCTTGCTTGACTAATCGCAGTTGGATTTGTCAATTTAACTATAAATGTATCCTCACTTATTTGATGGCCTTCTGAGGAATATTCTCCAAACTTAAAATATGCTGTTGGAGTTGGACTTAATTCTGGAGAACATCCAGAAATTGCTAATGTAAAAACTAATAGTGCTAAAATAAATCCTCCTTTCATATTTTATTTTATTATTTTTGCTATTTAATATTTTGTAACTATTATTAAGTAGTTATAAATAGAAAACTTTATAAAGTGATTTTTTGAGATTATATTAGAAAAATGGGGATTATTAAGGATATTTTTGGAGGGCTAGGAATTTTAGCTGCAGGAGCAGGGTTTATGGGTTTGATATCCCTCCCAATGATACTTGCTGAAAGAGAAATAAAGAAGAATACTTTTACTTTAGATCAAAGAATTGCTGCAGATTATGAAGCAGGAATTGTATCTAAGAATGAAATGCCTGAGAAGTTTGCAATTTTAGCTGGTGGAAATATGGAATGGTGGATGTGGAGCGCTCAAAACGAGGCGCATGCTGCCTTAACTGATGCTGGATTTTCTGAGGAGAATATTTATATTTTATCTGAAAAATCAGGTATTAAAGATTATAGGGTTGATGGTGTGACTAGTAGGCAAACCTTAACAGATCTTTTCAACCACGTGGGTGCAAGAGTTGGTCCAGAAGATGCTTTATTTGTATTTTTTAATGGGCACGGCACAGGTGGAGTAAAATCTCCCGAAGATTCTACAATAACAACCACTGCTTTCTGTTTACCTTACCCATATAATGAAGACCATATCTTTAAGAGAGATCTTATAAACTTGACTAAGGCGATTGATACTCCTAATAAAATCGTTATGTTTGATATGTGCCGTGCTGGAGGATTAGCAGATCAGGCTAGATGTCTTGGATGGGAAACTATCTCTGCGTCTACAGAATATGGAAGGTCTGCTTATTCTTGGGGGTCTGGTACAGCAAGAGGATTCTTCGAAGCATTTAGAGATAGTACTTCTGATGTGGATAATGATGGAAACCTTAGTCTGGGTGAAGCATTTAATTATGCTAAAAAAAATGAATCAAAATATCACAATAAAAAAAATTATCCTTATTCAAGATTTAGTTCAAGAGGGGCAAATATTAACTTAGGTCCGATAGTAAGAACAAGAAACAATAGATAAAAAGAAAATAAAGAAATTTAAGCGTTTTCGCTTAAACCTTTTCTAGTTCTGATTTGTTGTACAATCTTAGGTTGTAGATTTGCTGGCAATGGTTCAAATTGCTGATCTACAATAAAGTAAGATCCTCTACCGGATGTTGTAGAACGTAAATCAGAAGCTAATCCAATCATTTCTGCTACAGGTAATTTAGCTTTAACTGTAATGTGTTCTCCTTGTTGGTCTACATTAATTAATTGACCACGTTTGTTAGAGATCATAGCAGATAAGTTTCCTAAGTATTCTGCAGGAGATTCAATTTGTAGAATCTGTACAGGTTCTAGGATGTATGGTTTAGCTACGTTCATTGCTGCTTTAATAGATTCCCTAATAGCAGGATAAACTTGCGCAGGACCCCTATGGATTGCATCTTCGTGTAGTTTCATATCATGAAGAGTAATCTTCATTTTTGAACATGGTTCACGTGCTAAAGGACCAGCATCAATAACTTGCTGTACACCATCCATAATCATTTCTATAACTTCTCCAATATGTACAATACCTCTAGTAGCATCAACTAAAATATTTCCTTTGTAAATTTGTCTAAAGGATTTTGCAGTTTTAGTATCAATTCCTAGTTGAACTAGTTTTTCCACTATTGCAGTATCTTTTTTCTTAATTCTAGTCTCAGGTAGGTCTCCAGATTTTATTGCTTCGAATAAATTATCTGGTAGGGGTTCTACTGTGATGTAGAATTTATTGTGTTTGTTTGGAGATTTACCTTCCATTTCTGGAGATAAAGTATTCACAGATTCTCTATAAACAACAATTGGGGGGGAAGTTTTTACATCTAAATTTTTATCAGATTTAATTCTGTTTTCAATAATTTCTAGGTGTAGCTCTCCCATTCCATGTAATAGGTTTTCACCAGTTTCTTCATTAATTTCTACTTTAATAGAAGGATCTTCTTTTCCAACTTCTTTTAGTACTTCAATCAATTTTGGAAGATCTGATGCTTTATTTGCTTCAATAGATTTTGTAATAACCGGTTCGAAAATATGTTTGATTGCTTCGAATGGTTCCATTGGTTCACTAGAAACAGTTTCACCAGCGAAAGTATCTTTTAATCCAACCAAACCTACAATGTTTCCAGCTGGGATATCATCTATTGCCATTCTTTGTGCACCTTTATAGATAGATACTTGTTGTAATCTTACGTTTTTCTTTCCAGCATTTAGATAAACATCTTTACCTTGCTTTAAAGTTCCGGAGAACAATCTTCCTGTTGCAATTTCTCCAGCGTGTTTGTCAACAACAATTTTTGTTACAATAAGTGCAACTGGCCCGCTTGGATCACAGTTTAATAATGATTGTCCTAATGCGCTATCCACATCTCCGTGCCAAATCTTCGGGATTCTGTATAGCTGTGCATCAACTGGATTTGGATGATGTTGAACGGACATATCTAAAACAACTTCATGAATTGGAGCTTTTTTAGCTAATTCTTTATGGTTGCCAGATTCATAAGCATCTATAATATCTTTGAAAGTGATTCCTTTCTTCTGCATGTATGGAAGTGAGATTCCCCAATTGTGGAATGCAGAACCAAAAGCTACAGAACCATCTTGGATGTTTACTCTCCATTTTCCTTTTAGTTCTTCAGAAGAGTTTGCATCAATGAATTGGTTTACTTTTCCAATAATATCAACAAATTTTTGTTGCATAGCTGCGGGTGTTAATTTAACTTCTTTGATTAAACGATCAACTTTATTTATGAATAAAACAGGTTTTACGTTTTCTCTCAAAGCTTGTTTTAATACAGTTTCAGTTTGTGGCATGATTCCTTCAACAGCACAGCATAATACAACTGCACCATCTACTGCTCTCATTGCCCTTGTAACGTCCCCACCAAAGTCAACGTGACCAGGTGTGTCGATTAAATTGATTAAATGATCTTGATTTTCTATAGTGTGAACCATAGATACAGAAGCAGAGTCTATTGTGATACCTCTTTCAGTTTCATCTTCATGGAAATCTAGTGCTCTTTGTTTTCCAGCTAAGTCTTCTGAAAGCATACCTGCTCCAGCTAATAAGTTATCGGAAAATGTTGTTTTTCCGTGATCAATATGTGCTGCAATAGCGATATTTCTAATTCTTTTCGGGTCTTTCATAACGTCTTTTATTCTTGTGTTCAAATCTGCCATTCTTTAATAATCCTCTTTGATAATGATAGGTTTTTAGGCTTCTAGATCCTTTTTAAAGTTTTTGTTTAGAAAAGTATATAAAATAAGAAAATAAGAATTGAAGTATGTTTAGTAAAAGAGAGTTAGATAAAAGATTGCTTGTTAGTATTACTGGATTTTCAGATAATCATTGGAAGAATAAAATTAAAGAAATTAATTCTTTAGGTTTGAAAAAGGTTGCTTTGTTTAATGAAAGGTTTACACCAAGACAAAGAAAACAAATTTATGAAGCGTTATTGGATTCGTGTGTTAAAGAAATTCCGTTTGTACATGGAAAAAATGATATGAGTAAAGATGAATTTAGGTTTTTAATGAAAAATTTTGGAACTAAACGGTTTAATATTCATTATAATGCTTTCAAATACTTACATAAATGGAAGGGATATCATAAACATATTTTTGCAGAGTTTAGTTATTTCAAACATTTACCAAAAGATTTTGATGTTAAGAAAATTGGAGGTTTTTGTGTAGATTTAGCCCATTTCAGATGTGCAGAATTAGAAGATTCTGATGAATTTGAGTATATTATGGGCAATAAGAACCATCATAAGTACTTCCAATGTAATCATGTTGGAGGATATTCTCCTAAAAGGAATAGAGACATACATACTATTAGGAAAATTACTAGTTTTGATTATTTGCAATTTTTGCCTAAATTTTTATTTGGTGAAAATATGGCAATTGAAGTTGATAATCCGATAACTTCTCAATTAAGGTATAGAGATTATATTATTGAATTATTGAGTAAAAGAAAGAAATATATCTAATTCATAACTTTTATAAAATGGTTATTTATAGGATTGTATAATGAAATTTAGTAACATTGAGATTGAACATTTATTGAAAGCATGGATTGCTATATCTTTAGCTTTTGCTATTTTATTAAGTAATGGAAATGTTTTATCTTCTGAATTTACTACTATGCTATTAGTTTCAGGATTTACTGTAGGATTGGGATTTTTATTCCATGAGCTAGGGCATAAGTTTATGGCTCAACGTTACAAATGCTTTGCAGAGTTTAGAGCGTTTAATGGAATGTTAATATTGGCAATCTTAATGAGTTTTATAGGATTTATCTTTGCTGCTCCAGGTGCTGTAATGATAAATGGTTACGTTAATCGTGAAAGAAATGGTAAAATTAGTGTTGCTGGCCCTGCAGTTAATTTAGGGTTGGGGGTTATATTTTTAGCTTTGATGATTGGAGGGTTTGTTAATTTGTTTACTCAATACGGATTAATGATTAATGCT
>CAYFNS010000029.1:5629-7631 GCA_964344545.1 Candidatus Woesearchaeota archaeon
AGAAAATATTGAATTGGAGTAAATCAGTTTACTTTTCAGTTTTAGGAGGGGCTATAGCTTTATTATTAGCTTCTAGCTTTATTTAGTATTTCCATAAAACTTCCATTATTGCTTCTTTAGGTTCTTCTGGAAGAGATTCCATTACTCTATCATCTAAATATACTCTTGCTTGAGAGAATGGTCTTCTAATTATTTGTCTTCTAAAGAAATTGATTAAACTATGATGTGGATCTATTCTTATTACATTATTAGAATCTTTTGAAGCTAATTCTTCTGGAAAGGTTATTTCATATCTCTTTTCGCCTGTTACGTGATGCCTTATATTGTCAGGAGATATAAAACCATATTTTCTCATCACCCCATATAAATCAGAATAAACATCATAAGCTTTTCTTGGTATAGTAAATTCCATACTAGTATTAAGGATAAATAATATATAAAATTAATTAAAAAAAATAAAAAATTAATGTTTGTGATCTAATTGTTCTTCTGCTACACCGAATTTTCTCTTTGTTCTATCTTCTACTTTTCCAATGTAGATAGTTACTATTACTGCAATTATTGTCACAATTATAGCATAAGTTAACATTGGTCCAATTGTTTCTGAAGATCCAAAAATTTCCTTGAATATTGCTTGTATTGCTCCATTCCAAGCTAAAGCTGCTACCAAACCAAATGCCGCTGTAACTAATGCTGCTAGCTTTTCAATAACTTCAATTCTCATTGATTCACCCCCTACAATTAATTATCTTGAAGAATCAGCTTGTCTTTCAAGTTCTAGCTTCTTTTGTATTGCTGCACTATCTTGTGAGATTTTATATGCATTTAAAATTTCATTTGCTAGTGCTCTTGAAAACTTAACTTTTTTATTAAATGAATTTCCGTATGCGCCTTGTACCATTAATCTTAAAGCGAAATCAATTCTTCTTAATGGAGAAACTTCTACTGCTTTTGAATATCTTGCTCCACCATATTCGATTGATGTTACTTCTTCTCTAGGTGCTGCATTTTCTAATGCAGTTACGAAAACTTGAATAGGATTTTGTGATGTTTCTTTTTCTATTAAATCGAAACAATTTTGTACTGCTTTGTAAGCTTTTGTACTTTTTCCAGTTATATGATAAGAAGTAATTTTGTGTTTTTTTCCTCTATGACCTGGAACCATAATTTTGTTCATTAGTCTTTCAATAATGTGGGTTTTTTGTGTGAAAACTCTTTGACCTTCTGCTGCTTTTCCTCCAGTTCTTGGAACAAGCATTTGTTGTATGTTTATGTAAGGTACTAAGGCTTTTTCCTTAATTACTATTTTATCTGTTTCCCATTTATTGAATAATTTCATTATCTTCTACCTTTCTCAACCTTTCCAGATACTAATGATTTAAGTGATTGATCGTTAATTTTGATTACTTGCCATCTAATTCCAGATAAATCTCCTTTAGAACGTCCCTTTGCTCCACCGATACATTCTACAACTACTTCATCATGTTCATCTACGAATTTTATAGCGTTGTAACCTGGAACGAAAGCTGTGATTCTTCTTCCGTTTTTAGATAATTGGCATTTTACACATTTTCTTAAAGCTGAGTTTGGCTGCTTAGCTTCAATTTGTGTTTTTTCTAATACAATTGCTTTTGCTTGAGGGCTTGCTTTTAGTGGATCAGATTTTCTTTTAAGTCCAAGAGCCTTTCTTTTGAACTTATTATCTTTCCATCTAGCTGTATGTCTTGCTTGTTTTAACTTCTTTCCAGCTCCAAGTCCTCTGCCTTTTTTTACCATTTTATAATATTTTTATATCCTCGATCTCTACAAAATACTTTTGTACATGCTTTTTAAGGTTTTCTAAATTTTTGGCGTTTCTTCCTATTAATAAACCTTTGTCTTTTGTTGATTCGACCTCAATTTTTACGATATTATCCTCTTTTTCTATGTTTTTTGGTTTGATTGGTGAAATGAAGCTCCTTATAAACTTAACGGGATCTTCATTGAACTCAATAATCTTGAT
>CAYFNS010000030.1:0-1991 GCA_964344545.1 Candidatus Woesearchaeota archaeon
AACTTAGTATTTTGTGCACAAAATCACAAATTTCAACAGCTTTTGATTGAAAATAAAGTTTTTCGAGAAGATAAAGTAAACGTGGTTGGATCTACTTTTTTAGGAAATATAAATGCTCCTCAAGGACCTGTTGAAGAGGACTTTATTTTGTTTTTAACCTCTCCCTATGTTGATTATAATTTTCTGGATAAAAAAACTTATTTTGGATATATTGAAAAAATATTTTCTCAATTTAAAAATAGAGATGAAGAATTCATAGTTAAACTTCATCCTAATGAAAAGTTCTTAGATGAGTACATAAGAATTAAAGACAAACTATCTTGCAATAATATACAAGTTATACAAAACCAGAAGAAAGAGGACCTTTATACCCTGATAAGGAAATCTAAATTGGTGATTAGTTTTGGATCTACATCTTCTTTTGAGGCCGCATTACTAAAGAAACCTACTCTAATAATAAAAGCTGTAGATTTTGGGGAAGATTATTTTAACCCTCTTACTAGGGATGAGATTGGTGTTTCTGTTGATGTGAATAAATTTGATTCTAGATATTTGGATTTTGATAAAGAAGAAATAAGAAAGAACCAGGAAAAGTTTTTGAAAACATATTATCATAAGTTTGATGTTAATAAGTTTTTGAATTTAATCAAGAATAGGGATTGAAGATTTCTTGTAGATTAATTTTTTTATCTCTTCTTTTGTTAATAATTCTGCTTCACTTGAATCATATTTTTCTTTTTTTATTGGGAATTTTTGCTTTGTGAATTTAATATAATGAGGGGTTAGCATTTGTTGTTGGATTACGAAGGAGTTTTTTGTTTCATTTGCAATTTTAGCTTCTTCTTCCGTTAATAGTTGCTCGTATAGTTTTTCTCCAGGTCTTATCCCAATCTTTTTTATCTTCACTTGTTTATTTTCAGATATGACCTTTGCTAAATCCATTAGTTTTATGGAAGGCATTTTTAATATGTGTGTTTCTCTTCCATTTGTTTTGGCTGCAACACCCAAGACTAAACAAACTGCGTCTTGAATTGTCATAAAAAATCTAGTCATTTCGGGATCAGTAATTGTTATTGGTTCATTTGCTTTTATTTGGGATCTCCAAAGTTGGAGTACTGAACCATTTGAATTGATTACATTGCCAAACCTTACTGTTGCAAATTTTGTATCTGTCTCTCCTACAGTAGCATTATTAACTAATTTTTCTCCAAGAAGTTTTGTTACACCCATTAGATTTTGAGGATTTACTGCTTTGTCTGTGCTTATGTATATGAATTTTTTTATTTTATTCTCTTTTGAAGCTTTTATCATATTTTGCAACCCCACTATGTTGCTTTGGATTGCAGAGTTAGGATTATATTCACAAGAAGGAACATGTTTTAACGCTGCGCAATGAAAAATAATATCTACTCCCCGAGAAGCAGTTCTAGTTTTTTCTAAATCTTTTATATCACCAATTATATATCTAACATTATCATATCCCTTTAATTTTTGTTGCAAGAAAAATTGAGCATTTTCATTTTGGTCTAAAACTCTTATTCTTTTAGGTTTGTGTTTTAATAATTCTAGGACAAGGTGTTTTCCTATGGATCCTGCTCCTCCTGTTACAAGGATATCTTTGTTTTTGAAATATCTCATTTTAGGACGCTCTCTAATTGTTCTTTTATATAATCTATATCTTCCTCAGTTATTCCTATGAAGAAGGGCAATGCTAAACAAGAATCACTTGCCCCCTCACTGATTGGATAATCCCCTTTGGTGTAATTAAACAGCTGTTTATATGCTTTTTGTAAATGAATTGAAGGGAGGTAAGGTTTAGTACTTACCCCTTTATCTGATAATTTTTCAATTATTTTATCTCTATCAAATTTTTTATTGAGGATTATTGTATAAACAAACCAACTTTTGTCTTTGGTTAGTGGGGGAACTCTTATTCCCTCTAAATTTTTGAGTTTTTTGTTGTAGAGTTTAGCTATTTTTTCTCTTTCCTT
>CAYFNS010000030.1:2001-4324 GCA_964344545.1 Candidatus Woesearchaeota archaeon
TCCTTTATTATGAAATCAATTTTATTTAGTTGGGTTATTCCTAATGAGCAACTTATATCACTCAATCTATAATTATACCCTATTTTATCATGGTCTAACCACTGTAGGTTATTTGCTCTTCCTTGGTTTCTTAGGCTTTTGATTTCTTCATATACTCTTTTGCTGTTTGTACAGACTATGCCTCCTTCTCCAGTAGTCATTTGTTTGTTTGGATAAAAGGCAAATACTGAAGCCAATCCGAAAGAACCCACTTTTTTCTCTCTATATCTGGTCCCTAATGCTTCGCAAGCATCTTCTATAATTGGAATTTTGTATTTTTTTGATATCTTAGTTATTTCATCCATCTCACAAGATTCTCCAAATATATGTACTGGTAATATTGCTTTAGTTTTCTTTGTTATTACTTTCTCTATTTTTTTTGGATCTATGTTGAGTGTTTTTGGATCTATGTCTACAAATATTGGCTTTGCTTTTTCATAAATTATACAGTTAGAGGAGGTTATAAAACTAAAAGGAGTTGTTATTATCTCATCTCCTTTTTTTAGATTTAGAACTTTCATACATAGGTGTAAGCCTGCTGTTCCTGAACTAACTGCAAGAGCATATTTTGTGCCTACATAATTTGCAAAATTTTTTTCAAATTCTTCTAATTTGGGCCCAAGACTTAAGTGCCCTGATTTAAGAACTTTAATTACCCCTTCTATATCTTTCTTATCAATATGGGGTTTCGCAATTCCAATATTTTTAGTCATGATATTTTTCTCCTATCTCTTTTAGTATTGTTTCATCAACCAAGGTGTATTGTTTTCCATCTATAGTGATATTAGCTCCTTGATAAGGAGGGTACCACCCAGCCCTTATTCTTCTTGATATAACTTCAGGAGAATCGTTGTCTAGATCTATTTTTTTAATACCTTCCATATCATCTCTGTTTAGGTATCTTCCTTCTGTTTGTTTGGACCTTGGTAATTCTCCCGTATCCTGTGCTTGATCGATAACTTCTTTAAATAATTTTACTAAATGTCCTTGAGTTTTTTGTTCTAATGAAAAAGCTGTTTCTTCTGTAGGATTTATTGGGAATCTATTTACTTTTATTAAATCTCCTGTATCAAAATCTTCATCTACATAGTGACCAGATACACCCCAATAAGGCAAATTTTCAAATATTGCTACATTATAACCTCCTAGTCCTCTAAACTCGGGGAGCGGGGCGGGATGAAAGTTTACACACCCTATATTTGGAAGGTCTATAAGAGGTTGTTTTATCCTTTTCCAGAATAAGAATGAGACAACAAGATCGATTCCATCTAGATCTACTGGAGATTCAACTTCTTTTCCCTTAATTTGTTTGTATAGGCTTGTGTCTGTTGTTACTGGGATGTTCATTTCTCTTGCATAATCTATCAATCTATTTTCTTTCCAGTGTAAATTATCTCCTTCGGGTGCAACCACTGCTGGAATTGTCGCTCCTTTTTCAATTAGATACTTTAATCCTTCTGTTGCAGAAGGTTTTCTTCCCATGTATATAACTTTCATTTTAATCTCCTTAATATGTCAATTTTTTTTGTAGGTATTTTTTATCTAGTTCCATTTCGGACAATAGTTCTAATACTTTTGCTCCTGTTTTTCCATCTCCATAAGGACTAGCACATTTTTTTGAAAATAATCTAAATTTAGGGTTTGATGCTTTTTTTAATGCTTTTTTTATTTCTTCTTTGCTGTAACTACATGAAATTATATTTTCAGATTTTTCTCTCCCTCTTTGTCGCGTACCAATATTTATTGCAGGAATGCCAATTATAGCAGATTGAGTTATTGCCCCACTTGAATTTCCAATTAATACATCTGCATTTTGCAATAAATTAAGGAATAAAGAATATTCTATATTTTTATAGACTTTGAGGTTCATGCTTTTTCTGTATTTATCTATTACTGCGATTATTTTTTCTCCGCCTGGATCTGAATTTGGATATACAACTACCATTTGATAGCCCATCTCGTGAGCCGCTTCTAATGTGTTTTTTATTTGTTGTGGAGCTTCTTCTTTTTCACTAGTTACAGAATGTTGGATTATTACTGCTGTTTTTTTATGATCAAGATTTAACTTCTTATAAATCTCTTCTTTGGAAAATATATTGGCTTTTTTGATTAGGTCAAGATCTGGTGCTCCTACGTTGTATACTCTCCAAGGTTCTTCACCAGATTTTATTAATCTCTCTGCACTTTTTTTACTTGCTGCCAGCAGAAAATGAGATAATCTACTTATTGCATGTCTTACTGGATCATCTATTGTTGAGCTTACTTCTCCTGCTCTTAAATGTAA
>CAYFNS010000030.1:4378-7552 GCA_964344545.1 Candidatus Woesearchaeota archaeon
CCCCTATTATTGCTCCACCAAGCATTTCTGCCCGATCGCCTAAAAGGATAATATACTCGGGGCTTATCTCTTTAATTTTCTTGCCCCCTTTTTCTATAAATGATCCTAAAAAATTAGTAGAGGATATTGCGCTATCTTTTTCATAAACTGAATTTATTTTATGGACTTTGAATCCATCTTTTTCTATATCTTTGACCGTATGGCCAAATTCTTCTGAAAGGTGCATGCCCGTTGCAATTATTTCTATATCAAATTCTTTACTATCCTTTATTGATAATAATACGGACTTTGCAATTCCGTAGTCTGCTCTTGTTCCAGATATGTATACTACCTTTTTCAATATATATCGCCCCATTCGATAATATCATGTCTTTTTATCTTCTTTTGGGCTTTTTTTCCAATAATTTTATCCATATATCTTGGTGAAATTCCTGTTCCAGGTCTTTTGATAACAATCATTTCTTCTTCTATTTGGGTATTAGGTTCAATATCTCTTGCAGCAACTATACTTTTTCTCGCTACTTCTTGTATTCTTTTTTCTGATTGGGTGGGTTCTTTTTCGAATTTTCCTTTAATTTTTTCAACTAATCTAATTTTTTTTACCATCTCTTTCAACTCGTTTGGTTCTATTGAAGCAAGATGATCTGGCCCCTCCATGGTACGGTCTAAGGTGAAATGTTTTTCAATTACAGTAGCCCCCATTGAAGCAGCAATGATTGGAACCAGAATCCCCTCTGTATGATCTGAATATCCTACTAAGCATCCTGTTTCTTCTTTTATATTGTTCATTGCATTAAGGTTCACTTCGTTTAATGGACAAGGATAGCTTGTTGTGCAGTGTAGGAAGATTAAATCGTTATTTGCTTCGGTTATCACGTCTTGAGCTTCTTTTATTTCCCTCATTGTAGACATTCCTGTAGATACAATCATTGGTTTGTTCTTTTTCGCCATCTTTTTTAGGTAAGGAAGATTATTTAGTTCGCTTGATCCTGCTTTATACGCTTTTACGCCGAGCTCATCAAGAAAATCTATTGCACCTTCATCAAAAGGAGTCGAGAGAAATATCAAATTTTTATTTTCGGCATAGCTTTTTAGTATACTATGAAATTCCTTTTTTAGTTCTAGTTTTTTTAGTAATTCAAATTGGCTTTGTTGTTTCTGAGTATTTTCTATTTGGTAGTCTGCAGCACTGGCATTTTGAGTTACTAACTTTTCTGCTTCGAAAGTTTGGAATTTTATTGCATCTACTCCCGATTCTGCAGCAACATCAATCATTCTTTTTGCTATTTCCAAGTCACCATTAAAATTGACTCCTGCTTCTGCAATAATAAAACAGGGGTGAGTTTCCCCTATTTTTCTACCATCCAAAACCAATCCTTTTTGCATTTTATTATTCTTTTATCTCGTATTTAAGACCATGTTTTTTGATTGTAGTTTGTCTGTAACCGCATTCTCTACAAGCATTAATTTTATGACTTGCTCCTTCTCGATTTACTTGTCTCATATATTCTGATCTTTGCCCTCTCCATGCTTCTTCTACACTAGAAGTTATCGGAACTTGACTTACTTCTCCAGTAATTCCCCTAACCCTCATTCTTAATTTTCCTACTGACATATCATCTTGAACGGTTCCAATAACATGCTTCTCTAAGTCTTTTTGAGATAATAATTCAAATTCAACTTTTTCTCCTGGTTGTGTAGTGCCATTGGCAATCTCTTCTAATCTTTGAGTGTATTTTTTTACATTACCTTGGGTAGCTAATTGGGCAAGCGGGAATCTTTGATATAAATCTCCACAACACTGGGTTACTAGTCCGTCAGAGAGCACAAACATTCTTTGCCAAGGCATTTCACAAGCAAAATCTGTAGAAACTAGAGTTCCTTGCCCTTTTTCTAGGCTGTAATCATTTAGGTCAACCATAGAGACATAATCTGCCCCATTTCCTAACCAAAAATCTGAAAAGTCTTTGGCAGTTCTCCTTGTTTCAGGAAGGTTTACCCTTGATACTTCAATTATAGGATACTTTGTTCCTGCTTGATCTCTTAGTTCTGATAATTTTCTAACATTCCCAAGCGTTTTTTCAAAGTTACCTAGTTTATTTGCATTTGGTCTTCTTATTTGATTATATTCTTCAGGGATGTGACTGTCTATGGAAAAAATTATTTGTCTAAGCCCTGCATCTATAAATTCTTGAGATCTATCAGGGGATAGTAGCGTTCCATTTGTATTGAAACAAGCTTGAATTCCTCTTTCTGTTGCATATGCTACCCACTCATGAATGTCCCTTGTAACTAGAGGTTCTCCCCTATACATCATTTTTATGGACATTCCCCCTTTAGCACTAAATTCATCTATTATTTCTTCAAATAACTCCCTTTCCATGTTTAGTTTGGTTGGCCTAGTTTCATCACTAGATTGGAAACACATGGGGCATTGTAAATTGCATACACTTGTTGTTTCTATGTCGAGTTGTATTGGTACTGCTTCAACTATGTCTTCTTGGGGATAATTTTCCCACCTTTCAAGCATTTCTGCATTGTCTGCAGCATTATAGTGGTATAAGTCTCCTTCCTCTTTTCCAGAAGTGGTTACGGTTGGGGTGATTTTGGGTTTTATTTTTTTTGACATTTTTAGATCTCCTTTGAGTTTTCAATATGTTCGGGGAAAATTGCTTCATCTTTTTTAAGAAATTTAAGAACCTTTTTTCCAATTAGATTATCTTTGGAATAGTATTCTCCTTCTGATCTTTTTAGAGTTAGGTCTTCTTCTTTTAATATTGATCCTTCTTCTAGGTCTTTATTTGCAACTAATCTCTTTTTTATATAATCCCTATATTTTTTTTCATCTTCACTGAAGGTAATATTTTCTTCATAGCCTATCATTTCTTCGGTACCTCTGATGAGACCAACTAACTCTTTCAGTTCATCAGGGTTTAGTGCCGATTCATAATCAATTAATTTTTCTTCTCTATCTAATGTAAAATGTTTAAAGATTGCTGAAACTTTATATGGAATTGCGACTAAGGGGGCAATTTTAGAAAACTTGGAGTCTCCTGCAGTATGATCTTCTATTCCAATTAATGTATTAAATCTCTCTTTTAACATTGGTAAATAATTTAATTTTATGTCTTCTAATTTTGTAGGAAAAGCTTGAAAACCATGGATTAAAATTAT
>CAYFNS010000031.1:0-7157 GCA_964344545.1 Candidatus Woesearchaeota archaeon
CATTTACTGCTATTAATTTAGATCCAGCATAATAATAAACTTCTTTTCCATCCAAAGCAACAGATGATTTATCCACTTCAAATAATTCTGGAATAGAAACATCAACAGCATAAACACTAGGTAATAATAAAATTAAAAATAATATCACCCAAATTTTCATAATAAAAAAAGATAAAGAGTATATAAAAAACTACTGTTTAAGGTGTTCCAAATCTACATACTCTGAAAAGAAGCTAACAACAATTGGTCTCTTTTCGAATTGAGCACGTTTTTGAGTTACCATAATTGATTTTCCAGAAAATCTTAAACCATACTTAGAAACATCAACAAAAGCAAGATCTGTCATCCCCATTTCACCACATCCTTCTCGAGGCATAAATAATAGATGTTCTTCGTTATTAGACCCTAATCTCCCAGCATAACTTAAATCAGCATACACAAAGGGGTTTTTAATAGTCCATCCATCCCTAATTTTAATTTCCCGAACATTAGGCTCAACTCTCTCCCAAGTCATATAATCAGAAGGATGTATTGGACCAACCACATCAGTAACACCAAAAACATGGAACTCTAAATCATCACTAACTTCTCGAAACCTTTCAACCAAATCAGGCTTAACAGAATCGTAATTAACTATAAGATTATCATGAATTATCATAAAAAAATCAATAAGAAGTAATTTATAAAGTTAACTAGAACTTTTTAAATTGTGAGATATCTTCCAATAAATCTACATGTCCCAAAAATAAAGCTCTGCAGCAATATCTTGACAATCCTAAATCATCCATAACTTTTTTAGGATCTTCACCTGCTTCAACTCTTTCTAGGTATTTCTCCCATAAGTGCCCAACAGGCTTTCCACAACTGAAACATCGTACTGGAATTATCATCTTTATCTGTAAGACTTTTGTCTCTTAGCTCTAGCTTTAGAATCATTTGGCTTGCATTCTTCTTTTCTTCTAGTATCTGCAACCAATAAGTTTCTATCATACTCCAAGAACTTATTCTTTAAAGGTTTGCTTGCTTCAACTAAACATCTTGCAATAGCCAATCTTGTAGCTTCCGCTTGAGATTGCCATCCTCCACCTTGAACATTAACTGTAATATCAAATTTCTTTGAAACATCTCCTGCTAACAAAAGAGGTTCCATTATCTTCATTTTTGCTATTTCAGGGGTATAATTTTCTAATGTTTGATAATTAATTTTAACATTTCCTTTTCCTGCTTTCATAGTAGCTCTAGCTATAGCAGTTTTTCTCTTTCCAGCTCTGTGTATTGTCTTCATTTTTTAAGGAATGCACATATTCTACCAACAGTTACATAAGATAATGCTGTACTGTTCGAAATATCTGCGTTTTTAATTGTTTCTAATTTTTGATCTTTAAGTTGTTCAGGAACACCAATATAACACATTATTCTCTTGAAGGCTAATTTTCCTTTCTCTTGTTTATATGGTAACATTCCTCTGATTATTCTTCTGATAAATCTATCTGGCATTGTTTGGAAATAAGGTCCTTTCAAAGCATCTCCCCTCTCTCTTCTAGTTTTCATTCTTTCTAATACTTCTTTTTTCTTGCCAGTCATTACAGCATTTTCACAATTAACAACATTAACTTCTTCGCCCATTAATGCCATCTTAGCAATAGCTGTAGCCATTCTTCCAACAATCAAATTTGAAGCATCTATTACTTTCATTTTAACCTAATATCCTCACGTCCTTACCTTTTGGACTTTTCTTTAACAATTCTTCAATTGTCATTGTACTCTTTAGTTTTGATAATGCAGATTCACTAAATTGTAAAGCTGCTACATTAACATTATGATCTAAATCACCAGCACCCAAAACCTTTCCAGGAACTACAATAGTTTCTCCATCTTTAGTATATTGATTAATCTTAGCAACATTCAAAGTTCTTCTCCTTCTAGTAGATTTACTTAATTCTTTAGCAATCCTTCTCCAAAAGTTAGAGTTCTCTTTAGCTGCATGTTCCTTGATTTCTTTTATCAAGTTTACCAGGTGTTTGTCTGTTTTCATCAATTGTTTCATTTTTTTCTTATGCGAGGGACAGGACTCGAACCTGCGTAGGCACTAAGCCACATGGTCCTTAGCCATGCCCGTTTGACCACTCCGGCACCCTCGCGCATTAATACGAGGTTTATTTCTTGAGTGTTGTTACCTTTTTAGCAGCACTAACTGCTCCTTTGATAACTTTTTCAGGGGAATTCCCTGATTTCATTGCTTTTTCAAATTCGCTAATCTTATGATTAAAATTCTCCAAAGCAGATGTTACTATTTCAATTGCTTCTAATTGACCAAAAGATTCGACAAAAAATAAAAATTTGTCTTCTTCATAATCAATTTTCAACAAATCATCATTAACACCTTCACAAGCATCATATAATCCTTCTTTCAACAAAATATCTTCATCGAATTTCCCATCTTTGAATACTTGTTCAGGATATTTATCTCTAAATTGTTCTATTTTTTTAGGATCATTATTTATTGTAAATTTAGGTTTATGAGTGTAATAAGCAGCAGCAGGAGCATATTTCATGTGTTCTTTGCCTCTTCCAATAATTGCAACAGCATTAAATTCTAACTCTTGACCTTCAACTAGTTTAACAATTGGCATATCCTTGAATACAGGCCTAATTGTTTCGTCTTTAGATTCTAATTGTGAAGCATAAACAGTACAAGGACCAACAGCCTTCAAAGTAAATTCAACCCTACATAATGGGCATCCTTTTCCTTCACATTTACACTTATCAATTTCACTATAAGTTTTTAAATCGCTAACTAAAGGAATTAAACCTAGTCTATTAGCTAAAATTTCATCAAACAAAGCAGAATCATTTTTTATAAATTCAACTTCCTCTATTGCCATAGTAGGAACTTCAGAAACTATCATTCTCCTTAAAGTGTTAACTTCAGCAACATTTGTGTTACTAAACTCTAATACAACTTTTTCATCTGTTTTATTGATTAGACTAACTTCCATCTTTAAACTCTTCTACCTCTTTTACCTCCCTTTTTCCTACAACCATCATGAGCAATAGGAGTTACTTCTTCAATATCTCCAATTCTCAAACCAGCCCTAGTTAAAGTTCTAATAGCAGCTTGAGCACCTGGGCCTGTACTTGTTGGACCGTTTTGTCCACCAGGAGCTCTAACTCTAATATGTAAAGCATTAATTCCTTTCTCTATAGCATTTTCTGCAGCCATTTTAGCAGCAGTCATAGCAACAGTTGGACTAGCTTCCAATCTGTGAGTCTTAGTAACCATTCCACCACTTACTTTTGCTATAGTTTCACTTCCTGTAATATCAGTAATATGGATAATAGTATTATTATAAGATGCAAAAATGTGGGCAATTCCCCACTTCAATTTCTTTTGTTTTCTCATAGGCGGTACCATTTTTATTCAGCTTTAGCCTCCGCAGCTTTTGGTTCTTCTTTAGCAGCTTCTTCAGCCTTAGTTTCTTCCTTTTTTGGAGCCTCTTCAACTTTAGCTTCTTCTTTCTTAGGAGCTTCTTTAGCTTTTTCAGCATCTTTCTTTTTTGCTTTAGTTTCTTCTAAAATCGCTTCATCTTTCTTAGTTAAAACAACTCTTTCCGGATGATCTGCCTTAGATAAATTAGAAAGTGGGCTAAATGTTAATTTAGATTCCTCGGCAAGAGAAACCATATATGATGGGGCAGTTATTTTCTCATCATTAATCATAACATGTCCATGAACAATAAATTGTCTTGCCTGTTTTACAGATCTAGCAAATCCTTTCTTAAATACAAGAGTTTGTAATCTTCTATCAAAGAAATCTGTTGCTTTTAACCCTAAAACATCCTCAACTTTTGATTCTTTAGTCAATAAACCATATTTAACTAATCTACTTAATAATTGTTTACCTTCTTTTTGATATTGTTCAGATAATTTATTAGCAATAATTCTTTTGGCTTGGGTTCTAGCTTTCTTTAATCTCCCAATTTCTTTCCAAATCTCTTTTTTATTCTTAAAACCATAAGACCGAATATAATCTTTCTCCTCAATAATTCTATCCTTTTGCCACGGATGCGCAGGAGTTTCATACTTTTTTCTTAGTCTTTTAGTTTGTCCCATTTTACTTCTTCTTCCTCTTTACACCAAGAGATTTACCTTGAGATCTGAAATGTCCTTTAGTTCTTTGGCCTCTAACAGGTAATCCAGCAGCATGCCTCATACCTCTATAACTCTTGATTTTCTTTAATCTTTTAACATCAAATTCTGTTCTTAATTTTAAATTAACATTCATTAAATGAGCATCTTTCCCTTCATCATAATCTTTTTGTCTATTTAACATCCAAGTAGGGAACTTATCTAAATTATTCATAGTATCTTCAAGCTTTTTTACTTCCTCTTCTGTTAGTAATCCAGCTTTCTTGAATTTATCAACACCAGAAAGAGTACAAATAGCATTAGCCATTGCAAAACTAATTCCTTTAACTTTAGTCAATGCATGCCCAACAGGTTTAGCTCCAGCTAGGTCTGTCGCGAATACACGAATGATATGTTTTGCTTTTTGTTCTGACATCTTCTTCTATTGTGTTTTTGGTCTATTTAAAAAGGTTTTGTTATGCTTGTGCAAACAATCTATGCTTATCCTCGTTGTTCAACTCAGCATATATCCTTCTTATTATAGTTTTTTTAGGATCAGGCACCAATTTTACCCTTTCCTTGATGTCCTCAAACGACTCAAATGGTTTGTCTCTTCTTTCATCCAAGATCATTGTTGTATGTTTCTTTCCAATGCCTGGAAGCAACTCCATTTGATGCAATCTCATGTTTATTGGCCCTGCGTTATTGAAAAAGTCAACAAATTTTTTCTCGTTCTTGTCAACCATTTTCTCAACAACAAAATCCAACTCCATCTTTGCTGTTTGAGTCAATTTCGAAAGAGGCACTTTGCCCATAATATGGTGTATCTTATCTCTCTTACCTTCACCAATGTAGACTTCTTCATGAGGTTGAAGAAATTCTCCTTTCTTGGGAACCAGTTCTAGCAGAGTGAAAAAATCTCTCCCTATAGCTTGAGCTATTGCTGTCTTCTGGTGCATAGGTCTCGAATCGAAAGGGTACCCATGCGGAAGAAAATCCAATACTATTGCAACTTCCTCTTTCGCACTTTGTTTCATCATTTTTCTTAGACATACTTGATCACAATATCCACTATTTTTTTCAAGTCCTCGTCTTTGAGTGTAATATTCTCTCCAGATAGAATAGATCTTAAACTATCCACATCCGTAGGGAAAATATTGACTATCAGTGTTATATGCTTTGGTTTCAATCTTGAAATCCCAGCATCTTCAAGCTCTTTTGCAAGCTTTTCATGTTCTTTTATTTTAGTTACAGTTTTAAGATATTCCTCAACTTTCTTAGCTCTAAAGTTAAGTTCTTTATCTCGCTTCTTCATTTCCTGAATGTGTTTTTCCATTTCAGGCAAACTTATTGATTTTTGTTCAACTACTTCCATTTTTACGCTTTCTTCAAGTGAACAGGATGTACTATTATTGATTTTTCTTTATTTCCATCCTTGATTTTAACATAATAACTATTTCCTTGTTTACTAGTTACGACTCCAGTTCTTCCATGGAATCTAGGGTGGTAAATTCCTCTTTGAACTCCTGGCTCAGCAACTAAGTTAACTCTATCTCCTTCATTAAAACTTTGGAAAAAATTTCTTATAGCAACTTTCCCTTTAGCTCTAACGTTTTTCCTTAATTTACTTCGAGTTTTTCTTCTATAACCGCCAGTTCTTTGCATTTTAAATTACCTCAGTTAAATCGAAGAATTATGCTATTTATAAATGTTTTTATTAAGTAATCTGCTCATTTATTCCCGAAAGTGCTTCATCTAAAGCAAAAAATAAATTTTCTTTTTCACCTTCAGAAATTAATTCTTTTCCCGCATTAACCTTTACAACAACTTTATAGCTATTCCCTTTTTCAAGACTGATGGTTATTTTTTCAAACCCTTCTAAATTTTCAGAAATATTTTTTGTATAATTGCCTACAATTTTCTTTACTATAATTAATCTACCTGGCTCGATCTCTTCAAAATTATCCAGAAATATTCCACCTCCAAGCTCTAACATTTTACTAATTCTTAAATTTAATTGGATATAAGTTTTTCCATTTACTTTAAATGTAACTCTACAATATCCTTTTCTTTCAAAACATGTCCCAATCCAACTCTCTGACCCTCAAACTTAGCACTATCTCCCCATACCCGGGCATAATCAAATTTTTTAATAAAGTCTTTATGTACATGCATTGCCAATTCTTTAACATCAGATCCTTTTTTCAAAGCAATAGGAGGAAAATCCTTAGTCTTCCCTGGAGATTTAGTATAAACATAAACTAACCCCAAATTCTTCCATATCTTTTCTTTAGCCTTTTCATCCTTAGAGTCTAAAATAACCCCCTTGAATTTAATACCTGCATCAACTAATTCATTTTTTACTAATTTAACATCTTCTTTATCCTTAGAAACAATAACTATCAAATCTGAATCTCTAATTATTCCCATATACGCTGGACCTTTTTCTTTATCTAAATAGTCTTCAGTAATTGCAGGAATCTCAATAATTTGCAAAATAACTCCCTCATAATCCATAGTCCCAATCTCAGGTTTTTTAGTTGTAAACTCATAATCAGCAACTAAAGGTTTAGCATTAGTAACATTACTCAACAAAGTTGATTTTCCAGAATTAGTAACTCCAATCAAAACTACTCTTGCTGCCCCTTCTTTTTTTATTGATTCTCCTCTTCCACCAGATTTAGAAACTTTCTTTTCTCTTTCAACTAATGCTTTATATTTAGAAATTCTTCTTTTAATATCATTTCTTAAATTCTCGGTACCTTTATGTTTAGGTACAGTTGTTAGCATTTTTTGCAAACATTTTATTTTCTGAGAAAACGTACTTGCCTCTAAATACTCTTTTTCAGCATTCTCATATTCATATGTAACATTAGTTGGCATAAAACTAAAACAAAAAGAATAAATAAAAACCTTTCCATAATCTTTTTAAACAATCTAAAAACAATAAAATTATATGCAGGTGTGCCGGAGTGGTCAAACGGGATAGGCTCAAGACCTATTGGCTTAGTGCCTACGCAGGTTCGAGT
>CAYFNS010000032.1:0-4479 GCA_964344545.1 Candidatus Woesearchaeota archaeon
TGAATACAATCAGCACCTTTTTGTGCCTTAGCCTCTTGAGTTAATAGTTTCATTTTTCTATATGTATACTAGAGTATATACTTTATAAAGTTTTCTAAAATTCTTTTTGATAATGGATTTTATTTTCTCGCAACGTTTTTCTTTCTTTCCAATTGTGATATTTCCAAATTAAAAGTAAAAAGAGTAGAGAGATCTTTGTCATTTGCTTCAATTCTTGCCAAATAGATTTTTCTTCCATTTTAAAATAAGAGGGTGGTAACCGAGAATCGAACTCGGGCCATACGGACCACAACCGTACATTCTAACCACTAAACTATTACCACCATAAGTAGTTTTAGTTATCTAGTGATTTGCTTTTAAATTTATTGGTTTTATATTCTTGGAACAAATAATTCCAATAATTTATTCAACCAATTTTTTGAGGGTGAAAGATATATATTGGGTTTTGATGTTCTTTTGCCACATTTTCCACAATCTTCTGCACAAGTGTAACAAGCTTCATCTATATCGCAAGTTCCATCTCCACAAAAAGGTTCTGCAACTTGGCAAATTCCTTCGATACATAGTCCATTAACACCGCAATCTTCATTGGATTGGCATGCAGGTGTACCATCCCAACCGGCCATTCTTGCTAAGATCCACCAGAAAGCTTTTGCTTTTCTTACTCCTAAACTATCGCTAACATGGCCACAGCCATTTACTTCATAATCTTCATGCATTAAATATAAATCGTTACCATTCCATTGTTCAATTCTTTGTTCAGTATTATCTAGATTCCAATTTTCTATATCTGCATAATCTAGTAGATATCCCTCATTTGCAATTGCATAATCTCGAATATCTTGGTTGTATTCATTTACCCTTAATCCATCTTCACCAATGTAATTTGTATTTGGAGTGTAAAAACGATCTGTTGGGGAAGTTACGAAAAATACTTCTGTATCAACAATGTGATTATTGAATTGATCAATTGCTGCTAAATATGTATCTCTTCTTTCATTATTGAAAGTTTGAAAATCTGGTGGTGGATTTTCTGTGCTTACTGAATCAGGTTGGATTATATCCCAACACCAATGCCAAATTGAGGCATCAAAATGAACATCATCTATAATTGTTCGATCAAATGTATCTTGTGTTACGGTTCTTCCAGAATCTCTTGCCCAATAATCTCTGTCACCATATCTACATAGATAACCACCTCCCCAAGATCTTCCAGTATATTGTGCTTTGACTACTGTTAATCTATCGTCGGCAGATTCATCTAAAGGGCTACAAACGGTTTCAACTGCGTATAGTGGACCTAATTCTTGTTCAAGATCTTTTAAGCCTCCATCACATGAACCCTCTCTCCCAATTAATGCTTGAGTGTGACTTTGACCAGGAGTTTGAATCCTCATTTGTCTAACTTCATTTATCCAGTATTCTGGAATGTTATCAAAATCAGTAACTGCGTTGTGATCTGCAACAATTGCTTCTGCATTTACAAAATTAATTGAAATTATGAATAAAACTAGTAATAATATTGCTCTTTTCATAGTATTTTTTTCGTAGATTTATATTTAAATATTTGTCATTTCTTTCTAGTAGTGACAAATAGAAAGGTTTATATAGGGAAAAATTAAGATAATATATAGAAAAATGGTGACTTTTTCAGATATAAAGGATAAGGCAATAGAACTTTATAGTGCTAATGATACGGTTAGAAAAGGTTTGAATACTGCAGGAATTTTAACAGGTATAAATCTAGCTGGAAACCTTGTAACTCTTTTAACTGGAGATAATAGTTTAAATCCTGTTTTTGATATGGCTGCACCGGTTGTGGCTATGACTTATGCTGATAGAAGCATCGAAAATGAAGATGTTGAAAAGTTTGCAGCCCCATTTTTAGCAGGTATTGCTGCTTATGGTTTTGGTGGAGAATTAGCAAATGCAGAAAATTATAGTGGTGCATTAGAACCAGTTATTTCAACAATGCAAAACGGTTATGATGGAATAAGAAGTATTTTTGGAGAAACTACAAATCCTGGAGTACCTGCAGGAATAATTGGATTTTTAGGAACATTAGCAACTAAAGGTGTAAAATATTTTGTCAATAGAGGAGAATAAAATGACAAATCAACCATATGATTCAAATTTAATGTATAGTGATAGGAAAGATGCAAGAGTTAGACATGAAATCCCACTAACAGCATTAACTACTTTAGATGAAGCTTTAAGAATTGCTGAAATATATGTTGCATCTCAAGAAAGAATACGAGAAAAAATTCGTTCTTAAATTACTTGATTTAAAGCATAAATTAAGAAAACTAAAATTATAGATATCATAATTATTAATATTATGAATATTCTTTTTATTTCTCTACTTTGTCTTTGTAACCAGCTAGGCATTCTAAGAGATTTATCTACTCCTGCAAGATCCCTGCCAATAGATTCTGTATAAGCTTTTAGTGGTTCTGAGAACCCTCCTGTTATTGCACCCCTACCCATTAGTCTTAAAATCATATTCCCAAATGAAATTGCGCTTGTTGGAGAAGCTATAGATGTAAATATCTTAGAGAGTAGTTCTAAAAACCCATATATTACTACGTATCCAGTTGGAGCCAATACTGAACCTTTTATTACTCCGTGTACGGTGTCGTGAGCACCTTGTTTTTCTTCTGCACTAGCATCTGAAATTTTATATTTTCCTCTAGAAAATCTTCTTAAAAATCTATCAAATAATCCAAATCCAATCCATTTTGTTCCCACACCTAAAAATCTTGTACCCAATGCAATAGTCCAAGGGATCCCAAAGAAGATTGTGTCTAAAAATAACAATAAAGGAAATTCAACAAGAATGTCTGCAATGTTATTGACTGCTTGTCTTTTGAAGCTGTTGTCGTCCTTATCCTTCATATAATTATAAGCTTTTTTTATTACCATCTTTTATGATTTTTAAAATGCTGCATTTCTTAATGAAGCAGATCCTGCCGATGGAAGATTTTTATTTTGTACAAAAATGCCCCATGATCCTCCGCCATCTAATGCAGGCATTGCATAAAGTAACATTGGAGCGGGGAGTTCTTCAATTCCCCTGCCAGGTCCCATCATTCTGCCTGAAAGAGAATGCTCTGGACCAACACCAGATAAATACCCTCTTGCAACACTAATTAGCTGATCCAAGGCACCTCCCTCTCCTAATCCATAGTGAGGCGATGCCATTGCTTGACTAGTCAATTGATTCAATAAATCTTGAGCAGCATTATAACTTACTGGTGCTCCGGGCATTATAGCAGTAGCCTGGGCGAAAAAAGGATTTTTTGATGTTTTGGGAAGGAATGTTGATAGGGGTAAATTGTACTATCCTCTATTCCTGGTAAATATGCAATCATAAAAGTTAATCTTGTGTTTGGAGGCCTTCCTCTTGTTCCAGTTGTAGGAGGACTTTCTGGAGCATCACTTAATTCTTCTATCCATTGAGGATATCCCTCGCTTTGTGGCCCATAATCTCCTTTGTAATGGACATCTGCATAAGGGTTAGATGAGTCATACTCTCTAAGCCATTCATCTTCTCCCTCATTTAAGGGGGTTGCCCAAAACATAACAGTCAAAAAAGTTCCTACTCCGGCAGCCAAAGGACCCCACCAAGGAACTCCTGAGGGTGGTGGCGAAGGTTTTGGAGAAGCTAACGCTTGCTGCAGTAATCTTCCACCTTCAGTAACCATATATGCTTCTGCTGCTGCAGTGCCTGGATCTTTTGGTGCTAATTCAAGAAGCCCGGTTTGTGTTCCAGTTGGATCTACGAACATCAAAGGATTGTTATGTACATAGGCATAGGGTGGCTCACTAGGCACAGGATCTACTGAAGTAAATTTACCTAAATTTGAATCGTAATATCTCGCGTTGAAATAATATAAATCATTATCTAATTCTTTTCCAGTAAATGAGAACCTCTCATCATTAGAAATCTCTTGTCCAAAAGGCAATGTTTTAGAATTAATGTTTGTGTTTAATCTATCTTGGTATTGATACTTATTACCTATTGCTATGAGTTTAGAGCCAGCATAGTAATAAACCTCTTTTCCATCTTGTATTACTGAAGTTGGTTCTATTTCGAATAATTCTGGAATTGATATTTCTCTAGCTGTAGAAAACGGCATAGAAATAAACAATAGACATACGAATATCACCCAAACTTTCATAATAAAATAAAAGAATGTTTATTTATAAATTTATCTTCCTTTTAACTTAGAAAAGAACTCTGAAAATTTACTTTGTGGTTTTTCATCAAAGTCAATTCCAATTAATTCTGCAGCTAACTTCTTGTATGCAATTGCACTTTTAGATCTTGGATGAGAATAAACTACAGGATCTTTTTTTAGTAAACTATGCCTAATTGCTTTGTCATGAGGGATTGTTGCTAAAATTGGTTTTTCTAATAAAGTTCCTAAATTTGCATTTGATATATCTCCTTCATTTCCAGTTCTTGCAACTACAATT
>CAYFNS010000032.1:4489-6453 GCA_964344545.1 Candidatus Woesearchaeota archaeon
GAACGTTTTTCCCTAAATCTTCTGCAACCCTAACCGTTTTTAATGCATCTGCAACTGCAGGTAATTCAGGATTTGTTACAACAATTAAATCATCCACTGCATTCATTAAGGAAAGTGCTTCTCTTCCAAGTCCTGCTGCGCCATCAATTATTACTACATCAGTTATACCATCTAATACGGGTAAAACCTGTTTTAGGTTTTCAGGTTTAACATCTTTTAGATCTGGGATTGATAAGCCTCCTGGTACAATCTTTATTCCTGAAGGATGCATATACATTGCTTCAGATAAATGATTTTTTCCTTTTAAGACATGGTGTAAATTTATTGGTACAACTGGTGCACCAAGGTGCAAACCAACATTTGGTGTTGATAAGTTTGCATCCATCAATACAACATCTCTTCCAAAATAATTCATTGCTGCGCTTAAGTTTACAGCTGTAGTAGTTTTAGCTACTCCTCCTTTTCCAGACAAAATTCCAACGTAATGAGTCATCTTACAAAATCCTCCACTGTATTAATAAAACTTTTTGTGACTTCAAAATATTCCATAACTCTTGGGACATCAACTTCAACTGTGTTTTCAGGTTCAATGTGACAAAGCATTGTCACGTGTTTTCGGTATTCTTCTCTCCTACCGAAATCAGAATTAACGATTTTTTTCATAAAAAAGTAATGATCTAGTTCTTCTTTAAACTTTCTCTTTAGTCTATAAAGCATTTCTGCCCGTAAAACTTTGGACTCAGGAATAACAGAAGTCTTTCCCTCTTCCTTAGATCTTTCTAGAGAGGCCAGGATTGCATGGTCGTAAGCAGCAATCAATCTTTTGAATATATTTAATATGATATCGCAAGTTCTTGTGTATTTTAAACTTACATAAATCAGATGGTCGGCCCTCTTTATTTCATCTTTAGCGTCTTGTAATGGCATCGTTTTCTTTTAGTATATTAGACAGTCTTAATATAAAAGGCTTTGCTTTTGCTAAGTAGTTTTTAGCGTCAGAAATCTCTAAAACTTTCATTCTGTAATCTCCATTGCAAATTACTAGTTTTTCTTTTTTTGTAAACGATACTGGAGATTCTTTATATTTTTGTAAAATATTATGTATTTCTATTATTAATCTAGAATAATTTTGTAGGGAGTATCTTCTTGCTGGCCCTCTTTCAAAAACTTCAAGTTTTGTTTTTAAATGATCTGGGTAAGGAGAAATTCTTTTGTATAATCTCTCGTAGTGGAGGTAAGCATTTAACGCTGCTTTTAGAGAACGATCTAGATTTTCTAGAATTGTTAGTAAAAGTTTAGTTTCTTTTAGCATTGGATAAGTTATGTATGCCATATGATCTGCTATTTGTAACTTTTTGTTTGCTTCAAGGACTAAATTTTTGAATTCCTCCATATATTTAGGAGGTAGTTAAAATTTATAAAATTAAGTTATTCTGATAATTCAACTATTGCTTCAGCTAAATCACCATTATGTTTTTCCAAAGCTGCTTTTGCTTCTTCTTTTGAAACATTGGCTTGTTCAGAAACTGTATTTATATCATCTTCTGAGATTGGAGATTCTTCAGAAATTTCTCCAATTACTTGGAAAGTTTTTTGACCCATCATATCTACTTTTGTTACGTTTGGGTTTTTTATAACTAAATTTTTTCCAGGTGTTTTAATTATAACTTCAGAAGCCTCAATTTCTTCTTGCTTTATGCCCATCTTTTGCATCATTTTACCCATCTGCCGAGGGTTCATGCCAGGCATCATATTAAGTTGCCCCCATAGGCATGTAGAAGAACTTCTATGATTATTATTAATACTATGAATACTATAACTGTTCCTGGTTTGAATTGAATCTTAGAACCGGATTCGTCAGAATATCTTACTAATCCTCCCATTCCAGAAGGCATTTGTATTTTGTTATCTGCCATAGTGTTTTAGATAAATATTTGGTTTATAAAGTTTGTTATTTCTTCTTT
>CAYFNS010000033.1:0-1501 GCA_964344545.1 Candidatus Woesearchaeota archaeon
TACAGAACTTCCTGAAGATGATCCTGATTTAGTTAATGAATTTAGTTCGGAGAGAGATCCTTTGTCGTATATCCTAAGAAAAGCAGAAATTACTTTTGAAAGAACTAGAAGGGCATCAGAAAGATTAAATAAGGAGTAATTCACTTTATTAAAAATGTCACTTCAAGATTCAATTGGAAACGGTTGGCATCCTCATCGATGCAAAGGAATTGTTAGAAGAGTTTCTGAAAATCCTGTTGATTATGCGGTTTTAGATGTTGAAGCTGCAACTATTTATGGAATGGATGTTGAAGAAGTTCAGGATTTAATGTTGTTATTGCAATGTACTTCTGAAGCACAATATATGATGCATCCAAAAGATTATCCTAATTTGTAAAAACATTAGTTTTTTAAATAAGATTCAATTTTATTTCTATTATGAGTGTTAGTCAGTTAGCTGAAGGTTTACATCCTTTAGAGAGGAAAGTTCTACCTTTTTTAACTAAATGTAAGAGTTTGAAAGAATTAGAGGAAAAATCGGGATTACAAGAGATAGAAGTTTCTAGAGCTTTACAATGGTTTGAGAATAAGGGTGTAGTGAAAACTGAAAAAGATAATATTGAAATTTTAGAATTGGGTGAGAATGGTAAAAAATATTTGAGTAAAGGTTTACCAGAAAAACAATTTTTAGAAGTTATTAAAACTAAAGCTTTGACACTAAATGAAATTGGTGAAAAATCAGGATTAACAACTCAAGAATTAAATGTTTCTTTAGGATTGTTGAAAAGAGGAGGGACAATTTCTATGGGCAAGGATATAGGAATTACTTCTAAAGGTAAAGAATTTTTAAAATTAGAGAGAGATGAAGAAAAATTATTCAAAAAGTTACCAATTGAAATTGAAAAATTAAATCAAAACGAAAAGAAACTATTCAAATTATTATTGAAAAGAAAAGATTTAGTTAGTGTTATTGTTAAAAAAAATAAAAAAATTAAATTAACTGCTTTGGGAAGCAAATTAACTAAAGCTAAAATTGATAAAAATATGATTGATGCTTTAAATTCTAAGATGATTAGAGATGGATCTTGGAAAGGAAAGAAATTTAGAAGATATGATGTTGAGATTAATGTTCCTAAGATTTATCCAGGAAAAAGGCATTTTGTTAATGAAGCTAAAAACTATGCAAAGAAAGTATGGTTGAGTATGGGTTTCAAAGAAATGACTGGACCAGTTATCAATAGTGAGTTCTGGAATTTTGATGCTTTATTCGTTCCACAAGATCATCCGGCAAGAGAGATGCAAGATACATTCTTCTTAAAAGGAACTGCAAAACTTCCTGAGAAAAAACTAGTTGATGCTGTAAAGAAACAACATGAAAAGAGTTGGAAATACAAATGGAGTGAGGAAGTTGCTAAGAAGTTAGTTTTGAGAACCCATACTACTGTATTGTCGGCTAGAACAATAGCTAAATTAAAAGAATCTGATTATCCTGCAAAATTCTTCTCAATTGGAAGAAATTATA
>CAYFNS010000033.1:1511-6420 GCA_964344545.1 Candidatus Woesearchaeota archaeon
ATATTTACCATTATGCACAAACAATTTTGAAAAGTTTTTAGAAATGAAGCTTTAGATTGGAGTCATTTATTTGAGTTCAATCAAAGTGAAGGAATTGTTGTAGATCCAAAAGCTAATTTTAAACAGTTATTGGGATATCTGACAGAGTTCTTTGAGAAAATGGGATATGATAAAGTAAGGTTTAGACCTGCGTATTTTCCATATACAGAACCTTCTGTAGAAATTGATGTTTATTTGAAAGAAAAAGATAGGTGGATTGAATTAGGTGGAGCGGGAATTTTAAGACCTGGTGTTGTTAAACCATTGTTAGGGAAATATGTTCCTGTGTTAGCTTGGGGATTTGGACTGGGCAGGGTTATTTTGCCTTATTATGGAATAAAAGATCTTAGAGATTTTTATAGAAATGATCTAAAACAATTGAAGGAGATGAAATCTTGGGTAAAAAGTTAATGATCAATGGGACTATTTTAGTTGTATTAGTTTTGGCAGGGATGAGAGTATCTGCTGATGTTAGAGAGGATATGGCTATTGTAGAAAGATTCCAAGTAATGGAAACTCGTGAAGAGTTAGAAGAATTACAAAATGTTTGTGATGAGAAAGAATATTTTGAACCAAACTGTGCAATTGCAGATATATCAATTAGATTAAATGAGGGAGAATATGTTGAAGTTGAAGAATGTGATAAGATTCAATATTCTGGAATTCCTTATTATGGAGTTTTCCAAAAAGCAAAGTGGGAAGAAACAATTAATACTCATAGACAAAATTGTGTGATAAGTATAAATAATTGGGAGGGAATTATTTGGGACGAATAAAATGCCAACAATAACTTTAGATAAAAAAGATATTTTAGGTATGCTTGGAAAGAAAGTTTCTGATGCAGAATTAAAAGATAGAATATCTATGATTGGGACTGATTTAGAAAGTATGGATGATAAAGAGATTGTTGTAGAGGTTTTCCCAGATAGACCAGATATGCTAACTGCTGCAGGTTTTGCTAAAGCTTTATCTTCATTTATGGGAATTAATACTGGATTAGAGAAATATAATGTTCATAAATCAAATTATAAGGTTAAAGTTGATAAAAAAGTTGAAAAAGTACGTCCCCATATGGTTTGTGCTGTTGTTAAGAATGTTAAGTTGAATAATTTAATTATACAATATTTAATGCAAGTTCAAGAAAAATTGCATACAACTTTGGGAAGAAATAGAAGAAAACTATCAATTGGAGTTTATGATTTAGATACTATCAAGTTTCCTTTAACTTATACTACAAAGCCAAGATCTTTCAGATTTATTCCATTAGAGATGGAAAGTGAAATGAGTGTAAATAAAATATTAGAAGACCATCCAAAAGGTGTTGATTTCGCTCATTTATTAAATGGATTTAAGGAAGTTCCAATTTGGCTAGATAGTAATCAAAAGGTTTTGAGTATGCCTCCTGTAATTAATTCTGAGGATACAAAAGTTGGTGTTCATACTAAGAATTTATTTATTGATGTTACAGGTTTGGATTTAAATGCGTGTGAACAAGCTTTGAATATTTTAGTTAGTGGTTTCTCTGAGAGGGGAGCAGAAGTTCATTCAGTTAGCGTTGATGGAAAAAGTTATCCTAATTTAGATTCCCGAAAAATGAAATTAGATTTAAAGTATGTAGCTCAAGTTTTAGGTTTAAAATTAAAAGAAAGTGATGTTAAGAAATATTTAGAAAGAATGGGATATGGTTATGAAAATTTTGAACCAGAATTAAGTGATTTTGGGTGTGTTGCTGAAGAAAATAAATTTGAAGCTTTCAAAAATAAAATTGCAGATATTTTAGTTGGATTTGGATTTTTAGAAACTAACACTTATAATTTGGCAAAGAAAGATGATCAAACTAAGAATATGAAAGTTAAGATGAAATTAGTTGAGATTGATAATGCTTTAAATGAAGAATATAATGTTATGCGTGCATGGATGATCCCTTCATTATTAGATGTGTTTAGGAACAATAGACAGTATGAGGTTCCTCAAAAGATATTTGAGGCGGGCAGTGTATTTACTCCTGCTGAAAAAACAAGATTAGGGTGTTTAATTTGTGATACTAAGGTTACATATACAGAAGCTAGACAAGTTTTAGATTCTTTGTTTAGTGCTTTAGGATTAGAAGGAAACTATAAAGTTGCTGCACATGATTCATTTATTCCTGGAAGAGTTGCTAGGGTTAGTGTGAAGAGGAAAGAAATTGCATATATTGGGGAAGTGCATCCAGAGGTTTTAGGAAACTTTAGTTTAGAGAATCCAGTTGTTGGATTTGAATTGAATTTGTCTGAGTTGTTTAAGTTAATCCAATAAGTTTTTATATTATTAATTATTTTTTTTAGTATGAAAAGAGGTATATTGGTTTTAGTTGTATTATTTATCGTTCCTTTTGTATCCTCTCAAGCTATGAGTTTTGAAGATATGTTTGAGTCAAGAACTTTATCTTATTCTTCAGATAAAGTTATGGTTCCAATAGATGGTGTATTTAATGCAAGGGATCAAGTTAGTATGCCTTATTATATTCCTGGAGATGAGTCTATTTTTTATTATGCAGAGGATAATTTAATTGCAACTACTTCTGATGGCAATGTTAAATATTATTATTTAGATCGTATTGGTGATGACATGGCTTCTAAGTCTTTGCCATTTGGTCAACCAATTACAATTGGTAATGTATTTTCTTTTACAGGGAAAGAATTTGATGAAGACCTTTATTATTTTGGAGCTAGATATTATGATCCCAATTTAGGGAAGTTTACTTCCGTTGATCCAGTTAAAGATAATCATGCTTATGTATATGTAAGTAATGATCCAATGAATTTAGTAGATCCGGATGGGAGAGAGGAAGCTGTTGGCAGTTGGAGTCCCCCAACATATGGAACTCCTGTAGATGTTTATACTTTGCAGCTTACTTTTGGAGGAGGACCTTGGAGTTTTGCAGGTACAACCCCAGATACTAGCATGGTGTTTAATATTCCAGATCCATTATTGTCTACTGGTGTGACTCTGAGAGTTGCCGGAATTGATGCACAAGGAAGGCAAGGGCCTTGGAGTGACCCTTCAAATACTTATTATGGTAGCGGTATCTCTGGGATTACATTAGAAGAGGGACGTAATATGGGTCCATTACCTACTCCTTATCCTAACCCTGCGGGGAGTGGTTATACTAATGTTAGATATTATGTGCCTGAAGGAGGAGGATCTAATTTTGATTTAGGAATTTATGATATCTCTGGTAAGCTTGTGAAAAAGATAAATGTAGATCCTGGTAGTGCAGGTTTCAGAGAAGAAAAATGGGATTTAAGAGACAGGAATGGGCAGGACGTTGCTTCAGGGGTCTATATCTTAAGATACAGTTTTGACTTTAAATATGTAGTTGATATTGAAACAGAGGAGGGGGAATTTATATCTAAAATTCAGGTTGCAAACCCCATTTATACTACCAAGATGACCGTAGTTAAATAATGTGATAGAGATATTTTTTTAGATCTATTTTATTATTTTTTATTTCAATTCCTTCTTGCTTGAGAAGTTTTATTTTATTTTTAGTTCCAGAAGCAAATCCACCAACTTCTCCGTTTGTTTTTATAACTCTGTGGCAAGGTACTACGGGAGCATAAGGATTTTTGTTTAGTGCATTGCCAACTGCGCGATAAGCTTTACAATTTAATTTTAAAGCAATTTGTCGATAAGTAGAAATTTTTCCTTTAGGGATTGTTTTACAGATTTCATAGACTTTCTGATTGAATGTCTTCTCCTGGTTCATCTTCTCCCCCTTCCTTTTTGAATCTGCTTATAACCTTATCCTTTAAACTCATTTTAGCTCTTTTTTCAGCCTCTATTTTTGCTAATTCTTGATCTGCAAATGCATGAGCCTCTACTATTAGTGCAGTTAAATCTTTATAAACTTCTTGGCAAATTCTTGGGTATTCATCATCTGCTGGACAAATATAACAAGTGTGTTGAACATCATTGAATAAACATGGAAAATATCCATCTGTACTTTGTCCAGGAGGTATTTGTTGTAGTTCATCAAATCCACCACAAGGATACCTAGTTTTTCTATCTGCCATTATATTGTAAATATAGTAATCTTTAAAAAATTATTAGTTTATTGAAAAGTATGGAATATGACTTAGAATTAGATAAGCTGGCTGCAAAAATTAAAAAGGAAAAAGCTAAACTAGTTTGCTTACAATTCCCAGATGGATTAAAACCTGAAGCAACTAAAGCAGTTAAAGAATTAAAATCTAAAGTAGATTGTGATTTTGTGATATGGAGTGGTAGTTGTTGGGGTGCTTGTGATACTCCTTTAGGGTTGAAGGATTTGAAATTTGATATGTTAGTGCAATTTGGACATAGTGCGTGGCCATTTTACTAAATATTTATATATGAGTGAATATTCTTTTGTTCATTATTGAGAGAGGTGTATTAAATGGAAACAGCTGAGGTGAAAATACCCAAACAATTAATGAATAGTGTTAAAGCAGTAGTTGAAAAAACTAAATTATTTGCTGATGAAGAGGATTTTATTTCTCAAGCAATAATAAAACAAATATCTAAATACAAATAAGGAGAAAAAATGACTGAAGAAAAAATGTCAAAGGAAGAGTTGACTGGGTTCCATAAAGGAGCACTGAATACTCTTGGAAATGAAAGAAATGAGTTAGCTAAAATGCTTAGTATTGTTGAACAATTAATACAAGCACACATGAAGGCTTTGAAAGATTTAGGAGTAGATCTAGAAGCTGAAGCTAGAAAAGTACAAGAAGCTGCTCAAAAACAAGCTGATAGCGAAAGAGTAGCTTAAAATTATTTTTTTTATTCTACCATTGGTTCTGGAACATCTTTAGAAAGTAGTCCTCTAAATGTTGGAGTTAAGAAGTGT
>CAYFNS010000034.1:0-2369 GCA_964344545.1 Candidatus Woesearchaeota archaeon
TTCACTTGTTACATCAATCGCTGATATGAACAATATTTTTATCTCATCTTTTTTTAGAATATCTTTAACTTTTGCAGTTTTTGCAAGTCCTCCAGATAATGGATAAATTTTTGTGTAATCATTATAGAATTTATCGAACATTTCATTTTTAGGCGATTTAATAGAACTTAGTTTATTTTTTTTAATTAAATCATGTAGTTGTTCATAATCAATGACGTAATCAATATATTTTGTTTTTGAAGATTCTATTTTTTTATAATCACAAGGAGATAAAAATACTGTTTTATGTTTTGGATAGTATTTTTTACAAACTTTCCCCATAGCAACCATCGGAGAATCAACTAAAGCAAGATTTTTTTTGTATTTCGGATATCTTTTTTTGATTAGTTCAACTATTCCAGGACAGGGAGAACTTATTATTAATTTTTTCTTGTTTTTTTCTAACAGATCATGATATTCACGATTAACTAATTTTGCTCCGAATGTTAGTTCGGTTACTTTATCAAAACCTAATTTTCTAAGTTGAGTAATTAATTTTGGATATTGGAATTCAATGACAAAAGAAGGCGCAACGAGAGCAATCATTTTTACTCCTTTTTTTAATTCTGAAGTAATTTTTTCGATATTGTTTTTATCTGCCATGTTTTAGTTGAGGCCAATTATCCTCTAAAGTTTTTCTTTTTTCTTTGTAAATTACACCAACAGGAATTTTTCCTTTCCCGGAATTGTAATCCCATTTATTTGTTAATTGTAATGCCTTTTTCATGTCTGAACCATTCTTAACTTTGTAAGTATATTTAGTTAAGTTATCCATTTCTGGATTGAATACTACACAAGTTTGGATTATTTCTACGAATGAAAATCCTTTATGTTTAATTGCCTGTTCCATTATTTGAGCAGTATGTTTAATATCTTTAGAATTACATCTTGCTACAAATGTTGCTCCAGAAGCTAAAGCTAGTTTTAATGTCATATTTGCATTGTATTTGCAGGCTTGTATGAAATGTGCAAGACCTTCAGAATAAGTATCTCCGTCTCCGGCAAAACCAATTACATCTAGTTTTGGATTTCCAATTTTTATTCCTAGCATTGTGGGTAATACACGACCATGTAATCCATAAAATCCAGATAAATTAAGATAATCAAATATTTTTGCGTGGCATCCAATTCCAGTAACCATTGCAAAATTTTTATGTTTGTAACCTTTGTAGATTAACTTTCCAATAGTTCTTTTTACTGATTCTAAGATCATGAAATTATAGCAACCTGGACACCAAGTATTTTCGTATTTAGTTCCTATGTCTCTCATTTTAACACCTTCTTTATTTCTTTTGCTAGTTCATCACATAAAAATGGACGTGAATCATATTTTAGTATTCTATTTTTGATTTGTATTCCAGTTTTTTCTCTAATTGTTCTTCCAAGTTGTCCAGTAAGATTATTTTCAACTAGAACTACTTTCTTTGCTTTCTTTAGTTCTTTTTTAATTTCATTAGACATTGGAGACATGTAAAGGACTTGTAAGAATTTGTAATCGGTTCCTTGGATTGCATCTAGGATTGCTCCTTTTGTTGAGCCCCAACCAACAACTAGTTTTTTAGAATTTTTCTTGCCATAAATTTTTATCATTTCAAATTTCTTGGCTTCTTTTTGGATTTTTGAATATCTTTTTAATCTTGATTCTTGATTCTTCTTAACTATCTTTGGATCCTCGGTTGTATCTCCTTTATTATTATGTTCGTAACTAGAAGCTTTTACAATTGATCGTTTAGGTTTTTTGTTTGTACTAAATTCTGATTCGGCTAAATGTTTATCTGCCAGTACAATAGATAAACAATTGAATTTATTTGCTAGGTAGAATGCTTCGTTTGTTTTTTCTATTGCTTCATTTGGATCTCCAGGTGCAATTACAACACGGGGGAATTCTCCGTGACCAGCCCTTAATGCAATGTTTAAATCTGATTGAGTAGAATAAGTTGGAACACCAGTCCCAGGTCCGGGTCTAGAAGCTAAGTAAGCAACTAAAGGAAGTTCAGTAATTCCTTGGAGAGATAAACCTTCACTCATTAAATCAAATCCTCCTCCAGAAGTTCCTATCATTGTTTTTGCTCCTGTGAAGGATGCGCCTAATGCTCCGTTTACAACAGCAATTTCGTTTTCAGGTTGGAATACCATAAATTTTTTATCTTGTTTTGCTGCTAATGCGTGTAATACTCCGGTTGATGGCGTCATTGGGTATGCAAAGTATCTATCAATTTTAGAATTAAGTGCCCCTCTTGCAATTGCTTCTGAACCACTTAGGATTTTAACTTTGTTTCTTACTTTTCTTATATCAAATTTAATTTCTTGAGAATCATATCCTTTTTCTG
>CAYFNS010000034.1:2379-3990 GCA_964344545.1 Candidatus Woesearchaeota archaeon
TGCAGCTTTTATTGAATCAGGGAAATTTAATGTTCTTTTGATTTCGTTTAGTAAATGTTTTTTTCCTATTCCAAGGATTTTTATGAAGGCTCCTGCTAAAGCAACATTTAGGTTTATTCCTAAATCTTCAAAGCCTTTATCGGTGATTATTATTCCACCTTTTCTTAGTTCTTTTTTGTGGATTTTGGGAGTTTTTTTATCCATTGCAATTATGAAATCAATTTTACTTTCATGACTGCCAACTCTTTCATTAGAAATAGTTAAAACATTAAAATTATGTCCCCCTCTAATAAGTGAAGGATAATCACGATAGTTAAAAGTATAATAACCTCTTTTGGCCATTATTTCTGAAATTATTTGAGAAATTTTATTAATGCCTTGGCCTGCAGCTCCACCTATAAGAACACTCAACCTCATTTTTATTAAAATTGAAAATTCTTGTATATAAAGTTAACGCATCAAAACTTATTCAAAGTAGTTTTAATGAAAAATATTATGAAAAGGGGTATATTATTAGTATTGGGCTTATTGTTATTTTCTATTTATTCTGTTGACGCTGTTTTGATTTGGAAAGAAGATTTTGAAGATCAAGATTATTCGGATACATTTTTTCCAGCTGTTTCAAATGACAATACTTGTGTTTCAGGGAATGGATATGAAGCGTTGACCACTACAAATTTCGAATCTCAAAATGGAGATTATTCTTTAAGATTTGATGCTTGTTCTGTTGCAGTAGATCCTGTTACGGGGTTGAATGGTTGTTATGATATTGATTTATATGTTGGTGGGAGTGAACATGATTTGATGAATCCTGTTGAAGCTACTAAAGAAATATATGTAAAATATTGGACAAAATATGATTCATCTTCTGCTTTAAATGAGGAATTTTTAATTGTTGATTGGTTCAGGATCCCAGAAAATGGTTATGTTGCTTTTGATAAGAATGGGGGACTATATGACCCAATGTCTGCACATACTTATGAGAATTTTGTTTTAAATGATTATTTGAATCCTATAACTTCTGTTGATATTCATGATGGTGCTTGGCATAAAATGGAATTTTATGTAAATTATGATTATAATGGATTGGGAGAAGCAAGTATCCAAGGATGGGTTGATGATCAATTAGTTTTAGATTGGCAAGGTGCGAATATTAATGGGCTTCCAGATTATGTTAGATTGAAGAGGTTTTTACATGGTGAATCGGGATGTAGTTCAACTCCTGTTCAAATAGATGATGTTGAAATATGGAATGAAATTCCAAGTTTGACTCAATGTGCAAATGGTGCAGTAATGTCTATGTGTGAATGTGGAGGTTCAACAAGAGATTATGGTTATTGTTGGAATGATGAATGGAGTACTTCTTCTTTAGCGCCTTGTTTACTAAATGATGCGTATTGGAGTACTATAAATATTGATATGGGAAATCAAGTTAGTTTAGTTGTAGAAGGCAGTGATTGCGATGGTAAACAAGTGAATTTTCAAATGTTAGAGTATGATGCTTTTGTGAATAATTATGAAGATGTTACTTCTCAATTGAGTAATCCTCCTGCAAGTACAACATTTAGTGGAGGAATTGCAACTGTTTCTTGGGAGGCTGAATGGATTGAT
>CAYFNS010000034.1:4000-6387 GCA_964344545.1 Candidatus Woesearchaeota archaeon
CAGACCCTGAATATGTTTTCAATGTTAGTGTAGTTGATGATTCTAGTATTAATATGCTTAGTAATAATGAGCTGGCTGTAAATTTTGTAGTACAGAGTTGTAATTATGGTGAAATTATCTCTACTTGCGATTGTGGAGGAGTAGTTTATAATCCTGGAGAAGGATATTGTTGTGGTGCTGAATTTAGTACTGATCCATGTCCAGTTATTACAAGTGATAGTGTTTTGCACCTTCCTTTAAATGATAATTATGATGATTATTCTGATTATAATCATCTTGTAACATGTGTGGACTGTCCAACTCAAACTGCAGGCCAGGTAGATGGCGCGTATTCTTTTGATGGTGTTAGCAATTACTTGGATTTGAATAATATGGATGTTGTTGGAACTGGGATTACTCTTGCAGCATGGGTTGATGCTTCTTCTGGAGCAGAAGGATGTGGCCCAAGAATAGTTTCTAAGGCCACTGGGACTGCAGAGGCAGATCATTATTGGATGTTGAGTTATTGTAGTAACCAATTAAGATTTAGATTAAAATCTGGTGGAGTTACTGAAACTTTAATTGCTGGAACTGCCACAAATGAAGAAGGGTGGATACATGCTGCAGCAACTTATGATGGAAATATAATGAAGTTATTCAAAGATGGTGTTGAGATTGGAAATGCATTGCATCCTAGCCCTGGATTAGTTGATGCAGATCCAAGTGTTGAAGCTTGGGTGGGTGGAAGTCCAGATGGAAGTAATTATTATAACGGTGCTGTTGATGATTTAAGAATTTATAATAGGGCCTTAAGTGATTTAGAAATACAATCAATTATGCCTGGAACCCCATTAACTAATTGTGGAGATGGAGTTGTTCAACGGCCTAATGATGAAGGCATTTTCGAAGATTGTGATTTAAGTGATTTGAATGGTGCAAGTTGTGTTAGTTTAGGTTATGATGGGGGTTCCCCATTAAGTTGTAATGCTGATTGTACTTTTGATGAAAGTAATTGTTACTATTATAATTGTGAAGATGTTGATGCTGACGGATTTTATGCTTTTGATTCAATGTATTGTCCTTCAGGTAATGATTGTGATGATACTAACCCATTTATCAATCCAAGTGGTGAATCGGGATATTGTGATTGTGTGGGCCTTCCTGCCTTGGAAATATGCGGAGATACCATAGATCAAGATTGTGATGGTCAAGATTTAATTTGTCCAACTAATACTACTGATTTAGTTTTGGATATGCCCTTGGATAATGATTATAATGATCATTCTGAAAACAATAATTTAGTTACTTGTACAAATTGTCCAGTATCGACTAATGGAATTGTTGATGGAGCATATTTATTTGATGGTGTTGATGATTATTTTGAAGTTGCAGATAGCTCTAGTTTAGATCTAGATCAAATTACAATTGCTGCTTGGGTTAATCCTATTGCGTATGAAGGAGATCAAAGAATTTTAAGTAAAGAATCGGGAACTTCTCAACCTTACTCTATCTATAGTTTGTTATTAGGGGGAGATAATGGAGACAGATTAGACTTTAGATTAGGAATTGATAATAATAGAGAGTGGTTTATTGGCGATATAATAATACCGTTAAATGAGTGGACTCATGTTGCTGCAACTTATGATGGAGTTAATATGAAACTTTATGTAAATGGTTTTGAAGAGGCGACCCGAAATCCAGTTAGCGGGCCAATACAAGATAATAATAATCCAGTGTATATTGGGGGAAGTCAATTTTATGATAGATACTTTGAGGGCTCTATTGATGCAGTAAAGGTTTATGGGAAAGCATTAAGTGATGCAGAAATACAAGCTCTAGCAAGTGAAACTTCTTCAGGAAATGGAAATTTAGTTGCTTATCTTCCGTTAGATGATGATTATCAAGATTATTCTGAGTATGATAATACTGTTTCATGTACGAATTGTCCTAGGCCTTATGTCGGGAGGATTGATGGATCGTATTCTTTTGATGGAGATGATGACGCTTTAAACTTAGGTAGTGCGGATGAATATGTTATTGGTGATGATATTACTTTGATGGCTTGGGTAAAACAAGATTCAAATATGCCCTGGGCCAATGTAATAATCAACGGGGTTGTCGATTATAGGAATAATTATCAGCTTGCAGTGGATAATGGTGTTGTTAAATTTGATTGGAATAATGCAGGATGGCATACAACAGAAGGATTTGCAATAGACAATGATGAATGGGTACATATTGCTGTTACTTATGATAAAGATGCAGGATCAGGAAATGTTAAGTATTATAAAAATGGATTTTTAGAAGTTGCTAGAATTGAATCTGGTGTTCTTGGAACTGCAGCAAGCCAGTTATGGGTTGGGGATTTAGGAAATGATAATTCTGGACCATTTGATGGAAGTGTTGAT
>CAYFNS010000035.1:0-6037 GCA_964344545.1 Candidatus Woesearchaeota archaeon
ATACTGTCAAGAAAAAATATATGCAAAAAGAAGCCTATGCATTTACAAATTTTGTTGCATATAAATTAGTTAGGGAAATGGGATTTGATTCTAAAAAGATTAGAATAAGACAACATAATCCTGCTGAACTTGCTCATTATGCTGCAGATGCATGGGATATTGAAATTAATACTGAGAGGCATGGCTGGATGGAGCTTTGTGGTATCCACGATAGGCAAGATTATGATTTAAAGAGACATTCTGAATTTTCTAAAACTAAGATGCAAATACAAGGAGAATATCCAACAATTTTAGAAATTGCTTTTGGTTTAGAAAGAACTGCTTATGCTTTATTAGAAAACTCATTAGTTGATGATAAGAAAAGAGATTGGTTAAACTTTAAGAAAGGTGTTGCACCAATTGATGTTGCTATTTTCCCCCTTATGAAAAAAGAAGGGATGGATGATTTAGCAAAAGAATTGTTTAGTAAATTAGAAAAAGAATTTGCTTGCGTCTATGATGATTCTGGATCAATCGGAAGAAGGTATAGAAGAATGGATGAAGTTGGAACTTCTTTCTGTATAACAATTGATCATGATTCTTTGAAAGAAGGAGATGTTACTATTCGTGAAGTTGCTTCCATGAAACAGCATAGGATCCAAATTGATGGTGTTCAGAAGATTATGAGAGAACTTCTTAGTGGAGATTTAAGGTTTGAAGAGTTAGAGGATGAGTGATTTTCTGGAATAGAAAGCTTTATATATAACATATGATACTCATATCATATGATTGATACAACATATTTAGGATTTTTTAAAACATTAGATAATGAAACTCGTTTAAGTATTGTTTTGTGTTTAAAAGATTCTTCGAAGAATGTTGGACAAATATCAAGCGATTTGCAGATGGAACAGAGCAGGATAAGTCATAACTTGCAATGTTTAGTAAAGAATGGGTTTATAACAGTAAAACAAGATGGAAAACAAAGAATCTACTCTCTAAACAAAGATACGATTGAACCGATTCTTGATGCTGTAAAAAAACACATGCAAAAATATAAAATAAACTCATGTTAAGGAGGAAATAAAATGAAAAAAGTATTAGTTTATTCAACACAAAGTTGCCCATATTGTACAATGGTTAAAGATTTTCTTAAAGATAAAAAAATAGATTTTGAGGATATTGATGTAGGTACTGATCATGATAAAGCAGAAGAAATGGTTAAAAAATCCGGACAAATGGGTGTACCTGTTATAGATATTGAAGGAGAAATAATTATTGGATTTAATAAAGAAAAAATAGAAGAAGCGTTAGAAAAATGAAAGAATATGATGTAGTAATTGTTGGCGGAGGCGCAGCAGGATTGACTGCGGCACTCTATACTGGAAGGAAAGAACTAAAGACTCTTGTAATAACTGCAGATGTCGGAGGTCAAGCTTTATTAACTGATCACATTGGAGTTGATAAGATAACAGGTCCTGATTTGATGTTAAAATTCCAATCTCAGGCAATTAAATTTGGTGCAGAGATAATTACAGGAAGAGTAGAAGAGGTGTCAAAGCAAGGGAAGGAATTTGTTGTAAAATCAGTTGATGGGGAAGAATATTTGACTAAAACAGTTATTTTAGCTTCTGGAAAGACTCCTCGTAAATTAGGAATCCCTGGAGAGGATAAATTTATGGGAAAAGGAGTAGCTACATGCGCTACATGTGACGCACCATTATTTAGAGAAAAGGAAGTTGCAGTTATTGGCGGGGGGAACTCTGCCTTAGAAGCTGTTGAACTTTTAGATAATTTTGCTACTAAGATATACCTTGTTAATAGAAGTGAAAATTTTAGAGCTGATGAAGTAACATTAAATAAAGTTAAGAAGCTAGAAAAAGTTGAAATTATAACTAGCGCAAAGCCTTTAGAAATAAAAGGAGATAAGTTTGTTGAATCTCTTACAGTAGAAGGAGAAGAAAAGAAAGAGATTAAGTTACAGGGTGTTTTTGTTGAAATTGGATATGAATTAGATACAAAATGGCTAAAAGGACTTGTTGAATTAAATGAAAAAGGGGAGATAGTTATTGATGCAAGTAATAATACTTCAACTCCTGGAATATTCTCTGCGGGAGATGTTTCAAATGTCCCTTACAAACAAGCGGTTATCTCTGCAGGAGAAGGGGCAAAGGCAGGGCTAGAAGCCTATAAACACATAAAAGGCACAGAGGTAGCAATTGATTGGAAATAACTTGGAGGAAAAAATGGCAGAAAATTTAACAGCAGAACAATTTAGGGAAAAAGTTTTTGATTATGTAAATGAAAAAGAATGGAAGTATAAGGGAGAATTACCTTGCATTATTGATTTCTATGCAGACTGGTGCGGTCCTTGTAAAATGGTTGCACCTATCCTAGATGAATTATCTGAGGAGTACAAAGGAAAGGTAAATATTTACAAAGTAAATACTGAGACTGAAAGAGAATTAGCAACCGCATTCGAGATTATGAGTATACCTACGATTTTATTTATTGCACCTGGTGAACAACCACGAGGCATTAGAGGAGCTTTACCAAAAGCAAAATTCGAAGAATTAATTAATGAGTGGTTGCTAAAGAAAGAATAAAATGGAAGTAAGTGGATCTAGAAAATCAAAACGAGATAAAAAAGCCAAGTCCCGTTATAACGTTTATAAGAAGGGTGGCGGTAAAAGAAATATAAAATTAAAAAATAAGAAAAAAGAATAACTAATTATCTTTTCTTCTTTTTCTTAGCAGCTTTCTTTTTAACAGCCTTTTTCTTCACAGGTTTCTTCTTTTTAACAACTTTTTTCTTTACTGCTTTCTTTTTGACTGCTTTTTTCTTAACAACTTTTTTCTTTACTGCTTTTTTAGCTGCAGTTTTAGCTTTTGTTAGACTCTTTTTAGCTTTTGTAACTTTTTTCTTATCTTTAGCTAATTTTTTCTTGTCTACTTTAACTTTTTTCTTAGCAGCTTTAAATTTTGATTGAGCTTTTTTCACTCTTTTTTTAGCAGCAGTTTTTTTCTTTGTTGCTTTTTTCTTTGCGACCATTTAAGGTACACCTCCTTTTTTAAAAATTAATTTAAAACTTACTTAAATTTTGCAAAACATGTTTATAAACTTTTTCTTTTTAAGAAAATTATTTAAAGATATTAAGGGAAAACATTAATATGAAATACAAATATCTTCCTCATACTGCAGATGCGAAATTTGTTGCTTATGGCAATGATATCGACGAGGTTTTTAGTAATTCTGCAATAGCAATGTTCAATATTTTGGGTAAAACATCTGATGTTAAAGCTAAAAAAAATTTTGAAATAAAACTTAAAGCAAAAAATTATGAAAGATTGTTATATGATTTTCTGGAAGAGTTATTATTCTTTATAGAAACTGAAAATTTCTTTTTATCGAATGTAAAAAATTTGAAAATTGATGAAAATTTTAGATTACATTGCACTGTTGAGGGAGATGATTTAAGTAATTATGATGTTGAGGGGCATATAAAGGCTGTAACCTATAGTGACATGGAAATTAGGAAAGCTAATAAAGGGTATGAAGCGGTTGTTGTTGTGGATATTTAATGGTATTGAAGAAAGAAATCAAGGAAATTGAAAAGTTTGTATATGAAATTGATAAAGATGATTCCATGAAGGTGCCAGTTAGAATATTTGCTTCTCCAAAATTATTAGATAAGATAAAAAAAGATGATTCTGTAACTCAAGGGACTAATGTTTCTACATTACCAGGTATATATGGTTCAAGCATAATGATGCCAGATGCTCATCAAGGGTATGGCTTTCCAGTGGGAGGTGTAGCTGCTTTTGATATCGAAGAAGGAATTATTAGTCCAGGTGGAATTGGATTTGATATTAATTGTGGAGTTAGATTATTAGTTTCTGATTTAAGTAAAGAAGAAGTTATGCCTAAAATAAAAGAATTAGTGGAAGAATTGTTTAATCATATTCCTTGTGGCGTTGGAAAAGATTCTAATTTGAGATTAAGTGATGAAGATTTTGATCAAGTATTGAATGAAGGATTGCAATGGGCTTTGAAAAACAATTATGCTACTCAAGATGATTTAGATAGATGTGAAGAAAATGGGCATATGAAAACTGCAGATGCTTCTAAAGTTAGTCCTCGTGCAAGAAAAAGAGGCAGGAAGCAATTAGGTACTTTAGGTGCAGGAAATCATTTTGTAGATGTTATGTATGTTGATGAGATTTATGATAAAGAGGTTGCTGAGGTTTTTGGAATAAATGATAAGAATCAAATTGTTGTTATGATTCACTCTGGTTCTAGGGGATTGGGGCATCAAGTTTGTAGTGATTATTTGAGAAAGATGGAAGATGAATTTCCAGATTTAGTGGAAAGTTTACCTGATAAAAATTTAACATATGCCCCTACAAAATCTAATATGGCTAAAGAGTATTTGGGTGCAATGAGTGCAGCTGCAAACTTTGGGTGGTGTAATAGACAATTGATTGCATATCAAACAAGATTAGCATTCAAAAAAATATTTGGACATGACAAAGAGTTGCCTTTAGTTTATGATGTTGCGCATAACATAGCTAAGATTGAAGAATATGAGATTAATGGTGAGAAAAAGAAAGTTTATGTTCATAGGAAAGGTGCTACTCGTGCATTTGGCCCCGGGCATAAAGAAATTCCTAAGGTTTATAGGGATGTTGGGCAGCCAATTATAATTCCTGGTTCGATGGGAACTGCATCTTATGTTTTAGTTGGAACAGATAAAGCAATGAATGAAACGTTTTCTAGTACTCCACATGGGGCTGGAAGAGTTATGTCAAGGCATGAAGCTAATAAAAAATTCAAAGAATCTGAAATAAAGAAGGAACTCGAGAAGAAACAAATTTATTTGAAATCTGCTTCTAAAGCAGGAATTGTTCAAGAGAATCCTGCAGTATACAAAGATATCGATGAAGTTATTGAAGTGACTGATTCTGTTGGAATTGGTAAAAAAGTTGCTAAATTAATTCCTATTGGAGTTATTAATGGATAAGGGCCTGTAGTGTAGTGGTATCACAGGGGGCTGGCAGTCCCTAGATCCGGGTTCGATTCCCGGCAGGTCCATACTTTTATAAATTTATTTTAATTCCCCTTTTTATGCCAAGTATTCTATTATTTGGGAAGGATATAGTTTTTCATTCATTATTTGCAAGTGTGCATCTTCAAGGAGGAGGCATAGGGTCCAAAGAAGATCTCTTTAAATTAGCAGATTCATTAGAAGCAAGTGCTTATTGTTTAGAAGGAGGATCTGGTATTGAAAGAAGATCCAAAGAAGTTATTTATTCTACTCTGAGTGAGTATCTAGGGAGGAATTTAGGCAGTGATAAAAGATGTGCTATTGAATTACAAATAATTGTGGATGATTTAAGAAACACTAGGCTTCTTGATGAATCTGGAACCCGAGATTTAGCAAGATTTTGTTATGTCTTTCATGAATATTCCATTGGGATGCGAGATAGGACTATTCCGGAAGTAGAAAGGATTACAGGTCCCTTATCTTAAGAGTAAAGTTTTTATAGAATGCTAGTTTTTTTAGAATATGGAAGATTGTATATTTTGCAAAATTGTTAGTGGTGAAATACCAAAAGATTTTATTTATGAAGACGAACATTGTGTTGCATTTTTAGATATTGATCCTGTTAATGTAGGGCATACATTAGTTATTCCAAAGAAACATTTTGTTACAATAGATGAAATGGATAAAGAAGAGTATGATAGATTAAGTGAAGCAATTCTTAAATTAAGCAAAGGAATATTGAGTATCAATGATGGGATGAATATGATGCAAAACAATAGGGAAGTAGCAGGACAAGTAGTGCCCCACGTACATTTTCACTTAATCCCTAGGCATAAAGGAGATGGTTATAAATTTAGTTGGAAAAGAGATGAGGCTGTAACGGAAGAAGAGAATCAAGAGTTCTTAGATAAAATGAAAACCTTTTTAAAATAAAATTTTTCTCTTTTCTTATTAAGGCGCTATAGCATAGCCTGGCTAATGCGTCCGTTTCATGTGCGGAAGATCCCCGGTTC
>CAYFNS010000036.1:0-575 GCA_964344545.1 Candidatus Woesearchaeota archaeon
AATGGCTTGATTACGGAGATAAACTCATTAATCGAGGAATCATTTCGAATTTCATTGATCAAAGGTTCCATTCTATCTACATTCCAAACCCCTCCATAATTAAGCAAAGCATTAGTATGCGCTAAAAAGAGGATATTTTTAGAAGAATCTAAAGAAACATTATTTTTATTAAATTTAGAAATAAATATTTTGATTGATTCATTAAGTTTGAACAACTTTCTTAAGGGATAATCCTTTATTTTAGATGTACGAGTTTTTTTGCCAGAAATTGCATTATTAATTATAGTATCAAAACGTATAAACCTTCTAGGAAGGTTATCTGTTAAAAATTCAGTAGAAACAAACCACCAAATAGGAAAACCTCCATATTTCAATTTATTTTTTATGGATTCACCATTTACAGTTAAATCTGGAAAACTTTGCAAAAAATTAATTATATCTGATTTAACAAGATCCATATCCATAAAGACCAAAAAGCATTATATTTATAAATCTTTGGAGAATGGGTAGTATACCATGTCCCAAAAGGTGATTATAATCGGTCTCGATGGTGGAACCTGGAATAAAATTAATCC
>CAYFNS010000036.1:585-3994 GCA_964344545.1 Candidatus Woesearchaeota archaeon
ATTTGGTAATCTAAAAAGCACTATACTTCCCTTTACTGGCACTGCTTGGCCCTCATTATTTACTGGAAAAAATGCAGGAAAACATGGAATTTTTGATTTTGGTGAAATTAAAAATTATGAAGTAGGGTATTATTTATCTTCAAAGAATGTTAAAGCTAAATTCTTATGGGAATACCTTCAAGAGCAAGGGTATAAATGCGGATTAGTAAACATTCCCTTATCTTCCCCATTTAGATCAGAGATAGAATTTGGTGAAGGAGACCACCTAAGAAAAGATTGGAAAAACTTCAAATGGCCAGAAGATACTACAGCAGGTTTAGATAGCAGAAACCCTAATTTTGAAAAAAGAATGTTAGAGCTCTTAGACCTACGTTTCGATCAGTTAGACTATATTCTAAAAAACAAACAATTTGATTTCTTCGCAATGAACATATTTGCAAATGATACTATCTTGCATTTTAGATGGAATGACAAAGAATACATAGAAAAAGCCCTTACTAAGATAGATGAAAGATTGAAAAACTTCCAAGAAAAATTAGATGAAGAAACTACTCTATTTATAGTATCTGATCATGGGATGGGAAAGATAGAAAATTTTTTTCACACAAATAATTGGCTAGAGAACAAAAATTTCATTAAATTAAAAAAAGAAGTAAAGGCAAGCAAATTAGGAAAATTAGGATTAAATCAAAAAAACTTTACAAAGTATGTATTCGTTCCTGCAAACAGATTCTTAGTAAGAACCAAACTATCTAAGTTCATCTCAAAAAAAGTAAAAACAAACGCCAGAAAATTTAGAAGCAACCTAGCAAGTCAAGAAGGATATTCCTTCAAAGACTTAAAAAATAAAATAGATTGGCCAGAAACAAAAGCTTATGGATTAGGTTCGAAGGGAAGTATTTTCATTAATCTGAAGGGAAGAGAAAAATATGGATCAGTAGAAGAAAAAGATTATGAAAAAGTTAGGGATGAAGTTATAGCAACACTAAAAGAAGAATTTAAAGATAAAGAAGTTCAAATTTTTAAAAGAGAAGAAATTTACAACGGACCCTACTCTAATAATGCTGCAGATATATTGTTCATAATAAATGATGGAGCAATAAGTGCAAAAACAAACTATCTTTTCTCAAAAGAAATACTTTCATCTCCAAAAGGAAACGAAGTACAAGCAGACCATCAAATGGATGGTATCCTTATTATATCAGGAAAAAATATCTCTCAAAAGGAATTAAATGCATCTCTTTATGATATTTCGCCCACAGTTTTACATATGTTCAAGATACCACTCCCTATGGATTTAGATGGACAAGTATTAACTAAAATCTTCAAAGAAGATTCTAAATATACAAACCCCATAAATTATGAAAAAGAAAAAGATTTCTTAAAATCTAAGATTGAAGAAATAAAAATATAATTACTTTTTTACTTCAAGAAGATAATTAATCTCAGAAGCTAGGAAAACCCAACAAAAAAATCTTTGGTAAATTATTGGATTAAAATTGATAAGGCAATTTAGAAATTTTGATAGCTTTCCTTCTTTCATAAATCTTTTAGTAGAAAAGAAAAATATTCTCCTCTTTAAAGTTTTAAACACTGCCTTAGAATAATATCCCTTTGCGCCAAAGTATTCAAAAGTTCTATATGTAAAAAACCTCTTATGGGTAGGGTCATTAAAAGAACCTTGGGCAGAAAAGTAAGGTACTAATATTTTAATTTTTGCACCATCTTTACAAACCCTATGGATTTCTTCCATTACACTCAGAAGATCACCTACATGCTCCAAAACATGACTACAATAAACTTCATCAAACTCATTATCAGGCAAATCCCATGGAAAAGACTCTAAATCTTGAACAACATCAACTCCTTTTAAATTAACCTTATCAAGATTACAATATCCTTCTTTTATATCTCTTCCACAACCAAGGTTAAGCTTTTTCATACCAAACAAATAAAACACATAAGCGACACTAGCCACAATCAAAACCAATATTATTTCTAGCCAAATATTAATAGAAATTAGACTCCTTAAAAAATAAACAATCCCTAAGAATAAAGCCCCCCCAAATCCAATTTTTAGCCAAGCAAATAAATCAGATTTCAACAATCCAAAGATATTGTTTATTTGTTTAGAACTCATAAGTGTAACAGAGATATAGCTACACATGGTTGCTAAAGCAGCACCTTCAATCCCCCATGCAGGAATTGCAAATAAGTTTATCACAACATTCAAAACAGCAGCAATTAAAACAATCTGAGTAACCTTTCGTGGCCTCCCTATGCCTGAAATAACAGAGTTGTTTATTTGACCAATAGCATAAAATAAAACTCCAACTATCAAGATCCTGAATGCATTCGCTCCAGGAGCATATTCTGGACCAAAAAATAATTTCAAAAAGATCTCTGCAAAAAATATCAAAGAGAGGGCAACGGGAACCATAAATAAGAAAGCATATTTAATCATACTCCTTAACCCATATGATAATTTTTTGGTTTCCTTTCTTGCCCAAAGATCACTTCCAATCGGAAACATAACGGTTCCTAGTGAACTACCAACAAACAATAATAATAAAGCAGTGGGCAAAATAACATTATATATACCGACCTCACTTAGGGATCTAAAATAAGTTAACATCAATGTATCAGTATAACTAATCACTAATCCTCCCACCATTGTTAACATTAGGGGCAATCCAAAAATCAGAAGATCTTTACTTATTTTTTTAGTATCTTCCATTTCATAACTAAAAATATTAAATTTTTTAAGTAAAATTGGAGAGAAAACTAAAACAAGTATAACACTAGTTATCAACCAAGCATAAGCAGGACTCATAATTCCAAGATTGAATGAAAAGAATACTATTAGGAATATAAAATACAATACATTTCTTAAGAAAACCCTTAATGAATATATGAAGAAGGATTGTAGGCCTGCAAATGTTTGAAAAATAGTACCCTGCACACTCAAGAGACTCAGCATACCCTAGGATTAATAGTGTTACAATTAATGTCAAACCCAATTGAATAGCACCAGAAATTATAATTGTAGTTTTTACCTTATTGTATAACTTATCAGCATTAAACATAGAAATATATTTTACCATTGATTGGCCAAGCCCAAAATCCTTAAACAAGCCAAGGAAATTAAACATTGCCAAAACTGCAAAAAACAACCCAAATTCCTCCAAGGAAAGGTTTCTAGCCAAAAATACTCTAGAAAAATAAGCAAATACAGACCCTATTAAAGAAAAAATCAAGATAAATCCTGCTCCACCCACAACTTTCCGAGTATAATTAACCATATTCCCAAGAACAAAAAAGCATTTAAAAAACCTATGGAATACCATATTGAATTTACTCGAGGTTAAAAATGGAAGTTAAGATAAATGAAGAAATAATAAGAAAATTC
>CAYFNS010000036.1:4022-4801 GCA_964344545.1 Candidatus Woesearchaeota archaeon
AAAGAGAATAGAAAAGTCCTCTGAATTCAATTCAATTGAAGAATATGTAAATTTCATATTATCCCAAGTAGCAGATAAAATTGAATCAGAAGAAAAAGAGGAAGAGTTCTCCAAAGAAGATGAAGAAAAAGTAGAAGAAAGGCTAAGGGGCCTAGGGTACCTAGATTAAAATGGATCAAGACATTATTGTTATTTCGGGATTACCTCGATCAGGAACAACTCCCGCTCCTAATAGATCATCAAAGGGAAGCAGATGATGATAATCCAAAAGGTTATTATGAATTTGAAGAAGTGAAAACAATAAATAAAGATAATTCCTGGTTAAATCTTGCTAAAGGAAAAGTAGTGAAAATTGTTTCTCCTTTATTGAAATATTTATCTGATGAATTCAACTACAAAATTATATTTATAGAAAGAGATCTAAATGAAGTTTTAGCATCCCAAAAAAAAATGCTCAAAAACAGGGATACCGAAGATCAAATTTCAGATTCAGAATTAATAAACTATTTTGAAGAGCATCTTTCAACAATAAAGTCTTGGCTTGCAAATAAAACAAATATAGAAGTCGTTTACATAGATTACAACAAAATCCTCAAAGGAGATCAAGAATACCTAAAAAAGATTAAATCTCTTTTAGGAGAAGAAACAAACCTAGAAAAGATGAAAGAAGTTGTAGATCAAAGACTCTATAGAAATCAATCTAAGTAAAGAATAAAGGTGTTAAATAAACTTCCAATAACCCTGCCACTCCTAAGATAAGGATAGCTATTAAGCATAGA
>CAYFNS010000036.1:4899-5894 GCA_964344545.1 Candidatus Woesearchaeota archaeon
AATAGCACCTAAAATATGTGTCCCAGCTGCAACAGCATTTTTAATAAAGATTCCTGCAGCTGCTGCAATAACCGAAGCATTCCATGTTAGAATAAATATCGCCCCCGCCCCATAGAAAAATGAAAAGAACAAACAGAATAACAAAACTTTAAAATTATTCAAAAATATTTGGAAGAAAGCATTTCCCGCACTAGAAGCATTACCTGAAAAAATAAAATTTCCACTTACTTGATTATTTATACCTTTAATAGTTTCTACTTGTGTTGAAAACAATGGCTCTACAATTGAAGAGGGTAAAACCAAATACCAGAGTGTATAAACCACAACAAACCCTCCAAACAAATACAACAAATAAACTATAACTCTTGAGTGTCTCTTTAAGATTGTAGCTTCATCTTTAAGGGTTACAGTGTTATTTTCTTCCATTTTCATACTTGCATGCATAATAGGCACTGCAGCAAGCACAGTTAGAAAAACCATAATTAAACTAGATGAATCCCTAAACACCCAAACACTCAAAAAAAGTGCTAAACTAGCATAAACTAGCCCAGTAAAAAACATATGCCATGGCTTATCCACAGCACTAAAAGGATTCATTATTGATTCTAGCGCCATTAGTCAAAAAACGGTTTGTAAATTTATATATCTTTTGGTAAACTTTATATAACAAAAAAATAAGAATTCAATTATGGATGAGTTCAAAAAAATAGTTCAAGACATTAAAGATCTTAAAATTCAAGGAGCCACAAATGTCGCATTAAAGGGGCTAAAAGCAATGCAAATAACATCCGACTACAAATCTATAAAAGAGTTAATTTCTGCAAGGCCAACAGAACCGTGCCGCCAAAATGCTATAAAGGATGCAAAAGAAGTTGGTAATCCCAAAATATCTTATAATTATTTGAGGAATATGGATCAAAGAACAGAACTAATTGCTTCGAAAGTTATCAAAAAAAATATGACAATTTTTACTCACTGCCATTCAACTACTGTAA
>CAYFNS010000037.1:0-712 GCA_964344545.1 Candidatus Woesearchaeota archaeon
GTTGCAGGAGGACTAATCAATTGAGAGGTGACATCATCATAATCACTAATAAAAGCATCATGTTCTAACATTTGGAAATTTAATTGTTCTCCATCACAATCAGTACCATTAACAATTAGATTTACTTGAGTCCCCATATCCACTTCAGTTTCAGACCATTCTGCAGAATCGATAACGCAAGGATCCTGGGGAACTAAACATTCAGTAGTTTGCCAAGAATCATCACAGCAATAACCAGAATCTCTTGTTGAGCCTCCACATTCACACATACTCAAAACTTGACCATTAGAACATTGAGATAAGCTAGGAATTTCATTCCATATTTCAATATCATCTATTTGAACAGGAGTTGAACCACATCCAGATGCTCCTTTTAAAAATCTATGAACTCTTACATAATCGGGCCTCCCATTAATTAATGGGCCTTGCCAATCTAGAGCTAAAACATCATCAATCCATCCTTGTATACTTGCTTCTCCTAAGCCATTATAATCATAGTTTACATAGTATTCCATCTTATGCCACGCATTGTCGTGTACATCTATTGCAGGTAATGGATTAGGATAATCATTTAATACAAAAGTTTCGTAAGTATGAGCAGACATTGGGTCTTGCGCAGGATCATTTCTATCAAAAGCAACATAACCATTTTCGGGGAATCTAAACCAATCAACAACTAAAAGTTCCTCATTTAATGGGGCAGGACTAGTAT
>CAYFNS010000037.1:724-3874 GCA_964344545.1 Candidatus Woesearchaeota archaeon
CAGTAGTCTCTACAGGACCACTTATATTATGAGTACTTCCAGAAACAATTCCAGAAGGTGCTGGATCTCCAATATATAAATCAATATCATAACAACCACCCAAACCAGTTTGGGCATCAATAGTAGCAGAACAAGCATCAAATCTTAAAGAATAATCTCCATTTTGAGATTCAATATCAGTAGTACCTAATGCAGCATATCCACTTCCCGCACAGCCAGTATCGGCCATTTGCGTAAAAAATGTATCCGAATAATCTTGATCTTCAAAATCCTCTTTCCAAATCAAAACAGCATCAACAGAATAAATAGAAAATAATAACAACCCCAATATTAATAATATACCTCTCTTCATACTAAAGAATTAATAAAAAGTAATATATAAAGTTATCTACTTAAGCAGTAACATCTTTTGAGTAAACGCAACTTCTCTGAAGATATGTTTAGATATTTCTTCACCTTCTTCATTAGTTATAGATCCCTCAAAGTGATAAGTAAATGAGTACCTAGTAATATAAACTCCAGATGCTAAATCTCTTCCTCTTTCATCAGAGAAATCCCAAGGAATTTCATGATATCCTGCATTAGTCTCATCAACATCAAATTCTTTCACTAATGCTCCCCTTATATCATAGACCGCTAATTTCACATTCCTAACATCTCCTCGAGGAGTATAATAAACAACTCTTGTTAAATCAGATGCAGGATTTGGATACGATGGAGGCAACGGTCCCCATCCAGTATAATCATCTCCAACAGCAGATACCGGAGCACCAAAGTATTCATCAGAAGTTTCACTCCAAGGTCCTTGTCTACCTTCTGCATCTACACCAGCAACTCTAAATCCGAATCCTGTAGCTAATAGTGGATCTGGAATTGTAAATGTTGCAGTAGGATTTCCATCAAAAGCACCCAAAGGAGTATAAGGTCCTTGTGCAAATTGACCTTCACCAACATAATATTCAACTGGACTTCCAGAAGTAGGGTGAGTCCAAACATAAGTTATCTCTTCTTTTCCATCAGGATCCACCAAATTCATTGGATCATTACTTACGTAAGAATAAGGATGATTATCTTTTACAGGATCCACTGAAGTAAATTTACCTAAATTAGGATCATAATATCTTGCTCCAAAGTAATAAAGGTCTTCATCAAACTCTTTTCCTGTATAGGAAAACATATTGTTAATCGTGATTGGTTGACCAAATGGCAAAGACTTAGAAGTCATATCATCACCAAGCCGATCTAAATAATAATACTTAACATTTCCAGAAGAAGTAGTTGCAATCAAATTATCCCCCGCATAATAAAAACTAGAAGCTGGACCACTAAGATATACTGGAATACTTTCGGTATCTCTCACATCGAAAACACTATCAACAGGCACCATGACCTTATCAGAAGAATAAGATAGTGATCTAGGCTCAAACATATCATCAAAACTCATTGCCTGTGAAGCAACTAGAGGAATAGTAAAAAATAACATCATCACAACTAACAAACCTCTTTTCATAATCAATTCAATTAATACTTATTTATAAATTTAACTAAAAATTTTAACTTTATTAGATTTAACAATCCTTCTTCTACCACTCTTCATATATTTAACCATCGCTACAGGAACTTGTAACCTTCCAATAATTTTTGCTTTGCTCTTCACAGTATAAGAAATAGCTATCTCTGCACCAGGTTCTATAACCGGAATATCCCACAACATCTTTGTTCCACTTACAGATCTTAGAACTCTTGTAGGTTTTACAGATCCAAATTCGGACGGCCTCTCCACAACATTTGCCATACCATCCATCAATTTTACATTCTTTACTTTTCTCATAGATTTATTTTTAAGAAGCAACAATACATTAATAGTAGATACATTATCTTGCGAGTGCTGTACAGAAGTTATCCTTTTCATTAACATTAAATCTTTCTTAAAGTACCAATACAACAACCATATTAATATGATGGCTCCAATTGCGCCATAGAAAAATTCCCTATAATCTGTTTCAATATGAATTACTTTGCCTTCTCCAGGATCCAAACTAAATTCCCAAGTATAAAGATATTCTCCCTCTTCCTTTACAACAGAAGCAGGTTCTTCACTGAAAGAGGTAAATAATTTTTGGAAATATGTTAATTTTTTTGTTAAAGTTTCATAACTAACTGCATTCTTATTGTTAACCCTCTCTATAGTATCTTTATAAAATAAAAATCCATTTTCAGGAGTTCCAATTTCCTGAACATCTCCGGATGCAGCAATATTTATCATTTCAGTTTTTTCAACAACTAATTTATTCCCTCTAAACACTAAAACTTCAATCTCATTTTCACCTACTTCAACTTCTCCATCAAAATCAATTAAAATTTCATTAGTTATCCTATCACTGCCTAAAACACCTACTTCAATAAACTCATCAAAATAATCGCTCTTTAATTTTACAGAAATATTAGGAATATCATAATCATACTCTTTTTCCAAACTAACTCTAAACAAATTACTTTGTCCAGATTTAAAAGTAGTAGGCAATTCTAGATCAACATTAATCACATCATAATAATCTAAAACTTCAACATTAAATGAGTATTCTTCAGAAATTTCCGAATGATTTATAGAAACCATCTCTAAAGTTACAGCATAATTTCCTTTTTCTTTATCATCATAAGCTTCTAAAAATAAATCAAATGTTTTTGTAGATTCAGGTTCAACTTTAATAACTTGAGGTTCGTGTCTAAAAACCCACTCCCAATAAGTTGTCGGAGCATAAAATCTCAAAACTTCAGTAACATTTTTCGTATTTTCTACAGTAACTTCAAATATAAATTCTTCATCAGGTAAGGATTTCTCTTTTACAGCTTCATGAGTGATTAAAATATCTCCTTCAGCAAGAGCACTCGAGCTAAATAATACCAATAAAAACAAGAATATCCCTACTTTTTTCATAGTTTGGGGGAATCTACCTAAATATATAAACCTTTTTATCTCTTTAAAATTCTAGCCATATCTCCGGTTAAATCTATGACTGTTGAAGGATGATTTGGTAAAAATCCTCCATCAATAACTAAATCCACTTTTCTTAATATAGAACGAGGAATTTCGCTAATTTGCCTTATAGGTTTCTGCCTAGATAAATTAACATTAGTAGTGATAAATGG
>CAYFNS010000037.1:4005-5521 GCA_964344545.1 Candidatus Woesearchaeota archaeon
CTGGATTAACATTTCTTGCAACACCCCTCCTAACCATATTTAGCACAAAAGTAAAGGGCCCTGGCAACGTTTGGATATAACTTTTCTTTCTTATTTCAAAATGATCATAAATCCATTTCTTACTAGGAGCAATAACAGATAATGGTTTCTCAGAATCTCTTCCTTTTAACTCCCTAACTAAAGAAACACTTCCTGGTTTAGAGGCATTACACCCAATTGAATAAATAGTATCTGTTGGATAAATAATAATTTCTCCTGATTTTATACGTCTAACAATCTCAGCAGCATTAATTTCCTCAAAAGGTATTACTTCGACCATAAAAAAGAGAATAAATCATCAATTATAAAACTTTACTTATCCCCTCAGATTTTTCAAATCTCAAAACAGAATCAACAAAACTCTCAATTTTAGGATCATGACTAACAATAATAGTTTGTTTAACTCCTAATTGCTCTAGAATTAGCCTAATCTTATCCACTTGCTCAGATGAAAATCCATCAGTAGGTTCATCCAATATAAGTAAATCTTTAGTATTAATTTCTGACATAACGGTATTGATAACTTGATTTAAAGCCAAACGATAAGCCAAAGCCATTGCAGTTTTTTCTCCCCCACTTAAATGCAAATAATCATTATCATACCCATTCTGCTCTATTAAAGGTGTAAAATCATAATCCAATTTAACTTTTAAAGCCCCATCACTAACTAAAACACTGAACCACTCTTTAAACAACGAATCAAAATCAGAATGAACTTTCATCATAATTTGTTTTTCCATCATTTGCACTAAATTTGCAAAATCCATCTCCAGCCAATTAATTAATTTAGAGTATTTCAAAATTTTATTCTTTATTTCTTCTCCTTCTAAAATCTCCTTTTGCAATTTATCTATCATTCCAATAAAAATATCAAACTCATTTCCAGCTCTTGCTCTTTCTGCAACTAAATTTCTTTCATCTCTTAAATGATTATTAAATTGTTCATTAGCAACTTGATACATCTCTTCAACATTTGGGATTTTCTCTAATTCTAATGTAGCTTGCTGTTTCTTAACATTCATCTCACCAATTTTTAATTTTAGATTTTTTTGTTCTTCTAATAATTCTCCAAGCTGTTTTGTTTTTTGACTTAAATTATCTCTCTTAAATTTATACAAATCAATTTCACTCTTCTGTTTTTTTAGAATCTCAATTTGATCTTTTAAATCGACATTAATCTTATTGAAACTTTCCTCTTGATTTTTCAAGTCTAATAATTTTTCATTATTCTCTTTTATTCTAAATTCTTCTACTTTAGAAATTTTTTCTCTATGTTCATGCTCAACTTTTTGTTTACAATAAAAACAATAATCTAATTTCTCAATTTCTTGTTTATTTTTAGTAGCTTCTTTGATCTTCAACTCTGCTTCGTGCAATTTTTTTGTGATTTCTTTTAATCCTAGATCTTGTTTAGCTAAATCATGTTCTCTTTCTGAAATTTTTATCTGTAGTAAATCAACATCCAAAGCCTCTTTTC
>CAYFNS010000038.1:0-2418 GCA_964344545.1 Candidatus Woesearchaeota archaeon
ATATTTTGATTTCGCGAATCTAGAAGCAGTAACCATGTCTGCTTCTCCTTTTAATATTGGTTTGATTAGTTTAGGGATGTCATCTGGGTTAAATTGCCCATCTGCATCAATATTTACAATTATATCCGCTTTTAATTTTAAACAAGCTTCTAGACCCTTTTTGAAATTTCTTCCTAGGCCTTGATTTGTGTGGGCTCCAACAACATAATCTGCACCTGCTTTTTTAGAAACCTCTATTGTTTTATCTGTTGAACCTATGTTGATAATGATGATTTCATCTGCTAAATCATAACTATGAGTTTTTTCATTTTCTTTTTTTGGAATTTTTCCTTTAAATTTCTTACTTTTTTTCGTAATCCAAACCTTTATAAATCTTTCTTATATCACCTTTATCAGTAATAACAAATTACTAAATGAAAATGTTTAAATATTTTAACAAGAAATCAAAATGGCAATGAACAAAGCAGGTCACAAAAGTTTAAGCGTAGTTTTTACGAGTTTAATTATTTTAACATTAGTGTTAATGGGTCCTGCAAATGCTGTTAGTATTTTAATATCTGAGCCTAATGATGCAAATCAAGGCGGAGATGTTGAATTTACAGTAACTGTTGATTTAACAACACCAGATATGTATCTGCCTGTTGCTTATACAAACTTAATTTTCACAAATCCAGATGGATCACAATTTGAGTGTAAGGTCTTTAATGATGGAAGCACAGATTGTGATAATATAAATGCTGAAGTAACTTTCGATACAAGTTATGGAGAAGGGCATCAATTTGGATATGGTTATGGATACCAACCAGATTATGGATATGGTTATGAATATACATACTTTGGATATGGTTATGGTTATGGTTATGGTTATTGGGATGAAAATGGCCAAATAACTTATGATATTACTTTACATTTAGAAGAAAATTCTCAAGTTGGGGAATACAAAGTTAAAGCAGAAACTTTTGTTGCTAGCGAAGATTCATTTGATGATAATCAAGGATTTGATTATTGTGATACTATGTTAGGAATGTATAGAGGATATTACAATGCAAGAAATGAAAATGGTTCTTTCTATGATCCTGCTTTAGATTTACACCCTGATGGAGTAATTGATTTATCAGATATTAGCGTGTTTGGAGCACATCATTCTGATGATGCAGAATTATTTGGAAGATTTGTAGAATTTTTCAGATTTAGAGCTAATCAAACTGTAAATCCTGAATTGGATGTATACCCTGAAGATGAAGGAGATGGAATAATTAATTTATCAGATGTTGTAATATTTGCTCAACACTATTTCAGTGAGGATGCAGATGTATGGTGTGCTGAACAAATATCTTTGATTCCAGGTGTTGAGAGAGCATATCTTTCAGAAGAACAATCATTTGTAGTTTCAGAAGAAACTCAAGAACAAAACACTCCAAATGGTGGAGGTCCAAGTGGTGGTTCTGGTGGATGTGGTCAAGGTTATGTTAGAGATGAAATAACTGGACAATGTGTATTGGATACTACTCAATTGAACATTGAACCTACTACAACTGAAGGACCAACTGAAGGCGAAGGTCAAGAAGGTAGTGGTGAAGAAAACGGAAATAGACAATCTGGTGAAGGTACAGATGTTTTCAATGCAATAACTGGTGCGGTAGTTGGTGCTGGCGATTCAATTGGATTGGGAGAAACATTATCTTACTTGTTATCACTATTAATCTTTGCTTTGATAATTACTGGATTTGTAAGAGTGTTTAGAAGAAAGTAGTTTTTTTGCTTTAATAGTTTTTCATAAGTATTATAAATATAATTTTATTCTTTTTTTGATGAGTAATAAAGAATATTCTTTGATTCCTGGTGAGACAAATTTTTGTACTTCTTTATTGGAAGGGTCTATATATGAATCTAGCGTTTTTGATTTAGTAAAACAATATTTTCGTGAAAGAGTTGGTATTAATTTAAATTTTGGAGATAATTTGGGAGAGGGTTTTAGTATTTCTGAAGAAACTATTGATGAGAGGGTGAGAAGGCTTATGTCTGAAAAGGGATTTGATAATTCTGAAAATCATGAACGTTATTTTAGTGATTTTAAAAAAACTTATGAAGAAGCTTATCATCAGGAAGGATTTGCTGAAGTTGATGAGGGTGTAATTCATTTGGTTTCTTTTCCTCTTGAAAAAATTAAGTTTGATATGGCAAAGAATAGTAAACTGACTCATTCAACAGAAATTGGAGGGATTAGAGTATCTGATCTTTTCACTATTCCTACAACCCAATATGAATATACACAATCCTTTGCATCTAGGGTTGCAAATGCGATATCTGAACTTGCAGGAGTAGTTCCTTCTTCTGAGGGCCCAGAAGATAGTGCAGAAGATCACGAAGGGAACATAATTTTAAACCCTAATTCTGTTGATCCAACTACTATAAAGT
>CAYFNS010000038.1:2428-5506 GCA_964344545.1 Candidatus Woesearchaeota archaeon
ATAACACGTGTAGTCTTTCATTCTAAACAGAAAATCATTTTTTCTTTACAAAATCTCAAAAAAATAAAATGAGGGATTATTTTTCTATAGATTGAAAGTCTTAACAAACTTTTTATATTATTAATTTTTTAATTTTATTATGAAGGCTCTATTATTCTTGATTGTAGTTTTATTTATTTCAGGATGTACTGTAGTTGATGATTTTGAATCATGTGTTAAAGCGGGAAATCCTGTAATGGAAAGTTATCCGAGACAGTGCACCCATAATGGGGTTACTTATGTTGAATTTATTGAAACAGAGTGGTGGGATGATGCCATTTGGTTAATGCAGCACGAAATTGATGGGTATTATGGTTGTTTTGGATGTAATGATATGTTATGTGTTGATCCTGTTCCAGAAATGGTTCAAGTAGATGAAACTTCTGAAATGTATTGTAGTTCTGAATTTGAAATTATAGGGTTATCTAAAGAAGAAATTTGTGAAAATGCCGGAGGGATGATAAAAGAATTCCCAAATAGTTGTGGAGATAGTTGTGAAGTTAATAGGTATCCAGAAGTTATTTCTTGTGCTGCGGTAATTACTGATGCTTGTGATTGTGGTGCTGGGAAGTGTTGGAATGGAAATAGTTGTGAAAATATTTAATTTACCAACCTAAACTTTTCATTAATTTTTCTACGTTAAACTTTTCTAAATCTTTTAGCTCTTGGCCAGTTCCTAAGAATAAGATTGGTTTGTCAGTTACGTAAGAGATTGAAATTGCAGTTCCACCTTTTTCATCAATGTCTGCTTTTGAAAGGATAATCCCGTCTAAACCAACTGCGTTATCGAATTTTTTAGCTTGTTCTATACAATCATTTCCAGTTATAGATTCACCAACAAATATTTTTAGATCGGGTTTGGAAACTTTTACTATTTTTTTAAGTTCATCGATTAAATTAATATTAGAATGCATTCTTCCTGCAGTATAAATTAATACAACATTTTTCTTTGTTGCTTTTGCATGCTTTATTGTGTCAAATGCAACTGCAGCAGCATCTGCACCATAATCATGTTTTATTACTTTTACATCTAGTTTTTTACCCCAAGTTTCTATTTGATCAATGGCGGCAGCTCTAAATGTATCTGCGGCTCCTAAAGCTACAGAGAATTTATTTGATTTTAGTAAATGAGTTAATTTTGCAATGGAAGTTGTTTTTCCAGAACCATTAACACCTAATAATAATATTGTATAAGGTTTATCTGATCCTTTTATTTTATCAATTAGATCAAAATTAGATTCTTTGAATAAACTTTCAACAGTTTCTTTTAGTGAACTTTCAATTGTTTGTTCTATTTTTCTTTTGTCTATTGGATTATCTACTAAATCGGATTTAAGTTCTTCTTTTATTTTTTCAATAACTTCTACTGCTACATTATTTTCCATTAAAGCAAGTTCTAAATCCCAGAATAATTCTTCAAATTCTTTTTCAGAAATTTTCTTTGTTGTTATTTTTTCTTTTATCTTTGCTATTGCAGATTTCTTTTCTTCCTTTTTTTCAGGTTCATCAATTATTTCTTTAATTTCTTTTTTTAATTCAGGTTCTAGAAATCCTTTTTTTGGTGGCAGTGGAGGTTCTTCTAGTTCGCCAGGCTCTTCTTTTATTATCTCTTGAGTTTCTTCTATTGCTTTTTCTTCTACTTCCTTAGAGATTGTTTTTACTGCACCTTTGATTTTTTCTTTTAAGAATTTGAACATAACAAAGTTGTAAGAAATGAATTTTATAAAGGTTTTCTATTCTTCAAATGCTTTAAAGAATTCTTTTTTAGATTTTTTTATGTTCCCTTTAGAAATAGAGTTTCTTAGTGAATTTAGATCTTTAAATGAAGGTTCAACATTTTTTAGTTTAACTTTAACTTTTTGCTTACCTTCTTTGTTTTTTTCAATTACTTCAATTACTTTTTCTTCTTCCTCTTCTTTTTTATCTAGGAAGATCTTTAGTTTTTTTATGTCTGTTTCTGCTTCTTCAGAATATGCTCCTTGTTTTAGTAGAGACATTTTAATATGCGCTTTAAGTTCTTGGATTTCTCCTAGTAATTCATCGTTAGCTCGAATGGAAGCAACTTCATTATATTTTTGCATTATTTCGGGGAAGAATTTTAATGCAATATCATAGTGTTGTTCTGTTAGTAAATCACGAACTTTTTTTATTGAAGCATCTAATTCTTGTTTTTTTATTCTGTAATTGTAAATTTTTTTAGAATGTTCATAGTGATGTTGAACATATTTTATCATTCTTTTAGGAAGGTACTCAATTTCTTGGTTTGTCAGTTCTTCAATTTCGTTTAATCTTTCTTTTATTTCCTCTAAATCATTTGTTTTTATTACTTGAAGAAGTTCATCTATTTTCATCAATAATGTTAGCTTATCTTTTGTTTGGAAAAAATCATGCCGATGATTGTTTTTATGTTCTTCATCATATCCTTGATAAGTGTTGTAGAAATCATTGAATAAAGCTAGAGCAGCAGACAATCTTCTTTCTTCTAAAAATCTATCAATCTCCTCTTTTAATAGTATGAATTTACTTTTCTGTTTCTTTTTCCAAAACATAAGTAAGAATTAATTAATGTTTTATATAAAGGTTTTTATAAGAGTTCTTCAAGCTTGCTAGTTATTTGTTTTTTAACATCTCCAGCGAAAAGCACTGCGATTGTAGGAAGCCTTAGTTTAATGATTACCTTGTCTTCTTCTATTACTGCTTGTCCAGTTCTAGTTTGTCCGAAAGCGTGAACCATTACATCTTGTGTAGCGTTCCAAGATCTTTCTGCACCATCAATATAACCTTGTCTTATTTTTCTTTGAGTTAAAGTGTCAAAATAAGAATCTAGAATTCTATATACTTCAGGCTTTGTTAGTGAGTGAGGATATTCAACTCTCATTCTCTTAAATGTGCTTTGCCCAAGTTCTCTACTCTTGGGGCATCAAATTTACACATGTAACAAGCTTGAACCATAAGTTGAGGTAATGAACCCTCTTCTGTGATGTCTCCATCTGCTTCAATTAAATCTATTGTATCCATTGCTACATACCCCCTATCTCT
>CAYFNS010000039.1:0-3549 GCA_964344545.1 Candidatus Woesearchaeota archaeon
CCTACGCAGGTTCGAGTCCTGTCACCTGCATTTTCTTTTTATCCTCCTCCTTGAACACTTCCTGTTGGTCTAAACTCAAATACCTGGGCAGGAACTCTGTTAGCACCAAATCGAGGAATACCCTCTTGCCACGGAAGAGGCTTAACATAAGTAGTGCCATAATCTAGTCTTCTAACAAAAGGCATAGTCATTCCTACCCTAAGTTGCTTTCCAGAAACATCTGCCCTCACGGTCATTGGATGTCCCATTACATCAGATAGTGCATTAGTAAATCTCTGGATTTTACCTCGGTCTCCATAACATGCAACTAAATTCACACAAGTTTCCCCAGGGTCTAATTCTCTAGCAATTGCAGTAGCCGCTTCATTAACTGAAGTTGGAACTACAGTTCCATCATCTGCCATTCTCAAGAAATCTCCATATTCATCTCCATGAATTAAAACATTTGTTCCATCATCAGCACCCGACCTAAAAACAGTTCTTAAACCATTATTAACTGCAATCATAAAATTTTTTGCAGTACCGCTAGCATCCATTGCAATGGCCCCATTACCCCTCAAAACAGAAAATACTTTTCTACCTGCTGCCCCAATAACATTGCCTACTTCATCTCCAGGTATGCCTGCTAAATGATCTGCAGCAGGATTAGGATCTAGTGCATTTGCAGCCATGCCTCCAGCAACCATTGTTTCCATTGGGTATGCAAGTGCAGTTGTACCTGCCTTAATTCCCCATCCATAAAGAGTTGGACCAAAAAGTACCCCTCCATACAAAGCTACTCCTGCTGCAATAACATAACCTGAAGCCTTATAATAATCAGACCTATACTGAGGATCATCAATCATTCTCTGATCGTGTCTTTCGGCCCTAGAAGTTCCTCTAAAATCACGATGATAATTCCCTTCTAATGATCCTCCCATTTGAGTTCCAGTTGGATCTACAAAATTCATAGGGCTATTTCCCACATAGGCATAAGGAGGTTCTGTGGGCATAGGATCTTTAGAAGTAAATCTCCCTAAATCTGGATCATGGTATCTAGCATCAAAGTAATATAAATCTTCATCTAACTCTTTGCCTGTGAACGAAAACCTGTTGCCTTCTTTTAATGATTGTCCAAAAGGTAAACTTCTGCTCTCAAAATCAGAACCTAGCCTATTTTGGAATTTATAGTCATCATTTATAGCAATTAATCTAGATCCCCCATAATAATAAACTTCTTTTCCGCTTTCTCCTTGAGTAGAAATCTGCCCTTCAACTTCAAATAGTTCTGGAATGGAAATTTCCTTAGCCATACTAATTGGCACAGAAATAAATAATAAACATACAAATATCACCACTCCTTTCATAATAAAAATAAAGCAAAAGACTTTAAAATATTTGCTATAACCTAAAAAACATGAAAATAAAGAAAGTATTGTTTCACAAAGGAAAAAAGTATTATTGGAAAGAAGGAGATTTACATACTGAATTTGGTTTGATTACAGAAAAAGATATAGAAACAAAATCAAAAGTACAAACTCATAAAGGCAAAGATTTCATAGTTTTTCCAGCATCATTCTTAGATAATTTAGAAAAAATAAAGAGAGGCCCTCAAATAATGACTCCAAAAGATATTGGAGAGATAATAGTTAGAACAGGCATGAATAAAGATTCTAAAGTACTAGAAATTGGAGCAGGATCAGGAGCATTAACTTCTTTTATGGCAAGAATTGTGAAACAAGTTGTTAGTTATGAAATAAGGAAAGATCATGTAAAAATTGTTGAAAAAAATCTAAAAGATTTAGAAATAAATAATGTAAAATTAGTTAATCAAGATGCTTCAGAAAAAATAACAGAAAAAAACTTTGATATAGCAACAATAGATGTTATGGAGCCTTGGACTGTTATCCATAATGTAGAAAAATCTCTAAAGCAAGGAGGATATATAGTATCATATTCACCATCGATTCCTCAAATTGAAATGTTAATAAAAGAAGTAAAAGAAAACAAAAATCTACGAGTTCTTAAAACCCTAGAAACAATAGAAAGGCCATGGGATTTTAAAGGAAAAGTTATACATCCCGAATTTAAAATATTAGGACATACAGCTTTCCTTACATTTATAAGAAAAAATTAAATTAAAATCCTCCAGGAGGGGTATCTCCACCGCCAGTATCTCCACCGCCAGTATCTCCACCGCCAGTATCTCCGCCACCGAAGTCATCTCCGCCACCGAAGTCATCTCCGCCACGTCCATAATCTTCCCCTTGATCTGGCCCCATGGCATCTTGGCCAACTTCAAAAGCAACATCCACTATATCCACACACCCTTTATTGTGCACTAAAATTCCTTCTGCATAAAATAAATTCCCTTCTACAGATTTAAGATTGTAAGTTTGCACTTCTCCACACAAATATTCATAATCTTCTATGTCGACCCATCCATTTAGAGTAAATACTTCATCCATTTCAGATAAATCACTTACAACCATAAATGAATCCTCATATGTTTTTTCTGGATTAAAAGAAGCCCAACCTTCTATTTCTAAATTTCTAGCATAAATTGGATGTTCATCTGTTACTTCTAATTCAGTTCCATCTTCTAAAGTAAGCAAGTAATATCCCTCTCTAATGGGGGATTCTAATTCTAAAACCTTAGCATTTCCTCCCTTTCCAAGAACATATTCCCCAACTTCAATATCTTCAATATTCTTTGAAGTTCCATCTGCCATTAGAACTTTAGTTCCTGGTAGGAAACATGAGGAACTACCACTATCTGCACCACTAGTTTGAGTAATTTCTGGCTGTTCAGCCTCAAACAACTCAGGAACAGAGATACTTGTCGAAGTAAACATACTTAATGTTAAAGCAAAAACAACGACAATTCCAACAAGACTGTATAAAATATAATTATTTTTCATTAAATCACCTCAATAATAAAAGAAGAAAAAGATTATTTAAATCTTTCCAAGAACCCTAGAAATCATCGGGAGGAGGATTATCTCCATCTCCATTATCTTCAGGGGGCGCCTCATCTTTTGGAGCAGTTGGGCTACCATCTCGACAGATATTTCCTCCCTCTGCCAAAGGCTTAACTTCCTCACCTGGGGGTACTGTCCCAACATTTTCAACTTCAAACAACTCAGGAACAGAGATACTTGTCGAAGTAAACATACTTAATGTTAAAGCAAAAACAACGACAATTCCAACAAGACTGTATAAAATATAATTATTTTTCATTAAATCACCTCAATAATAAAAGAAGAAAAAGATTATTTAAATCTTTCCAAGAACCCTAGAAATCATCGGGAGGAGGATTATCTCCATCTCCATTATCTTCAGGAGGCTCTTCTCTTGGAGCTACAATGTCATCCTGGCAAATTCCTCCTTTTTTAGAACTGCCCCCACTAGCCTCTGTAATTTCATTAGCTTCATTTTCAACCTCAAACAATTCGGGAACAGAAATAGTAGTTGGAGTAAATAAGCTTAATATCAAGGCAAAAATAATAACAACTCCAAGAAGACTGTATAAAATATAATTATTTTTCATCAAATCACCTCAATAATAAA
>CAYFNS010000039.1:3559-4781 GCA_964344545.1 Candidatus Woesearchaeota archaeon
ATAAAAGAAGAAAAAGATTATTTAAATCTTTCCTACCAAGAAGTCCCGGATACTGTTCCATATCCTCCACCATCAGGAGATACAGAACACCCATTGCATTCATTATAGCCACAACTATGATCACAACCATTAAATGCACCATTTTCATCTCTCCAATGCAGTTTATAACCTGTACTGAAATAATCTTGTATACTTCCATACATAGCAGTATTCCATTGAGTACCTATCCCTGTTGGACAATGATGCCATGGGCATCCGAAACATCTACCACACTCGTTATCAGTAAGATCTAAAGCAGTCCTCCATGTTCCAGTCCGATCATCATATCTAAACTGAGCAGGATCCCAGATATAAACTCCCATCGCAGAAGTGGGTAAATCTTCTACACTTGGCTTTGGGGCATTTACTACATATACATGTTCACATCCCCAAGTATCATAATAAGCACAAATATATCTTGGATACCCTAGACAAAAATTTGCATTTGTACAATCACTATCCATGCAGTCTACATCTCCATCTACATCGTCATCTAAACCATTATTACAGACCTCTAGACAAGTAGTATATCCCTCACAATCAGAGTCATAACAATCTACTGCTCCATCTAAATCATCATCTAAACCGTTATTACAAATTTCATCTCCCCCAATACAATTTAAAGTGTTAAATGTACATTCTTCTGGGGACCCACTTGGATAACAACCTATAACACCAGATATAAACCCTTGAGAAACACAAGTTTGACCATTCAAATTAGAGGAATCACATTCTTCTCCTACATTAATAATTCCATCTCCACAAAAACCACAATCAGAAGTATCAAAAGTACACTCATTTGCTGCACCTGGATTGTAACAATCTAAAACTCCGCTTGCAAATCCATGGGTTATACATGTTTCTCCTGCTAAATCACCACCATCGCATTCTTCAGAAGCTTGATTTATAATAGCATCTCCGCATACGGGCCCCCCTTCAGTAACACACTCACAATCAGGATATATTGTTTCAAAATAGCTACATTGTTCTCCAGGAATTTCACAAATTGGATATCCAGGAACATTATCACATAATCCTGCATGATCCTCAGTACAAACTAGGGTAGAATACCCTGGAGTTAAAGAGTTTACACATTCTCCAAAATCATAAGTTAAAGAAGAACAACCCCCAGATTTATCAGGAGTAGTACTTGGTGGCCTTGTACCCCCACCCCCAGAAATAG
>CAYFNS010000040.1:0-4772 GCA_964344545.1 Candidatus Woesearchaeota archaeon
TTATCCTTTGTTAGTTTTAGAATATGATGGATGTGGTAAGACTACTAAAACCTTAAGGCGAGCAATAAAAGAAGTTTCACAAGTAAGGACTATAAGAAAAAAACGCGATAATGGATTTACGGATACTAAACTCGAAAAAGCTCTAGAAAAAATGGGAGTGGAGAACCTACTTATGATGGGGATTAATGCAACTTACTGTGTTAGAAGTACAGCAGAAGGAGCACTGGAAAATGACCATGGTATATTAACAGCCGAAACTTTAATCGCAGATGGATGGAATGCTAAAAGTGTGCCTCATGGTACAATTAATTGGTATAGGTCCAATTCATTAGGGTTTTTTGAGAGCCATTATGATTTAATTGCTTTAATGGGGGAATGATGTTAACTAAATTGCCAGATGGATTTGGAATTGTTATTATAGATATGCAAAACCCTTTTTTCCCAGGTATAACTAAAGAAAAAAGAAGTGTCATGGTGGATTCTCAATTGGAGCTTCTAGATTCTGCAGCAAGAAATGATTTTCCTGCAATTCTAATTGAATATTCAGGGTATACTCCAACATTTCCAGAAATAAAAGAGGGTGTAGAAAGAGTACCAAGGAATGAATTTGTTAGAAAACCTTATACGGATGGTTTTGTTGGTACTGATCTAGCAAAAAAATTAAATGGGTTTGGAATAAACTGTATGGGGTTGTGTGGGATCAGTGCAAAGGTATGTGTACAATATACTGCAAATGGAGCCCCAGAAGAAATGACTTTTTTAACAACCCAAACAACAATGGCAGATCCGATTATGGCAGAAAGTCAAGGAGAGTATATGCCTACAAAGAATCATATTTATTTGAGTACTATTGATTGGTTTGAAAGAAATGGAGTTGCTTGTTTTGAAAACCATAGAGATTTACTTAGATTAATGGAACAAAAGTAAAAGTTTTATAAAGAATTAATTCTTTTTCTGATTAATGGATTATGAGAAGTTAGGTTTTAAATCTGGTATTGAAATTCATCAACAATTAGATACTAATAAATTATTTTGTAATTGTCCTTCTCAGTTAAGAGATGATCCTCATGATATTTCTATAAAAAGAAAATTAAGACCTGTTCCAGGTGAAGAAGGAGAAATAGATGTTGCAGCAGAGTATGAAACAAAAAAAGATATTGAATTTACGTATGAAGGTTATTCAGATTCAACTTGTTCTGTAGAGTTAGATGAAGAACCCCCTCACGATGTAAATAAAGATGCTCTAGATATTGTTTTACAAATTTGTAAATTATTAAATTGTGAAATTATTGATGAAATCCAAATTATGAGAAAAACTGTTGTTGATGGAAGTAATACTTCTGGATTTCAAAGAACTATGTTAGTTGGGTATAATGGTTATATTGAAACTTCTTATGGTAAAGTAGGGATTGATAGTGTTTGTTTAGAAGAAGATTCAGCAAGAAGAGTTGGGAGAGTTTTAACAGTTAAAGGAGAAAAAGAAAAATCTAAAGTTTATAGATTAGATAGATTAGGAATTCCTTTAGTTGAAATTGCAACAAAACCAGATATAAAAAATCCTGAACATTGTAAAGAAACTGCTGAAAAATTAGGAATGATTTTGAGAAGTACTGGAAAAGTAAAGAGAGGATTGGGTACAATAAGACAAGATGTTAATGTTTCAATAAAAAAAGGTGCTAGAGTTGAGATAAAAGGTTTTCAAGATATAAAGACTATGCCTAAGGTAATTGAGAATGAAGTAAAAAGGCAACAAAAGAGCAAAGTAAAGGAAGAAGTTAGAAATGCTAATCCAGATGGAACTACCACTTTTATGAGGCCAATGCCTGGGGCAGCTAGAATGTATCCAGAAACAGATGTTAAACCTGTTTTGATTAGTGCTAAGAAATTAAAAGAGATTAAAGTTCCTGAGTTGATAGATGAGAAAGTTTTGAGATATGAAAAACTAGGATTAAGTGCTGAAATGGCAAGAAACCTAATTAAAGAAGGGTTTGATCTTGAAGATTATCAGTATAAATTAGACCCTAAACAAATTGTTAACGTTTTAGTTGAAATGCCGAAAGATTTGAAAAAGAGGCATAGTATAAATTATGAGTTTAAGGAAAAAGATTTTAGACTGGTTCTTGAGGCCTTGGAAGCGAATAAAATATCTAAGGATTCTATTGAGGTTATATTATTGGATATTTCAAAAGGTAAAAAAATTGATCTGAAGAAATATGCTCCAGTTGATGGGGAAAAATTAGAAAAAGAAATAGAAAAGATAGTAAAACAAAATAAAAATTTGCCAATGGGTGCGTTAATGGGAATTGTTATGAAAAAGTTTGGTGGCAAAGTTGATGGAAAATTGGCTGCACAATTGGTTGCGAGGTATTCAAAATGAATAAAATAAGATTATTTTACTGGGTAGATATGGGATTATTATTATCCTTCATAATTGTTGCAATAACTGGGATAATAAAATTTCCGGGATTAGGGTTGTATAAAATTCTAGGCTTTAGGGGAATTAGTAAGTGGCATGATTGGGCTGGAATTGTTATGGTGGTATTAGTTTTAATCCATTTGGCTTTACATTGGGGATGGATTGTTAATCAAACTAAGTATTTATTTAAGAAAAAAGTTTGTGCAGATGATGAGGAAACTAACCAGTAGGTTTGGTTAAACTTACATCTTTTATTAATACTGGTGCCATAATTGAAGGAGTGCTTGCTTCCCAAGAAGTAATTTGCTCTTTTTCTTCTCCAAATAATTGAATATTTTTTAGTAGATTTAGTACGTTTTCTGAAACTCTTAAATTTTTGATTGGTTCTGCAATTTCCCCGTTTCTTATCATGAACATTCCATCACGAGGAATTGTTGAAAAATCTCCAGTTACATAATTTTGAAATCTAGTGTACCAAACATTCGTAATGTAAATTCCTTCTTTAATATCGAAAGGATTTCCAGATTTTCCTTCTAAAACAATATTGCTTGGAGAAGGAGATATTATTCCTGCATTACCTGTTGAGTTTGTTTTGTATCTTTGAGCAGATGAAGTATTATGTAAGTATGTTTTTAGAACGCCATCTTTGATAACTTCTGTTTTTTGTTGAGGATGACCCTCTTCATCAAAAGACATAGAACCAAATCCATTTGCAAGAGTCCCATCATCAGTTAAATTAAAATTCCCTAGTTGTTGATTTAATCTATCTTGGAAAAAGGACATTCCAGATTCTACACTAAATACAGATGCTGCTTCCCCAATATTATCTAAGATTGGTCCAAATGCTAGAGGAGAGAATACTACATTATATTTTCCAGATTTTCCTTCTGTTGGATTTATTGCTAGTTTTGCAATTTCGCCTGCCTTTCTTCCAGTTTTTTCAGCACTAAAGTTAGAAAGAATCCTCGAAGATGCTGTTTGGTGTCCAGAAGCTTCTTTGTTTTGTAAAGCCCTTAAAGATAAATATAATCCAGAAAGGTCTTCTTCTTTTTGTATACCTTTAGAAGTTAATAGGAATACCTTGCCAGTTGAAGATTGAAAAGTTCCAGAAGACCGTTTGGCATTTTCTAATGAAGCATTAATTGCAGCTTCTACTTGGTCTACTGCATCAATATCTTTTATTCTTTTATCAAATAATCCTTCTATTTTTGGATATTCAAATTTATTCTCTGGAATCCCAAAATAATTTTTGTTTGGTTGAGAATTTTTTATGAATGCTTTTAATTTTTTTATGGTATTATTAATTGAATTATCGTCAAACTCTTTTATAGAAGTTGTAACTAATTTTTTATCCTTTGCAACAAATATGTGGATAGCAGATCCAGATTCTGCTCCAGTTTTAACAATTTTATTATCTACAAACTTAAGCATTGATTCTTCCGAGTTGTATTTTGTATTTTTTCTAAATCTTGCATTGTGTTTGTTTGTGAAGATTTCTTTTTAAATATTTAGTTTTAGAAATCATTAATCGTTTTTTGTCCGAAACAATATTCTTGGAAATCACAAAAATTACATAACGGCCCCATTTTTTTTGGGTAATCATCAATATCTTCTGATAATGTTCTTTCTTGAATTAATTTACACTCTTGTTTTGCAAAATCAACTAACTCTTGATCGACTTTTAGATGCATCGTGTTATGCCTTAGGAAATCTATACCAACTATGTCTGGTTTTTTCCCGTATTTTTCTTCGTATAATAATGCATATATGGCGAGTTGTAATTTATATCCGGGAGTCATCTTTTCCCTTTTTGAAGTTTTATAGTCCATTAATGCAATTTCGCCATCTATTTTGTGAACTGCATCGATAAATCCACGAACTTGATGTTTTTCCGAAAGGAATGGAACTTCTGTTTCAGGTTTTATTGTATTGAATGCTTCTTTTAGACCAAATGACTCTGCCCTTTCCTTTAATCTTTGTGAAAAGTTTCTAAACCAATTATTTACCATTTGTATCGTTTCTACACGATAAAACTCCAATTGGTCTTCAGAGAGGTCGACTTTTGCTAACTTTTCCTTTGCAGCCTCCCAATATTGTTTTAATAAATTTTGTAGAATTATTTTTAATTCAAATTCGTAATGTGATGGAGAGATTGTTGTTATATCTACTTTAAAAAAATCTTCTAGAGCTTTGTGAGCTATATTTCCCCTTACTAGATGAATGGATTCAATATCTGTTTGAATCTTTTGTATGTAATGATAGTAATACTTTCTAGGGCATTGTTTAAAAGTATTTATTGAACTTGGACTTTGAATTCTGGGTGCCATGCTTATCTGAAAATCATGTTTATTTTAAA
>CAYFNS010000041.1:0-213 GCA_964344545.1 Candidatus Woesearchaeota archaeon
TATAAGCGATACTATCTCCTTCAACAGTGCATCCTGCAAACATGAATCTATCATTGTCCCAGAAACCGTGAAGTAATATTCTTTCATCATCGCCATCTTGTATTTCTCCAGAAATTGTTCTTTCCATCTTATTCATGTTAAATCTTTTAACTTTTCCAAACATAAATCTTGATGGCTATGGTTGGTGATATTCTCCTGTTCTGCCATCATCGA
>CAYFNS010000041.1:268-703 GCA_964344545.1 Candidatus Woesearchaeota archaeon
GGGAAGGATATAAGAATACGGATTGTGTTACTGCTGTAGGTGTAACTTCAATTGTGTGTCTCGTTGGTTGTTCTTTTAAAAAACTATGTGCTGCGTGGTACATAAATCCACCAACAGCCAACGCGCTTATTCCTAATGGTATTAGTTGTTTTTTTGACATTTTAATCAATATTTGGGAAAAATAAGTGCTTTATAAAGCTTTTTATTTGTTATTCTTAGTTAGTGGTAATATTATTCTATTCTAACTAATCCTCGTGGGTTAACTAAAGGTTTTTCGTAAGTTCCTTTGTTATTTCCAGAATTAACTACTAAATTTTTTGCTTGTTTTCCGATTAATCTTTCAACTAATCCTTCTCTGTATTTTGGTTCGAATTCGATTAGATCTCCGACATTTGCGATATCTGCGCTTGATACTACTGCAAATTCTGCTCCACC
>CAYFNS010000041.1:713-4103 GCA_964344545.1 Candidatus Woesearchaeota archaeon
GTAGTCATATAACTAAGTTCAGTTGGTTCAACTATGTAAGCTACGTCATTATTTCCAAAATTCATAGCTTTTCTAAATTTAGCCCCTATTTTTCCAGAGATCCCTTCTCCTTGGGTTGTGTAGTCTGCTCCGAAACCAAACTTTTTGTATGCTGGTTCTTCTTGTTGAACTCTAGCCCTTAACCTTAAAGAATTTCTATCTACGTCTCTGCTTGATCCATAATCTATCCCTACAAATGCAGCACCTATTGCCACCGTAGCCGCGATTCCGATTAATGCACCTTTGAGACTCATCTTAATTGGGAGATATAAGAATAATTTATAATGCTTTTGTTTTGAGAAAGTTTTTAAAGGAATTATTTAGTCTAAATCCTATGTTAATTGGAATTGTGGGAAAGCCATCAGTAGGAAAGAGTACATTCTTTAAGTCTATGACTTTAGCAGAAGTAGAAATAGCTAATTATCCCTTTACAACTATAAAACCAAATACTGGGGCAGGGCATGTTAAGATAAAAGATGTTGCGCAAGAAATTTCAGATAAAAAAGCTAATCCTCGAGAGGGTTTTGTTTTGGGAGAGTATAGGTTTGTTCCAGTTGAATTAATGGATGTTGCAGGTTTAGTTCCTGGGGCGTATGAAGGGAAAGGAATGGGAAACAAATTTCTAGATGATTTAAACCAAGCCAATGCTTTGATTAATGTTATTGATGTTAGTGGAAGTACTAACGAGAAAGGAGAACCTGTTGATGCTTTATCTTATGATCCTGCAGAAGATATTAAATTTTTAGAATTAGAATTAGATATGTGGTTCTTAGGGATTTTGAAAAAGGGTTGGGAGAAATTTTCTAGAACTATTAAATATGAGAATAAAAGTATCGTTCAACCATTAGCTAAACAATTATCTGGGTTGAGAGTTACTGAAGATATGGTTAAAGATGTTATTAGAGATTATAGTGACGATCCTACAACTTGGAGTGAAGAGGATATGATGAAATTGGCAAGTGCTTTGCGTAAGAAAGCTAAGCCGATGGTTATTGCAGCGAATAAAGTGGATGTTCCGGGTGCTAAAGAAAACTTAGAGAGATTACGTGAAGAATTTCCAGATTATACTATTATTGGTTGTAGTGCTGAATCGGAATTAGCATTGAAAGAAGCTGCTAAACATAATATGATTGATTATATTCCGGGTTCCAAAGATTTTTCTATAAAAGGGGATTTGAATGATAAACAAAAAAGCGCTTTAGAATTTATTAAAGAGAATTCTTTACCAACAGGAGTTCAAGAAATTTTAGATAAAATCGTATTTGATGTTCTTGATAGAATTGCTTTGCATCCCGGTGGAGCAAATAAATTAGAAGATTCTGATGGGAATGTTTTGCCAGATTGTTTTTTGATGCGATCTGGAACTACTGCTTTAGATTTTGCTTACCGTTTACATACTGATTTTGGTAAGAACTTTATCAGAGCAATAGATGTTAAAACTAAGAAAACAATTGGAAAAGATCATGAATTAAAACATTTAGATATTATTGAATTAATCTGTGGAAAATAATTAATAGACTAAAGTTCCTATGAAAATTAAAGCATCTAAAATCATCCATGCAAGATACATAAATATTATTGGTTTTTCTTTGTGTTTAATCCCATAAGCAAACCAAATTACTGCTCCTAAAAAATATGTTCCCCAGGTTACTCCAGATACTCCTGCAGTGTTTTTATCCATCCAAACATTTTTTACTTGAGGCAAAGTTAGAATTACCATTACTAGACCAGCAAGATAAACTAATTTGTCAAAAATACTTTTATCATTCTTTTTTGTTAGTGCTGGACGTGCCATTAAATAAAAATAGAAATTAAAGTTTATAAAAATTACTCTAATTTGATTTCAGGTTTTGGGAATCTTTCGTGAGCATATTCCAGTGCCTCTAATACCTCTTGATGATATCCTGAATTTGCCAAATTATGAGAGATCTGATGGATAGTCATCATATTTTCTTTCTCATCAATTGCAGTTGTTAAATCTTCTAGGTCGTACTTTGGTGTTACATCATTCATATCGTAGAATAGTATTGCCCTTCCCAAATTTTCTCCAATTATACACCTCAAAGCATAAGTACCAAGAATTCCCCCTTGTTCTAAAATTCCTTCATCCGTTACAGCCGAGTAATGTCCATTTTTCATTCTGCCATTTAATGCATTATGGAGTTTAGAAGAAAGAGTTTGGTATGTCTTTGCAGCATCTTCGGTACCTTCGCCCCCGAAGTCTCCCTCTACATACTCTTGTAGCAATGCTAATCCATCTTGGGACATTTGTTCCATTTCCTCTATTAACTTAAGAGTTATCATATTTTTGCTAATTTGGAGACGTTTATAAGACTTTCTTTTTGTAATTATTTCTAAATAGTAACATTTAAAAGAGAATTATTTTTTTGTTTTTTATGTCGTTAGTAGAAAAATTTCAGGAATTACCGAGTAAAACAAAACATTTTGTTTATGGGGCAGTAGGCCATGTTGTAGTTAGGGCAGGAGATGTCGTTTCTACTATTCGATTTGCAAATAGAGATGGCATACAAAATGAAGCAAATCCAGTTATAAGATATTTAATGGAAACTCATGGAGTTGAAGAGGGTATGCTGATGGCCACTATTCCTGTTACGTTAGCATGTATAGGTGCTGCAAAATTAGCCAATGATCTTGGTGAACAAGAATACGATAATCATTTTCTTAGAAATTTAGGCAATTATGGGTTGTATATCGGAAATGCTATTGCTACTGGTGTTGTAATTCATAATTTTAGTTAATTCATAACATTTTAATAGTCATAATTTTAAATTTTTTTATAGGGAGGTGTTTGAATGAGTAAAATATTATTCTTATTAGCATTGTTAGTTTTGGTAAGTGGGTGCTCTAATCAAGATGTTATTCCTGAAGATGAAATGGATCAACCAGAAGAAACAATATTGGGTTATCAAGATATTTCGGTTAGTGAAGCTAAATCGATGATTGATAATAATCCTAATTTGATTGTGATTGATGTTTCTCCTAAATATGATGAAGGGCATTTACCTGGAGCTATAAATTATTATGTTGGAGATGGATCCTTAGATGCGGCGATTCCTAATTTAGATAAAAGTAAAGATTATTTGGTATACTGTCATGTTGATTCTGCGTCTATAGCTGGTGCTCAAAAATTAGTAGATGCTGGTTTCCAAGAAGTATATAGGATGGAAGGAAATTATGCTGCATGGATTGCTGCCGGATATCCAATTGAAAACTAACTTTTTTCTTTTTTTATTTTTAGTTATATGAGGTCGTTTATTAATTCTCTAGCTTTGTTGAACCTTTCTTGGTAATTTCCATCAACTGTTGTAAATTTTATCCCTGCTTTTGTAT
>CAYFNS010000042.1:0-4006 GCA_964344545.1 Candidatus Woesearchaeota archaeon
ATGAAGTGTGGTTTGGAGGACCGTTATCCTTTGATTCTTATATAGATAGAATGTTTGTTCATAAAAAGATGAACTGTATGGATGTTGGAGTTGATTATAATGCTCCTGAATCTATTAGAAAAAGAGGACTGGTGAATGTAGATAGTGATTTTAGGTATGTAAATATGCCTGCTTCTGCTGATTCTGCATCATTATATAATGCTACAGTAGATACTTTGCAGACTTTTTTGGAATAATTGTTTAGAAATCTTTATTAACGATAAAAGCACTGATATGCTATGCAAGATCAAATACTAGATATGTTGCTAAAAAGAGATGAAATTACTTGGAAAGATCTTATTACAAATTTAGTAAAATCCGAGCAGATGGATCCTTGGGATGTTGATATTTCTTTATTAGCTCAAAAGTATATGGAAATTTTAAAACAGTTAAAAGAGGTAAATTTCTTTGTATCTGGGAAGGTTGTTCTGGCAGCATCTTTATTATTAAAGATTAAGACGAATAAGTTATTAATTTTGCAGATTTTGATAGTCTATTGTTCTCAAGTGAAGATGATGAGGATGAAGAAGACTATATTTCTAATTATAATAAAGGAACTAATGACCTAAATGTTAGATTAACAATAAAAACCCCTCAAGCAAGAAAGAGAAAAGTATCCTTGCAAGATTTGATGGGTGCTTTAGAAAAAGCATTAGAGGTTGATGAACGTAGAGACATTAGAAGGAGGAGATTTGAGAGAGTTCCTGATGCGGTAAAAATACCTGAAAGAAAAATAAATCTAGGAGATAAGATTAAAGTTATTCATACTAGAATAAATGAATGGTTCCAAAAGAATAAAAGCGATATTACTTTTGAACATTTATTAGAAGATGGATCTAAATCTGATAAGGTATATACGTTTATGCCACTGTTACATTTAGAGAATCATAAGAAGATAAAGATGAACCAACCAGTTCACTTTGAAAACATTTATATACAATTAAATCAAGGTAATGATAATGAAGGAGATTAAAAAAATAGATCTACTGTCTGCAACTAAAATTTTTCTAGGTTTTGCAGGAATCGGGGCTGTATTGAATATTATTCTAGGTAGTTTAATACCTGGTGTTAACGGCGCTGATCTGACTTTTGTGCAGATACTACTTATGTCTATTTTCGGGGGATTATTTTGGGCTGTTATTGGGGTAATAGCCGTGTTAATCTATAACGGATTGGCTAAGTGGTATGGAGGCATAAAGTTAGATATGTAAGATGGATAAAGTTTACAACAAAGGCAAAGAGACCTATGGATTGATTTCCTTGTTTTTATCAACATTGATTTTTCCACTGAGAAAACTTGTTGATTCGTTGAGGTTATAAAAATGGGATATTTTTTGGATGCAATAAAAAGACCGTTTACTGATTGGAGTAAACTATTGATAGGGATTATAATTAGTATTGTACCTATTGTTAATTTTATGGCAATGGGTTATGAAATTAGATGTGCGAAAACTGCTTCTTTGAAGAAATTACCAAAATGGGATAAATTTGGGCAGTTGTTTATTAGCGGAGTTTTATCTGCAATTATCTTGCTGCTTTATGTTTTGCCAGGGTTAATTATATTTGGTGCTGCTTTAGGAACCGCGTTTATTAGTATTATTCCAGAATTACAAAATATGGATTTTGCTAATGTTATCAGTTCGTTAGATTTAGGATTTGCAGCAGGAATATTTATGGTATTGGGATTAGTTTTATTGATCTTAGGAGGGCTAGTTGGTAGCTCAGGATTGATTAAATATTCTCAAAGATTAAGGTTTGCAGATGCATTTAGTGGAGAAGCATTTAGGAAAGCATTTACTGGTAGATTCTTATGGACTTGGATCTTAGTGGGAATTTATGGAATAGTGCTATCCATTATATTTTCATGGATTCCAGTATTAGGATTTGTGGATTTAGGTGGATCAATAATTAGCTTCTTACACGGTGTGACTTACTTAACTGCATTAAGTGTAATCTATAAGAAACTTTAACTTCTTTCTAGTAGTTACAATAGAAAGATTTATAAAGTACTTTTTCTCTTTTTTATTTAGAAAAATGATAGCAATAATTAATCCAGATGAGATAAGACAAGCTGTAGATTATTTTACAGAATTTAGAAAAGGCATTTCTAGAAAAACTATGCTTGAAAAGAATAGTGAAGATGATGTTTTATATAGGGGTCATTTAACTATCGCTGATTTAGCATCTAGACAATTATCTCAATTTAGTGAGGCAGATTTAGAAGTTATAAGTGCTAATGGAACTCATTTAGTTGAAGATGTTATAAGTGGAGATGCTCAGGATAGAGTGGGATTGCAGTATATTGCTTTCAATAGACCAGAAGTTCTTGAATATCAAGTTCAATTAGAATCTGTAAACGCAGCAATCAATGTTTTGACAGGTTATGAACAAGTGATGGATGCTTTGGACCTTTGGGAATAAAAATAAAAAAATTATTTTAATTTCCTTATCAAATCTTCAAAGGAAACTAAATTTTCTTTTCCAGTTTTCATATTTCTTAGAGTGTATTTATGTTGGTTAATTTCCTTTTTTCCTATAATTAGTGTGTATGGAATTCCCATTTTATCTACATAATCTAAGTTTTTAGAAATTGCTTTTAATGAAATATCCATATCAGCACAAATTCCTGCTTTTCTTAGTTTATCTACTATTCTAATTGCTTCCTTTGTAGATTTTTGGATTACATCTTTAGTTGTTTTGATTGGAATTACATAGAGCTTTACTTTAGTTTTCTTAGTTTCTAGATTTTCCATCTTTATAGATTCAGCAATTACATCTAAACCAAATGAGATCCCAACTGCAGGGTATTCCCCTGATCCGATAAAATCTCCAATCATATTATCGTATCTTCCGCCGCCACAAATTGAAGAAGTAACTTCTGATGATCTTAAGAATCCTTCAAAGACAGTTCCAGTGTAATAACCAAAGCCCCTTGCTAAAGATAAATTTAATTTTATATTTTCTTTTTGTTTTTTGTTGAAATAAGAAAATAATTCTTTTAACTCATCTAACGCTTGACGTGCTTCTATTCCTTTAATTAATGGTTCTAGTTGGTCAAATACTTGTGTTGGAGATCCATCAATTTCTAGTATTTTTGTGATATTTTTAACAGCATCTTTAGAAATTATTTTTGTTAGTTCCTTTTGTACTCCATCTAAACCAATTTTTTGAAGTTTATCAATAACTATTATTACGTTTTGTAGATCTTTTTTTTGTACTCCAGAATTTTCTAGTAAAGACTGCAATAGTTTTCTATTGTTCACCTCTATGTATGCGTCTAATTTGAGTTTTGGAAAAGCATCTAATGCTAGTTTGATTAATTCTGCATCTGCAATCATAGATTTAGTTCCAACTACATCTACATCACATTGCCAAAACTCTCTATACCTTCCTAGTTTAATTGGGCCATCTCTAAATACCTCTCCAACTTGATAACGTTTGAATGGAAGTTTTAGATTTGGATTCATAGCAACGTACCTAGCAAATGGAACTGTTAAATCAAATCTTAATCCTAAATTTCTAGCCCCTTGATCTTTTAGTTTGAATGTTTCTTTCATTGCGTCTGAAGTTTCTCCAGCTGCAAACTTTGCTGAAAGAACATCAAATCTTTCTACTATTGGTGTTTCTAATGGATTGAATCCGTATAGTTCAAATATTTCTATTAAATTCTTGACAATTTCATCTCTGATTAATTTATCTTCAGGATTTATGTCTCTCATTCCTTTTGGTAATTGTAATTTCATTATGTATTCCTCCGTATTATTTGTTTAAATATGTTTTGTATGGAAGGACGGTAACGGGGAATTGAACCCCGACCTAAGGCGCCACAGGCCTTCGTACTAACCATTATACTATTACCGCCATTAAATAGAAATCTCTCTATAGATTTTAAGTTGTAAGAAATAAAGCTTGCACTATTAACAATGAATACAATCAGCACCTTTTTGTGCCTTAGCCTCTTGAGTTA
>CAYFNS010000043.1:0-853 GCA_964344545.1 Candidatus Woesearchaeota archaeon
AATAATAATCCAACAAAAGTCACATATGTAGTATAAATAAACGCAACAGTTCCTATCGTTAAATTACCTTGTAATAGTCCCCAAATCGGAAGGGCAAAGATAAAGAACGTTCCAAGACCCAAGATCAAGTTTTGACCAGAGTCCATCCACATGAAATAGTTCCAGAATGCAACTAATTTATTGTAAGTCTTGCCACTTAATTGCCTATATTTAGAAAATATTCTTTTTTCCTTTCCGAAATATTTAATCGTATCAACATTAGTAAATACATCTCCAATAAATCCCTTCTCCATATCTTCTGCCCAGTTAGCAGCAATTTGTGCTTTTTCCTGTTTCCCTTGCATATAAATACTATATCCAATAAACACTGCACTTGTTAATAATAAAGCCAATCCCGTAGAAATATCAAAATAAATAAATGAAGCAACTACTAATGAAAATCTAAATAATAATGGCAATACTGAAAATATAATTACATCTGTAATAACTTCAATTGAATGAGAGCCCCTAGTAATTCTAGAAATTAATGAACCAGTCTTCTTTTCAGAATGAAATTTATGTGATAAATACAACAAATGTCCAAAGAACTTTTGCTTTAAATCTCTCATCAATCTCGCATCTAAATGGTTAACAGTATAGATTCTCAACCAAGATCCAACAACTTTAACTACAAAAATGACTGCAAATAGGATTCCCAATACTACTAATGAACTAACAAATGCCTCCCTAGTCATTACACCAGAGGCCATTTGCTCTCCATTATCTATAATTGCTTTGAATAAAAAATTCTCTCCAATTGCAGCTAATTGAATAAACAAAATAACAATCAAACCTATGATTGCCATACCTTTGT
>CAYFNS010000043.1:896-1585 GCA_964344545.1 Candidatus Woesearchaeota archaeon
GAAAACCAAAATAATACTGCATATTTTCCTTCAAATGAACCTTATAGTCTTTCTTAGGAGAAGCCATACACTAAAAAAAAATTAAAAGTATATAAAACTATTTGAACTTGGCCCGTATCGGAGCAATTATACCTGCCAAATACTTCGCAACAGAGTTTTTCAAATCTAAAGGATGAACATCTTTCTTAGAAAATGATTTTTCTAATTCTTCGTAATTTGCAAACTTTAAATCTCCTCCAAATTTCTCAGGCCTATTAATCTCAAATTCTGAAATACGGGGGAAAATAATTAACTGTGCAATCTGCAAAACAGGATTATCTTTAACTTCCCCAACAGGACAATGAGCTTTCTTTATTTTCTTAGAAATATCCTCTTCACTATCTCTAATGGAGATAAATGAACCTTCATCAGAACTACTCATCTTTCCACTGCCTTTCAAAGAACTTATTAATGGAGTATGTACAAAAACCGGAGTTTTATATCCAATATCATTAAACACTTCTGTTCCCAACATATGAATTTTCCTTTGTTCAATTCCAGAATGTACTAAATCAACATCTAAATGCTTTATATCAGTAATTTGCATAAATGGGTAGATAACTTGACTAACTTTAGCTTTCTCAATATCTCTTCCAACTTGTTGCATACTTCTTAATGCCCTGTTTATTGTTATTGATGATGAAAGTTTT
>CAYFNS010000043.1:1596-2072 GCA_964344545.1 Candidatus Woesearchaeota archaeon
AACAAATTCAGCATCTTTCAAACCTGCAGCCTTAAATCCTGCTGTCCAATTTTTAATTTGTTTTGCAATAAAATCCCAATCTCCTTTTTGATTCAAATAAGTATGCCAATCAGCAAATAATATTTTTACATGGAAACCAGCTTCAGCTAAATCCATAAGCTTAGTAATAGTTACCAGATGCCCTAAATGAATTTCTCCAGAAGTTTCATAACCGCAATAAGTAACTGGCTTTTTCTTTTTCAAAAGCTTCGAAATTTCTTCTTCGTTAATTATCTCGGCGGCATTCCTTTTAACTAATTCTAATTTATCCATAACTATCTCTAAAAATCAAATATATTTAAGCTTTTCTTCTTAAAAAAGTCCAGGATAGTTAGAGTACTTAAAATCATCAGATCCTAATTTAGAAGGCTCTCCATCTAGCTCCAAAACTATTAAATTTCCATTTATAATCCAAAACTTATCATCAATCCCATTAT
>CAYFNS010000043.1:2117-3654 GCA_964344545.1 Candidatus Woesearchaeota archaeon
AAATTAGAGATATACGCAGCAGAAACCCCTGCAGCAAGCCCCAAAGTTAATGTAAATTCCCCAAGTTTTTTTAATAAATTCATAAAAAAGTAGAATTAAGTCTTATAATAAATTTTACGCTTTCTTAGACAAAATCAAATAAGCCAAAATACAAGCCCCAATCACATTAAAACTATCTGCAACATTAAAAATAGGCCAAACTTTTAGATCAATAAAATCTCTAACAAACCCTAAAAATACTCTATCAATTAAATTTCCAGTTGCTCCACCCAATAAAAACGATAAAGGCAAATACAATTTAGGATATTTTCTAAAATAATAAACAATCAAAAATATGACAAGCAGCACCTGTATTTGTTACATAATTAATAAGCCCATAATGTATATTAGTAAGTAAAAACTTAGTAATTTGATCCACTAGAACAATTAAAACTGCAATAATCCAAAAAGCTTTTTCTCTTTTCACAAACTAACAAATTTCAAGAATTATTTAAAATTACCGAAAACCTTTAAAACCAGTTTAACCCATATTTTACACATGGGTGATAGCATAAGTTCTCTTAGGGAAAAATTGAAAGATAAAGATCTCTCTCCTAATGAAAGAAGAAAACTAAGGGCAGAATTAGTTGAACAAATTAAAGACAAAGGCATTGTTAAGCTAAAAAGTGGAGAACCAATAGAATATCACATTACTTATGATACATTTGGGGGAACTTTAGAGCCTGTTTATTTCTGGACTTTAGATTTTTTGAGAAACAATGCACCTTCTGGGCTGGGATTTGAAGTAAACAAAGTAGAAGAAGAGTTTGAAGCCTCTGCAGGAGGAGGATATTTCGGAGAGCTAGGAACAAAATCAGCAGTAATGCAAGATAGAGCTATGAAAACCCTAGAAGTAATTAACACAGTTCTAAGAACTATAATCAATCTAATTTATGATCTAAAAGAGTATGATATGAGATTAGAAGTTTATGATAATCTAGATCCAAAAAAACAATCTGATGCAAGAGAAAGGCAATCTGCAGAATATGCACTAAAAGCAATCTGGATGGACCAAGTAGATATGAAAGCAGGAATGGGTAGCATAAACAACTTAACAAGAGGAGATTTACAATTTGTAACATTAAGAGATGCATTTATGCAAGCAAATAATGCTAAAGAAGCAGATAAATTGGATTTGAACAAAAGAGTTAAAGTAATTTTAATGAAAAAATTGAAAGAATATAATATTTGGAAAGAAGCTTCGGAAGTTGAATTAAGAAAACGTTATTCAATTGAAAGAAATTATCTAAAGGCACAAGTTGATTCTTTACGATTATACACCAAATGGGCTAAGCCTTATCTAAGGGCAGCACAAAAATTAGGGATGACCGAATTTAAAACTAAAGCAGGATTACCTTCTCCAGATATAGTTGCAAACTTCAACAATATGCAAATGGAATTAAAACTATTTGGTAAAAGGGAAGTTAAACCAACAGTAGCATTTGAATCATATTCAAAATTAAAATTCGAAAATGAATATTATTCATGTATTGAAGTA
>CAYFNS010000044.1:0-765 GCA_964344545.1 Candidatus Woesearchaeota archaeon
CTTTCCCATTAGTTATGATTTCTGTTTTAGAAGAATTAAAGAAAGAGAATTTGTTAGAGTAAACCTTGGACCATTGTTTTTAGAGTTTCATATCTTTTTTGAGTTATTGGATAAGATAAAATATACTCTCTTGTAGAGCTAAATTCTTTTGATTTGGGAATTCCTTTTGGAACTGTTGTTCCTTCAGGAAATTGTGCCCTTGTTAGATCTAGTTCTGCATCCCCTATTCTATTAAAATAGTGAGATACCTCTGTCTTATTTGGTAATAATGCATTTGCCCAAACAATCTCTCCCCCAAAATAATCGTTAACGATTAATGATGTTACGGCACATTGTCCATAAGAAGGATTATCTTGTGACCAATTGTCTGGATCAGAACTAGTTTCCTTGTTCCAGCACACTTTCAATATTGCCTCTAAATCTGGTATGTTCATTTAGAAAGTGAATGTAAATCTAATTAAAAGTTTTTATGTAAAATAAGTTATATTTCAAAAGTTGCTACAACAGGATAATGATCTGAGGCGATTTCTGTTTGTTCATTTTTTAAGACATAAGAATCTACTACTCTAAATTCTGGAGAAGCAAATATAAAATCCATTCTTACCCCAGTTCTAGGTTGACCGTAAACATAATTTGTTGGGACTGTGGAGGTTCTATTTTGTTTAGGGAGAGAATCTGATAGATTTAAAGTTTCAAGCCATCTTACTAATTTTGGATTTTGCCAGGTTTTAATAGTTGCATCTGCTTTTTCGGGATTAAATTCTC
>CAYFNS010000044.1:856-2207 GCA_964344545.1 Candidatus Woesearchaeota archaeon
TTAATGTTTTTATTTTCTCTTCGTCATCTACTGAATAGGAAGGATGTATTAAGTCTAATGTAAAAACAAGTTTGTCTAGATTTATATCTCCTCTTACTGCTCCTTTGAATGGAAGTTGGACTGCTTCAGATTGCATTGGGAATTTTGATAATAAACAATTTCCCCCTTCATCTCCCTTATGGGGTCCAAAAACAGGATAGCCTCCAAATTGATAGAAAGGAAATTCGAATAAACTAGGATAATCCATTAAAATTTTTTGAGAGTTTTCTTGGCCGTAACATGCTTCAGTTAGTGCTAAAATATCTGGATCAACTTCTTTTACTGCTTGTTGTGCTGCTTCTAATCTTTCCGTTTCTAGTTTATGGTCAAGGCTATGGAAACCTCGTTCAATATTATAAAGCATTACTGTAAATTGCATATATTTGGCAAAATTAAACGTGTTAAAAAGCTATCGTTTAGCAAAAATTTTCATATAGAAAGATTTATAAATAGTTATGAATACTTATTCATAATAAAATATGGAGGAAATTAAGAATGCCAAATCAAGATAGAACAGGACCAGAAGGAAAAGGACCAAAAACAGGAAGACAATGTGGAAAATGTGATGGTGCAAATCCTTGTAGAAGGGGAATGGGCAGAGGAAGATTTAGAAATGCCTAGACCTTGTAAAAGAAGACGAATTAGAGGAAACCCAAATTCTAACTATTTTAAACCAGCTGGAATTAGGAAGATTGATCTAGATGAAAGTGTATTAAACCTTGATGAATTTGAAGCAATTAGGTTAGTTGATGTTGAAGAGATAGATCAAATTAAGGCTGCAGATAAAATGCATGTTTCACAGCCTACATTTTCCAGGATATTAAGTTCTGGAAGAAAAAAAATAGCAGATGCCATAGTAAATGGCAGCAATAGAATTTTTAGATAATTTAGAATATCCAAATTTAGATGTTATTAAACACGAAGTTTATTTTGATGAAGAGGAAAGAGATTTATTTTTTAAAGTCGCAAGTTCTTATGGGCAAGAGGCAGATGGAGTGCCTATGATTTTTATAGGAGATAATTATTATCTTGGTTTTGATTCAGAAATTAGTGAGGATATTGAGAGAGATATAGAGTATTGCTTTGCAAATGAATGTGAAAACCCATTGGATAAAGAGAATGGAGAAGGAATAATCCAAAAATTAACTTTGCCCATCGTTATATCTGCAGCAGCTGTAGATGCAATTAACCCTTGTGCATTTGCAGTTTTAATTATTTTAGTATCCACTATACTTGCCTCAAGTCATCGAAGAAGGGCATTGTTAGCAGGACTTGCTTTCTCCATGGCAATATTCATATCTTATTTGCTAAT
>CAYFNS010000044.1:2217-3022 GCA_964344545.1 Candidatus Woesearchaeota archaeon
ATACATTTTATTTTATTGTTGCTATTTTAGCAATTTTGATTGGATTGTTTAATTTGAAAGATTATTTGTTTTATGGTAAGTGGTTTATTATGGAAGTTCCCTTGAGCTGGAGACCTAAAATGAAATCCCTGATTAAAGGCGTAACTTCTGTGCCTGGAGCATTTTTTGTAGGATTTATTGTTAGTTTATTCTTATTGCCTTGTACTTCAGGACCTTACATTGTTATTTTGGGCTTGCTGGCCAAAGCAGCAACTAAAGCCTATGCATTCTCTCTCTTATTACTGTATAATCTGATATTTGTTTTACCAATGATCCTTATTACTTTTGCAGTTTATTTTGGAGTCACTACTACAGAAAAAGCTGAAAAGATGAGACAAAGCAAATTAAAAGTATTACATTTGATAGCAGGGATAATTATTTTGTTGTTGGGGATAGGGATGTTAATTGCTTTACAAATGAGAATAATTTAAATACTAATATTCCTGAAGTATATCGGAGGTGTTTGATATATGTGGGGTACTCTAATAGGTATAATAGGATTAATTTGTGCGATATGGGTAATCTATGATGTTGCCAAGAACAATAAAATGAGTGGTGGCAAAAAAGCAGTTTGGATTATTTGTGCAATACTATTTAGTATAATTACTGCTATAGTATATTATCTTGTAGAAAAAAAATAAATTTTTTTCTTTTTTTATATTCCTAATAATTTGTAAACCAACATTGCTGGCCAAACCAGTGCTTTAAGAACTCCTAATACTCCATTCCAGAATCCTGTTGCAGTTGAGATGTAATAAACTACCGC
>CAYFNS010000045.1:0-525 GCA_964344545.1 Candidatus Woesearchaeota archaeon
GTTGGAAAGCAGTTTTCCATCTACTTCGTATATGTCTGCTGTACAGAATTTAGCTTCAGAAACTTCTCCAATACCTACCCCAGTAAACAAAGAATATCCAGTTTCAGCTTTGAATTTTTCATTAGCTTCCACAAAAATTTTAGCTTTCTCTTCATTCCCAAAACTACTAGATAAGAACGTATCAGTACTAGGACCATATCCATGTTCAATCAAATTGTTTCTAAGATTTCTTGCTAATTCAACAGTTACTCCTGTTCCAGCTTGGTAAGAAGGATCTTTTCCGTCTTTGTGGGCAGTTCCTCCTTCTCCAACATTTTCACCACAAGTATCTATTCTGAATAAATTTCTTCTATTCCCAAAATATTCTGCAACCGCTAAACTATCTGTTAGTTCTCTATTGAAAGTATCAACTAAAGTAACTCTTGAAATACTTTCATCCATATGTTTATCAAATAATTGAGCAGTTTTCAGCGTGGCATTTTCAATTCCATATTTATCTGCCAAAACAATAGTCAACAAATGAGG
>CAYFNS010000045.1:548-1108 GCA_964344545.1 Candidatus Woesearchaeota archaeon
CTGTAGAAGTTTGTACTGCTCCGCCTTCTAATGCAGCTTTAGCAATTTGCTCATCTAAACTCCAACTATAATGTCTCGCTCCAAAATAAGTTATAGGAATATCTTGATAAATTTCAACTAATCTCTCAAATTTTTCTTTAACTTCTCCCATTTCTGGTTCGGGAATTCCTGCTTCTGCAGTTATTGCAGCAGATAACACCCCTAAATACATTGTTTCTAATTCCGCAAAACTTTGTACTGGGCCTTTTATTATCATTAAAGGATCTTTATTTTGGTAAACTTGTTCTCAGGAAATACTTATCTGTGTACGGCCTGTGATCATTTGGTAATTTCATTTTTTATTTTTCCTCCGATATTGTATTTATTACACTAACTATGACATAAAAAAAGGAATTTTCTTCCATTTTTCTTTGAGTGTTAGTTATCATCTTACTTAGTGTATAGTATACACTTATATATAAAGGTTTCTATTTTTGTAAAAATTACACTAACTATCCATTTTCCAAGAATTATCTTATCCTAAGTTCCATTTCCTCATGGAATTTCTCTCTAAGATCATC
>CAYFNS010000045.1:1118-2929 GCA_964344545.1 Candidatus Woesearchaeota archaeon
AGATACTATAGCACTTGGTAAGGGAGATTCACTATTATCGCCAAAACAATAATGCATGGTATAAACTTCCTCTCCAAGTTTTAAACAGTCACTAATATGAGATCTAATATCTACCCAATCCCCATTCTTCAAAACCTGTCTAACTAAATAATCATCCATAAAAAAGAGAATATAAATCAACTTATAAAATTATTTTTTCTTAACAAAAGAATATAATTTAGCAGGTCTGTGAGCACCCTCAGATTTTTTCTTACCCAAATCCTTCAAAATATATAATTCATTTATTTTCTTTCTAAAGTTTCTTTTATCTAATTTAGAATCTAAAATTAATTCAAAGGCACTTTGCAACTCAGTTAATGTAAATTCTCTCGGTAAAATTTTAAACACCAATTTAGAATCAAATAACTGTTCTCGAATTATATCTAATGCATATTCTATTATCTTTGTATGATCAAAAGCTAATTTAGGTAAATCATAAACAGAATACCAATTGAATAAACTATCTTTCCCTAAGCTAACTTTAGTACTCGGGATCAGCCCATAATAAACAATTGAAATAGTTCTAATCCTAGTATCTCTCATTAAATCATTTCCAAAAGTATGCAATTGTTTCAGATAAACTTTTTCAGGATCAATATTTCCTTTCAATTGCAAGGCTTGTTTGGCAGTATCCAGGATTTTTTCATTATACCTCACAAATCTTCCTGGCAAGGCATTTTTTCCAAAATAAGGTTCTTCTTTCCTATTAATTAATCCAATCTTAAGATCATCATTTTGAATAGTTAAAAGAATTACATCAACAGCGACTCCAGGTTTCTTAATTTTATGTAAATCCACTTCCTTTGCCATAACATTAATTCTATCTATCATCTTTTATAAAATTTTTGTATTCTTTACACTATCTCAAAACAATACTGCTCCCCTATGTTGCCAATCATATCTCACATGTCCATCTGGGAAGAATATTAATTGTCTAATTGAACTATCTTTTTCATCTTTTGTCAAACAATTACTCAAACAAATATTCTGTCCTTTAAGATCATAAACAATTGCACCATGCACAAGCTCTCTTAATCTAACTCCTTGTTCATCCAAATACTCTCTAACATCTTGGACAACACTTTCATCTAATCTATGGTCATCAACCCAATTAGAAACGTCTTCATTCTCGCTATAAGCAGGTCTTTCAATAGATCTCACAGTTAATTGCTCAACCTTATTCTCTTTTGCAAAATCAACTAAATTTTGAATTTCTTTAGGACCATCAATATAATCTTTAAGCATCATACAAGATAACCTAACCGAAAACCCATGATCATGTAATTTTCCAATTAATCCTTCTAAATTAAAATCAGTTTCTCTTCCAGGTTGATAAATTTGATTATTTTTATCATTATCATAATGCACCATTGACAAGGCAATAGTAGTCATCCCCAAATCATACCAATCTTTTAAATGTTCATCATAAGAATCTTCTGCCAACCTTATACCATTAGTTTGTAACTCCACCATTGGGAATTCATGTTTTGATAGGTTTTTCATATAATCAGTTAATTGTTCAGGAAACAAAGTAGATTCTCCTTTTGATGTAAGTAATACCGTGGCAGCCCCCCACTCTTTTGCTAATTTAGCCCCCAAATCAAAATTTCTCCAGTTAACTTCGGCAGGTTTCATTTTAACTCCTTGGTAAGGGGTCATTTTTGAAACACAATAAGGGCATCTTGCATTGCAAGCTAAGCTACCTGCAACTATACTATATGTCTGAACGTATGGTTTGTCTTCTTTCATCTTACTTAGTGTATAGTATACAC
>CAYFNS010000046.1:0-2582 GCA_964344545.1 Candidatus Woesearchaeota archaeon
TTTGAAGAAAAACTAGGGCATCCAGAACAAGATTCAAGATCATTATAATAATAATTTTCCACAGTACCGGACCCAGTTGGAAGACCTGTTACTATCTTATTATACATTACAGTTTCTTGATTTTCATTCTCAATATTTTTAACACCATTGGAGTAAGAATAAGATTGTGTATATGATTCTCCATCTCCATCAAAAGAAGTTTTTGATAGTACTCTCACTCCTCTTTGCTGTGCAGATCCTAAAGTTTGCATAGAATCTCCATCCCATATATAATTGTATAATTTAGGCTGATAATCTATATGTAAAGTTGCTCCAGTCGAATATTTTACATCAGAAATTATTCCCTCTGCATCTCCAGAGGCATAATACTCAAATGTAGTAGGTGGCAAAGAAGAAGATTTATCATTGTTGTATGTTTCCACACTACGTAACAAAAGTTTCCTTGTTTCCCCATCCCCGAGAGTATAATCATACTCAAAATCTAAGGAAGATGTTAATTGTCCATTTGAAGAATAAACATTTACCTCATCTAAATAATATTGTTTAGCATTAGTATAATTAGTAGCATTAAAAACTAATGTTTCTGGGCTATCCTCTCCTTCATAAGGGAAAGTAAGATCAATCGATCCGGGATCAGAATAATCTAGCCTTTTAGCAGCAGATCTAACAAATTCAATTTTATTTCCCGCGGAGTCAGTAATTCTCTTTAAATAAGTTTCTTTAGTAGAATCATCGTCAAAGGATTGGTAACGAGGAGTTGTAGCTGTATTTGATTTTTGATCCGGCCATCCTGTCGCCCTATAAGGCATAACAGGCATACACTGTCCTTCATAATTACCAAAATCTCTATTTCTTACTCCCCAAATATCTCCTGAAGGAATTAAACAACAGTATTCTCCTTGCCCTGTATCTCCTGTTTTACCAATGTTATACCCTCTGCATATTTGGGTGCTGGCAACAAATTTATCTGCACGTATAAAATCAACTAGGTAATCATCCTCATTAAAATTAGGATTACTTGTTATGCTGGAAAGACTACAAGAACTAATTGATGTCGTCAAAACAGGGTCAGCTGTTGATCCCTTTTGAACACAACAGTACGCAGATACCCTAACATTCCCAGGTTTAGTATAAATATTATTAAGTTGATTTCCATAACTAAATCCTGTGTTTGTTAGTGGATCATAAACTATAAAAGACACAAGCTCCCCGTTTAGACAGCTGCTACCAATACCATTAAAATGATATGTATTTCCATTAACCCAAGAATAACCTCCCATAAATTTAGCATTCTCTCCTCCAAAAAAATCACAAATCCCTTCATCAGGTACAGCATTATCTGGATGTGGCACAGCAGGTCTATTCAAAGAATCACATTCATTAAAATTTAAAGTTCCTCCATCTTTGTGAATTGGGGCCCAACAATTAGTCCTACTCCATAAAGGCATCAGATAATCATATCCGTTAACAACATCATAGAAATAAGTCCAATCCATATATTGATTATCCCAACAAATATCTGCTTCGCTTCCAGTAGAGGGACCACAATCATCAATAACCTCCATTAAATCACAAGAATTATCTGATACAGTAGTTGATTCATTATAGGCATATACACATTTTTCTCCCTTAAAATAATATGCGGGTAAAGGTGTCGCATTTTTACAAGTTTCATGGGTATTACAAAAAGTTTCAGGACTAGAAGGATAATCTCCTTGTGGGGGGGTAAAACGATCAAACCAATCATCAGGAACATAACAATTCCACTGAATATCTATATCGGCAAGTCTTTTTAATGTAAAATCATAATTAATATTTTCATATTCAAGATTAATTTGATTCCCTTGAGGATCTTCAATTCTAGTTAAGTCCCAAGCATAAACAAGAGGAGTTCCTTCGAAATCCAACGTGGGGTTTAATCCATCTACACTACAATCTTCTGCAGGGAAAGGTCCTGTTCCATCACACATTTCCCCCATAAAGTGAGGGAACAATGATCCAATTTTTGCAGAATAAGCATAAGTTATTCTTTGATTATCAAAAGTATAAACAACCCCATTAACATCAGTTATTTTCCAATAAGTATCTGGTTCAGTTCCAAATTTTTCAACTTTTTGAAAATTATCATTCTTTAATTTAAATCCATCGGTAGTCTTGGTTATTCTTGAACCATGGTTTCCATTCAAGGATAAATAAAATGTATCATCCAATTCATTTGTCAAATAATCTTCTCCACCAGTTTCTTCACTCCCAAAATCTCTATATATTGCTCCTGCTTCCAGATTCCAACCCATTCCTACCCAAGAAGCTTGATTGGCTCCATTAGTACTTTCACTAATATTTTTTATATCACTATTATAATTTAATCCAATGGAATAAGATTGTCCTGCTCTCCCAGGTAAACCTGCAATAGGGAAACTAAATACAAAATCCCCTGTAAAGCTCAAAGAATCTTGTGAAAGAGAAGTACTTTGTGCTCCAGAACTAGCAAACCCTGTATCACCAGAAGATGATTTTAAAGCTTTTTCATTCAAATTATTAGATATATATGTCTCTTCTGCTTCATTTCCCCCTATGGCTCC
>CAYFNS010000046.1:2592-2818 GCA_964344545.1 Candidatus Woesearchaeota archaeon
CAAAATCCTCGGGAGGCACTTCATTGCCATCACCAAAGGAACTTTCAGTAGCATAAACAAGAGGAGAGAAAACTAAAAATAAGCATATCACCAAACTAAAAAACTTTTTCATAAGATAATAAAAGAAAAATATTATTTAAAGGTTTCCAAAAAAATAAAGAAAGGAGAGGTTATCTCCTGCCGTATTCATCTACAGGAACTTCGTATAAGTGAGGGATTTCAGTAC
>CAYFNS010000047.1:0-1636 GCA_964344545.1 Candidatus Woesearchaeota archaeon
AAATTTGAATTAAATATCCTCAAAAAAAGAAACTATCATGATTTATACCTTGATCACAACCTAAAAAATTTCTCAGGAAGAACTGCAAGATTAAGATTAAGAAAAAGAACACACGATGATAAACAAGAATTCTACCCCGGAAATAAAGAATGGATGCAAACTCTCCAAGTAGTTTATACAAGAGCAGGCGAGAAGGGAAGAAAAATTATATTATTATCTCGAAGGAGAAATGCCAAAGAACTTTGATGAAGTAAAAAACAAAGATGCAAAAAATTCAATAAAAAGTAAAAGCGTATTGAAAAAAATAAACTTCCAAAGGATATCTGCTAACAACAAGGATCTATTAGTTTCAGTAGATAATATCAAAGAAGATAAATCATATTACATTCTAGAAATGAAAGTTTATGAAGATGTAAAATTATTAATGAAAGCTATGCGTTTCGTTATGAGGGAGTTCCCAGTTGTACAAACAACCCACTCAAAATCCGATTTCTAATAATAAATACATTTTTATACTGTAAATTTTCCTTATAATTTGAATTAATGGAGGAATTTTTTAAAAATGGTACAAGCATATTGTGTTAAATGTAAGAAAAAGGGTCAAGAAATGCAAGAACCTGTTATAACAAAAACTGCTAAAGGTGGATTTATGGCAAAAGGTAAATGTCCAGATTGTCCTACGACAATGTGTGCAATGATGTCAAAAGAAAACGCTGAAAAAGCAATCGAAGAAGGAGCTAAAAAAGACTTCTAATTCTTTTTTCTTTTTTATTTATGTCCAAAAACAAATACTAATTTATTATGTTCTTTAGAATCTAATTTAACAAATCCAAATCTCTCAAATTGTATAACTTCGCCAATTTTTAATTTCTTTAAAGAACTTTCACCAAGTCCTTTCTTAACAGAACCATCATTCATTAAAATTTCAACATTAATATTTTCATCAGAAACAGGCAACCAATGAATCATCTTAGCTCTTAATTCCTTATCATATTCAACAGAATGATATTTTCCATTCATAAAATTAAACAAATGCATAAATCGATATGTAACTCCTTTCTCTAAAGCATCTGAAATATAAAAATACTGATGAGTATTGAATTTACGTACACCCATTTTTTTATTATCTGGGTGTAAAGGTGCTTCAATTTCTAATTCAGGACAGTTTTCTATCATAATCTTTCTAGGGTTTTCAATAAAGAAATATCTTTTAGTTGTTGCATCTATTAAATCTCTATTGTGTGCAGCTAAAGCTTCAAATGAAACATTAATTTACGTAATGCTTCAGCTTCAAATCCTCTTCTACGCAAAGCACGAACAGTTCCTAAAGAAGGATCATCCCAACCAGAAACTTTTCCCTCTTCCATTAATTTAACAGTCTCAGAAGTACTTTTTATTCCTTCAACCAATAGTTTACCATGATACATTGTCTCTGGATATCTCCACCCAAAATACTTATACAAATACTTCTGCCTATCATCAGAAACTCTTAAATCAATGCCTCTAATTATATATGTAACACCATATTCATGATCATCAATGGCAGATGCAAAATTCAATAATGGCCAAACCATTGATTTTTTGTCTAAGGGATGTTTATTCTCTGAAACAATCCTAAACGCAGCCCAATCACGAA
>CAYFNS010000047.1:1664-2007 GCA_964344545.1 Candidatus Woesearchaeota archaeon
TAACACGTAATACTGCCTCGCCTGCTTTGTATGTACCATCAAACATCTTTTTCCATCTATCAGTTTGATATTCATCCATACAAGAACATTTCAAACCTTTATGAATTAAATCTCTTTTATTTTCGGATTTACAAGTACAAACATAAGCACCACCTAAGTTAATTAATTCTTGAGCATATTTATAATAAGTTTTCAACCTTTTACTTTGAATAACAACTTTACTAGGTTTAACACCTAACCACTTTAAATCTTCTTTAAACCACTTATAAGCTTCTTTTACTGGAGGTTTAACTTGTGGATCAGTATCATCAAATCTTAAAATATATTTACCATTGTATTTTTC
>CAYFNS010000047.1:2059-2783 GCA_964344545.1 Candidatus Woesearchaeota archaeon
AGGCCTACAATGTCCAAAACTCAAAGCGCCATTTGGATTTGGAGCAAATCTAACAACCAAATTATTAGTATTTTTCAATTCAGGAACCTTATCTTTCTCAGTTTTCTCTTCACGAACAAAATCCCCCAATTCTTTTAATCTTGCTTGTTGCTCTTCTAAACTCATAGAATTAACATGTTCAACAGCTTTCTGAATTTTAGGCATTAATTCCTTAGCTTTTGCTTTTAATTCTGGATGAACTCCTAATAAAGTACCCATAACACTGCCAATATTCGCTTTTCCTTCATACCTAGTAGCATTATCTAAAATTATCCTCTCTAATTGGTATTCATCCATAATTAATCAAAATACTAAGATAATATATAAAATTAACTCTCAGATCATTCTAATTGAGTTAAGTACTCTCTACCTTGTTCGGTAATACCATAACAATCTACAGGGTTCATAAATGATGGCCTATATATTGGATGCCAGTTGTGAGTTGTTGATGTTTTTTCTATTAAGCCTTCTTTCTTCATTTGTAAGAAAAGCCCTACATCTACACCTTCATTTACTTCTGCTTCAAGATCTAATAATATAACGCCCCCTCTAACTGGTTGATAATCGCATGATGCCCCATCAGCCATTTGTTGAAGTATTGCCTTTAATTTTTGTTGGTCTTTAGTCATTTTTACCTCATTTATTATAGAATAAAATGGTATATTTTCTTTATAAATCTTTCTAT
>CAYFNS010000048.1:0-2663 GCA_964344545.1 Candidatus Woesearchaeota archaeon
TGATAGGAGCGGCGTGTAAGTATCAAGGCAACGAGATATTCAGCGCGCGCTTACTAATAGCTTGACAATAAACCAAATGGTACTTTCTACTTATGTTTTCTTTTTGGAAAACTTTTTTTTCTTAACAAAACATTTATTAATTCAATTAGAGTTACTTAGTCATGACTACAATTCTAGGCTTAAAAACCACTATTGGTAAAGAAGCGATTGTTTTAGCATCCGACAGACAATTATCTATAGTGGGAAGAGATATATACGGTAACAGGCATCCAGTGGAAGAACTTGATTTTAAAAAATTATATGCTCAAGAAAATTTTGCATTTGCAATGGCGGGTGCAGCATTTCCTGGATTAATGGATTTTTGGAAACAACTTAAAATTAAAAATCCAGAAAATCCTGATTTTATAGATTTAGAAAAGATACTAGTAGATGGAGGCACCTTTGAAGAAATTAGACAAACTAACCTTGAGGCAGCCGCGGGAAACTTTTTTGAACTAGAAGAAAATTCTCAGGCCCATTTTATGTTCGCAACAAATTTTGGAGGGACTCCAAGATTACACCATGTGTATCCTCTTGGAGCAGTACAAGAAATTGATGCATCCTTTGCTTTAGGATCAGGAACAGAGTATATTGAAGATAGATTATCTGAAGGATATAAAGGCGGAACACTAGATGGATCCCAAGTTGATTTACCTAAAGCAGTAAGATTAGCAGAGGAATGTATTACACTTTCAAGAAATGACCCTTATAGTGGTGGAACAATGCCAGATATAGCAGTAATAACTGCGGATTCAATAAAATATTATGGTGATGAATTAGTAAGTAACTATCAGAAGTTTAAAAAAGCCGAAATGGAAAAGATTATTTCTGAGAATTCATAAAATGAAAAGATTTCCATATATAAAAGGTGAAGAATTTATTGGTGCAAGATATGAATTTGAACATCCAGAATTTGGTGAAGACAGATTTACAATACTAACAAATGAATTAGAACAAGTTTTATCTGAAATCCCAGATGATCCTGACAGAAAAGTTGAAGGGTTTTATTTTATCCACCCTATCTATGATATAACAATGCCTATTAAAAAACCAAAAACTGTGAGGGAATTAAAAGAATCTCTATCATTTTTTGCACATAGAGAAGATAATTTACATCAACTATATGTTATGACTTTTTTACCCGATAGTATTTTAGCATATCAAATCTCTAAAACTGGATCCACTTCTTGAAATCCTTGAGGATATTTTCTTAAGTAAAAATTTATTTCCTTTTCATTCAAAACTCCTTCTTTAATTGCTTTACTCCATCCTTTCATAAGGCCATAATCATTAGAAACTAAAGAAACGGGATTTCTCATTTTTCCAACTAAAGCTCCTGAAATTAATAAATCAAGATCAATATAACTTAAGCCATGAGAAAGAGGTAGTTTTCCAAGATCTTCTTGAAGGCTTCCATACACTTCATTCTCTAACTCACTAAATTCAATAATCCTGTCACAAGTATCGAAAGCGGCAATCAATAATTCTCTCTCCATAGATCTTAAATTTCTCATAGTTTGTAATTTTGGGAGATGTGTCGAATAAAACGCTCTCCGACTAGAAGCCCCCCCATAAGAAGCTCCAGCTAAATGTTCTTGTACAACTCCTTGTGTAACAAAAAAATCTACTCCCCCATAAATAAGCTCTCTCATCTGACAAGACATTTCAATGTCTGAAGTAAACCTCTGAATTTTTCCTCTGATAGTTGCCTTACTATTTTTTGTAGGAATACTAGAAATTAAAACACAATTATCAAACAAACAATGCCTTCCAGATTCTGCTAAATTTTCAATTCCAACAGGATCAGATCTGAACTCCATATAAAGAGGAATTAAGAGATTTTTATAATAATTTCTACAAATAATAAGATTTATAAAGCGTATACTGTAGGATATACTTGTAGGTAAGTGCCTGACTATCCTGTCAATGGGAGGAAAGTCCACACACTATTAATCGGTCGCTTTTTAAGTCGGAGAAATCCGAGGCAACCGCTCAGAAACGGCACGTCCTTATGTTGCTATAACCAATGATGTTGCGAAGCTTTTGGTAACAAAAGTGAGTTAACCAGCTGAGAAGATATAAGGGAACGATGAAACGGCAGACCCGGCCAGTGCAAGTCAAAGAGACGCTTAGTTGAATGTCAGGGGGTTCGTTCGATTACGAGAACCTAACAAAAAGTGGCTTACACTTACCTACAAAACTTTTTTAAACCAATAAATTAAATTCTAATCATGGAAGTTAATGGCCATGTTATTTTCGCAATAGTTTTAGGAGTACTATTCTTACTAGGCGGAACATTCTATTACAATGCTGAAGAGGGATGGTCATACGTAGATTCATTTTATTTTTCAACAATTACTCTAACTACAATAGGGTTTGGTGATTTACACCCAACAACAGATGCTTCAAAGATATTTACTTCTCTTTATACTTTACTTGGAGTGGGAGTGATGTTATATCTATTAGGTTCAGTAATTGCAACTTTCTTATTTAATCAAGAGAAATATCTAGAGAAGATGATCTATCACTTCCGTAAGAAACAAGAAGAAGATAAGAATCCTAAAAAGAAAAAGAAGAAATAACAAACTTTATAAACCAAATATTTATCTAAAACACTATGGCAG
>CAYFNS010000049.1:0-2563 GCA_964344545.1 Candidatus Woesearchaeota archaeon
ATATATAATATTCTTCTGCCAGTAATTGTATATAATGTAGGAGTTAATATTCTTGCAAAGAGGCCAGCAAGCTATGGTGAGGCAAAAGTTAGGGTTCCTAAGAAAAAAGGATTAGCAACTGGTTTAATTGCCCTTTTCATCATATTATTTATTGTAGGTGTTAGTCCATTTATTATCCATTTTGTAGATCCAAACTTAGATTTTTCATTCTGGGGAGGCTCTGGGGGAGAAGGAGGAGAGCTGTTCTTAGACTTTGACTGTTCAGGTGCTAAATGTATTGGGCCATTTGGATTGGGTGCTTTATTATTGGGATTATGTATTCCATTAGGTTTAGCGTTATCTATTGGATTATATTATAAATCTAAGACTCAGAAAGCGATGGCGATTAGAGAAGAGACTAAACGTTTGGAGAAAGAGTTTGCTACAGCCTTATTTCAATTAGGAACACGTATTGGAGATGGAATTCCATCTGAGTTAGCTTTCAAAGATGTTGCAAAAACAATGAGTGGAACCCCTACTGGAAAATTCTTTGAAAAAGTACATATCAATTTGACTAAAGGAGGAATGAGTTTACAACAAGCAATATTTGATCCAGATAATGGTGCAATATTGCAGTATCCGAGTCCATTAGTGCAAAGTTCTATGGAAGTTTTATTAGAGAGTTCTCGGAAAGGTCCACAAGTAGTTGCGAGATCTTTGACTAGTATTTCAAGTTATGTAAATAATGTTCATAGGGTAGATGAAAGATTGAAAGATTTATTGTCTGAAATAATTTCTAGTATGAAGAGTCAGATAAATTTCATGGCTCCGGTTATTTCAGGTATTGTAGTTGGAATTTCTAGTATGATCGTTGGAGTTATTTCAAAATTAACAGGATTATTATCAAGGGTTCAAACAGGAGATATCTCTGGAGGGATAAATGTTGCTGCGTTGGCAGATTTATTTAGTAAAGCAGATGCAATTCCAGGATATTGGTTCCAAATTATTGTGGGAATTTATGTTGTGCAAATTATTTACATATTAACAGTATTGGCTAATGGAATTGAATTTGGAGTAGATAAACTAAATGAGAAGAATAGTATTGGTAAGAATGTTTTGAAAGGGACTATAATTTACTTGTTTGTTGCATTAGTTTGTATATTATTGTTTGGAAGAATCGCTTCTGCAGTTTTAGCAGGAACTTCAGGCGCTATTTGAAAAGATTTAAATAAAAATAAAGAGGAAATTATTATATGAGTAAGAGAGGTGTAATGGCGGACTATCTTCAGCAGATATTTGTTTTAGTTTTGATAATTGTGTTATTATACTTATTTTATTTGTTTGTAACTGGGAAGGTGAGTGGAATTGTATCATAATAAGAAAGGAATTGCTTTGAAAACTATTGTAACTGCTATCCCAGTTATTATTATGGCAGGAATTTTAATTTTTGTTGTTACTCAATACATTATTTTTGGAGATCAAGCTGTTGATAGAGAAGCATGTAAAGATAGTGTGTTGTTGAAAGAAAGAAGTAAAACACTTGGCAGGCCTTTAATTGGAGATGTTAATTGTAAAACTCATTTGTATGAAATAAAGGAAAATGATGATTATGAGGTTAAGAAAGAAATTGCTGGAGAGATGTATGATTGTTGGAAGCAGTTTGGTGAAGGTGAAGTAGATTTCTTAAGTGATAACGATTTTGGTCGAGGTGATAATTGGTGTTTTGTTTGCTCTAGGATTGATTTCTCAGAAGATACACAGAAAGAAGTTCCCCAAGTAGAAGGATTATTTGATTTTTTGAAAACTGAACCTGTTCCACTTGATCCAGAGAATAGAAATTTCTTTACTTACATTTATGGAGATATATCTGGAGATATAATGCAACAAGATTTTGATGATACTTATTCAACTAGTGATACTTTCTATGTGATATTCTTTGGAGATAAAAGATTTGAGATTGCTCCCTCAGAGAATAAAGATTGGCTATCAATTGTTACACACATTGGAGGTGCTATTTGGACTGGAGCAAAAGTAGGTGCTTTTACAGGTGCTAAATATGGTGGTGTAAAAGGGGCTGCAATTGGTGCAGCTGCAGGGATAGTGTTCCATTATTCAAGTACAAAAACTAAATATGTTAGTGGGCTTTATGTTGGCCCATCTGCTGAGATGATTGAGAGGTGTGGACAGTGAAATCAAGGAAAGGAGCTTTAGTGTGGGATAAATTAGGAAGGTGGATTTACTATTGGTGTTATTGATTTTAATTATTATAATTATATTTGATCAGAAGGAAAGAATATTTGATGCTTTAGAAAGTTTGAAAGATGCTTTGAGGTTTGGATAATGAAACAAGGTAAAGTTGGAATGAGTGAAATTATTAGGGCAATAGTGGTTTTGTTAGTTGTTTTAATTATTTTATTCTGGGCAGGACCTGCTTATGGCCAACTTAGAGAATTATTAGGATTTGAAGTTGAATTGACTCCTGCTGAACTAGAAGCTCAAGAACTTGCTAAGGAAACCTTTAATGATAATTTTGCTTCTGCTTTAACACAATGTGCGGAGAGCAGTAAAATAAAATGTTTCTGTT
>CAYFNS010000050.1:0-570 GCA_964344545.1 Candidatus Woesearchaeota archaeon
AATATTAGAGTTGAGAATGCTGAATATCACGAAAGAGCAACTGATCATGTTGTAAATGCATTTTTAGAAACTGGATATTTCGATGGAATGTTTTATGATAATATGAAGGCTTCGTTTTGGTGGTTAAAAAGTGGTTCATACCCAGATTGGTATCCTGATCCTTTAGATCTAGATGAGGATGGTGTTGATGAAGATTTAGATGATCCTGCGGATTTTTATCAAGATGCCGTTATTTTTAATGGGGGATTGAGAAAGATAATGGAGTTAAGTGAAGATAAATTTGGGGAAGAAACTTTGTTAATGCAGAATGCTGCAAATACTTCTGCGGATAAATGTCATGGGAAGGAATGGGAAGATAAATTGTATGAGGAAAATTTCAATGGATACTGAACAGATCCTACCGACACAAATAGTTATCCCTATTGGCAAGAAAATGCAAGAGAGCCAAAAATAAATTTGAATCTTGTTAACATAGATCCTGATGATACTGAAGATTGGGACGATTATGAGCATGCGAGGTATGGGTTGGGAGTTAGCTTGCTTTATGATTTGTATTTTTATCCTGTAATT
>CAYFNS010000050.1:580-1040 GCA_964344545.1 Candidatus Woesearchaeota archaeon
CTAGATGATAAAGGATATTTGGGTAAGCCAAGCGGGGAGATTCTTCAAGTGGATGTGCATGAACAGGTCTTTAGGAAAAGGTTTGATAATGGTATTGTGATTGTTAGTAATGTTATTATTCCTGGAGATTATGAATTGGGAAAATATTATCGGGCCATTGATGGAAATGAAGATCCGGATGTAAATAATGGAGAATTAGTGAATAGTGTGAGATTATCTAGAACTGATGGGAGAATTTTATTGTTGCCTTTATGTACAAATAACCCAAATAATGATCAAGATTGTATTTCGGAGGATGGAGAAAATAATGGTGATGGTGGTGACGGTGGCTCTGGAGGAGGCGATGGCGGAGACGGCGGAACTGGTGGAAGCGAAGGAGGAGATTCTTATAGTGATGGGGGAGACTCAAACAGTACTAGTGAAGAAACCGGACAAGAGGGAGGATATGAGTATCCTGCAG
>CAYFNS010000050.1:1139-2395 GCA_964344545.1 Candidatus Woesearchaeota archaeon
TATGGCAAAGAAGAATAAATCTTCAAATACACATGCGTTCATTGCTACTTTTTTTAGTATAGTTGGATTTGTAATAGCTTTACTGTTATGGAAGGATGATAAGTATGTTATGTATTATGCCAAGCAAAGTTTAGTAATTTTTGTTTTGGCAGTTTTAGTAGGAGTTATAACTCCGGGTTTGAGTATTTTGCCGGGAATTGGATACATTCTTAATGTAGCACTTAATCTTGTTGTTTTATTGCCATGGTTATTTAGTTGGATGAATGCTCTGTCTGGAAAGAAGAAAAGAATTCCTGTGTTGAGTGATTTTGCAAATAAAATAAATTTATAATTTTACAAAAGAAATTTTAAAGTCGTGTCCCTTTACTTTGAATTCATCTTTATTTTCATAATTCATGTCTTTAAATTCTATAATGGATGCACCTACTTTTTCTTTTATGTAGTCTTTGAAATCTTCTATATTGTAATCTGATTTTATTGATAGATTAATTAAATCTTTTTTCTTTAGATTTTTTTCTTTTCTTAGGTCTTGAATTCTTCTGATTAGTTCCCTTGAGAAACCTTCTTTCTCTAATTGTTCGTCCATTTCAGTGTTTAATATTATTTTTCCCAGTTTAAAACATACCTCTTCATATACTTCATTTGTTAAATTCTGAGAAAGTTAAATTTTCTGGCATTATTTCGTCAATGATGATGTGTTCTTTTGTTAGTTTGAAGTTTTCTAGTTTAGTTTCTCCTTTTTCATGGACTTCTTCTAATATTTTTTTATCTATTTTTTCTAGGATTAATGGAGAATCTTTTTTGAAGTCTCTTCCAATTGTTGTTCTATTTGGAGCTAGATTGATTTCTTCAAATTGGTAGGAATCATTTTGTGTTATTTCTTTTACATTTAGTTTAGATTTTAGTAGTTCATTGAATAGTGTTATTGTCTCTTTTACTTGTTTATCTGAAGAGATTACTTGAAGTTCTTTTAATGGCCACCTAACTCCTTTTTTTGCTTTTTCTCTAGCTGCAAGACCAGATTGAACTATGTCTTGAAGAATGGAGAATTGTTTTTCTAAATTATCATCTATTTCTTTTGAATTATACTCTGGCCATTCTTCTAATGAAACCGATTCTTTTTCTAAATTGAAAGGAAGTTTTAGATTTTGATAAATTTTTTCTGATGTGAACGGTGCAACTGTAGAGAATAATTTTGTTAATTCTAGTAAAACTTTGTAGATAGTACTCAAAACTAATTGAGGTTTTTCATTTAT
>CAYFNS010000051.1:0-2104 GCA_964344545.1 Candidatus Woesearchaeota archaeon
ATTAGGGGCAAAAGTTTATGTTGCTGTTGCAGATATTGAAGCGTATAATTCTAGGAATCCAGATATGGAAGGATTAAGGAAAACTGCAATTGAAGAGTATTTAACAAATTATGTTGCTTTAGGTTTAGATTTAAAAAAGTGTGATTTTTATTTCCAATCTGAAAGGGATGAAGATGGAAAGAAATCTAATGCTTATTATGCACTGGCAAATATGTTAGGGAGACATACAACATTTAATCAAGTGAAAGCAATTTATGGAGATATCTCTCCTGCTAAGCTATCTTCTGCTTTATTACAAGCTTCTGATATGTTACATCCCCAATTAAAAGAGTTTGAAGGGAAACCTTTGCCTGTTGTTGTTCCAGTGGGAATTGATCAAGATCCTCATTTAAGGTTAGCAAGAGATGTTGCATATAAATATCCAAATTATAAATTTACTCCTTTAAGTTCTACATGTCATATGTTTTTACCTGGATTAAAAGGGGGAAAGATGAGTTCTTCGGATGAGAATTCCTATATTGCATTAACTGATTCTCCAGAAGTTGCTGCAAAGAAAATTAAAAAGTTTGCTTTTTCAGGTGGACAAAAAACTTTAGAAGAGCATAGGAAGAAAGGTGGAAATCCAGATGTAGATGTTTCTTTCCAGTTATTGAAGTATGGATTAGAGGAAGATGATAAGAAATTACAGCAAATTTATGATGATTATAAATCTGGAAAGTTATTAACTGGAGATTTGAAAAAATATACTATTGAGAAAATACAAAAATTCTTAGTTGAACATCAAAAGAAGAGAGAAAAGGCTAAGAAAGAAGTGAAAAAGTTTTTAAGTTAGTTTTTGTTCCCGTTTTTATGAGAAAGATTAGAGATTTTACTTTAGGTGCAGGTTTATTAGCAATCCTTGCTGGTGCTCCTGGATGTGCAACAATGGCGGATAAAGTAACAAGAAATGCTGATGTTGCTGGGATTTATGTTGTTGATGAATGTCTAGAAGAAGATATTAATACGTTATTGAATGTTTATAGGTGGGGATTTCATGAAAATGTTCCAGAGATGGCAAGAAATATTTATTCTCAAATTCCAGAAGAGGAACATGATAATTTCTTTTTTGTGGATGCTATATGGGCAAATGCATTAAGAAAAATGGCTGTAGAAGCTGGTGAGGAGAGTATGTATTGGGATTCTGAAGCAATGTTCAAAAAAGCCTATACTAAGATGGATAATGCTTTTGATGACTCTGGGCTGACTGTAGAACAATGGTTGGAGTTTGATGGATATATTGATAATAATCGATTAGGTAAGTGGATTTTATTAGATTCTTGGGGATTATTGCAAAAAGATTATGTTGTTGCAGGATTAAATGGAGGAGATGATCCAAAATATAACCTTTATTCTGCTTTGGCTTATATTGAGATGGGAAGACAATTAGTTGAAGGACAAGAAGGAGATTGGGAAGGAGTTAGAGGAGTTTCTGAAAGACATGTTAAAGAAGTAAAAAATCTTCTTGATGAGTACGTAAGATAAATTATTCAAGCTCTAAATATTCTTTTCCATAGTCTATTGCGTGAACTAATTGAGGATAACTAAATTTAATTTTTATTTTTTCTAGAAAACCTAGTTCATCTAGTGTTTTTGGTTTGCCTATAACTTGTTGTGAAATGTATCTTTGACATTCTTCTGAGAATAATAATTCAAATGTATAATTCATTTCTTCTGTTGTTGTAGGTTGTGTATTATCCCCTAACTCTTCAGCTAGATTTCTAATTCGTGATCTTGTTTCTTCTTTTGAAATTTTATGTTCTAGTGCAGAATCTACTGCTCTGAATACGGTTTCTTCAGAATTTTTTGCTAAAGTAGGAGAAGCTAATGTGTAGGAATTATGTTATGTTTTTAAGAGTTTTGTAGATTAGAAAGGTTTAAAAGTTAATTATTAATTCGATAAATTATGAAATCTTTTAAAGAATATGGGATTTTAGGCAGGGGAGCAATATTATCTGGAGCAGTTTTAGCTGCGCTTACAATTCCTAGTTTTTTTAGAGATGGGTGTCATAATCCTACGGCTCCTGAGATCAATTTAGAATCTGTGTATGTTGCTGAGGCAGATTCA
>CAYFNS010000052.1:0-1991 GCA_964344545.1 Candidatus Woesearchaeota archaeon
ATTTTAGGATCTCAACTAACTAAAAAAATGGAAAGTGAAGGATTTTTAATTTTAGTTGGTGGACTGAATACTGTAAATATGATAATGTCTTTTCTTGCACTCTATATTTTAGATAAAGCAAGAAATGGGGCAATTGTTACTGTATCAAAAATCATAGAAGCATTAACTTTTGAGAATTTGATCATATTCTTTGGAGTGGCTTTAATTGTAGCAGGTATTGCAACTTTTCTAACGATAAATTTAACAAAAGGATTCTCAAAAGTAATGTCTAAAGTAAACTATCAATTAATTTGTATTTTTATTATAGTTTTAATCTTTGTTCTAACAGTTTTCCTTTGTGGTAAATATGGTATTTTAGTTTTGGTAGTTTCAACTTCCTTAGGAATATTATTTTAAATTTTTTATAGCAAAAATAATTTTATTTTATATTTCATTTAACCAAAAAAGTCTTTTAAACCCGCTTGTTTCTCAGGGTCTTTCATAAATACTGAATCTACTCTCTGACGCAATAAATCAATTGCCTGTTTTGAGTAAGGAGGTAAGTTATATTGTTCAGATAAATATATCATATGAGATAAATATTTAGTTACAGATCCTTCAGATATTGTAAACAATAACCTTCCCCCACATTTAGTACATTTTCCAACCAGAGGAGGTCTTCTAAACTTCTCATTACAATTAACACATCTAAATTGTTGCATACTAAACTTACGTAAATTACCTTTCAAATCCCTGATGAAATGTCTCTCAATAACTAAACGAGCAACATCATCTTTATCTACTGCTCTAATTTTATTGGCTAATTCCATTTGCCCCTCGACTTTTTCTTTCATTGTAGGCAATAGTTTATACGAGCTACACAATACTCCTGAATTGATATCTGTAGTTGGGTGAGTATATCCATACCCTTTAAATCCTTCAGGATCATCTAAGAAATTTTGTACTGTATCAATTTTAACATCCCAAGGATATTTATATTCCTCACAAGCTTTGTAAAATTCTAAAGGATACTCCCAAGTAGTACCCATGCTATAAACCTGATCATCTACTTCTGTAGGTAATAAATGGGAGGTTAAAACTAAAGGTTCATCTTGTGTTGCTCCTCTATGACTTCCCAACAATTTACGTGAGAAATTTAATAAAGCATCCATTAAAAACATAATTCCTGCTTCATCCCCATCACAATCACGACGCATAATAGAGTGTAAATAAGGATGTGCAACCAACCCTTGCATTTGTGAAAAACCAATAACTCTACAAACAATACCTGCACATGTATGAGGACTTAATCCTACAACTAAATGCCCTACTAAATCAGATCTCTCTTTTAAATTATAGAATTTTCCAACTCCATAAAATTTTTCTAATAAATCATCAATGAAATTCGCAACTCTAAATAAAATATTATCTGCACCTTCTTCTGGAACTCCAGGAGACGAAGCAGGTAAAATAACATCTTGTGGATTTAATTCAATTATTTGATTCTCATCAACTAATTCTTTACCATAAATATCTTTTTCATAACCTAATTCTTTTAATTTTTCAACAGAAGTTCCAATCTCAAATGGTTTAAAATGGGTGATTGCCATTTCAGTCATATCATATCTCACAGTGCCATCTTTATTTACATGAATATTGTGTTTTGCCCTTAAAATTCCTTTTAACAAATTCTCAGGAATATGTTCTTTGTTAGAGGTTCCTCTTATTCCTTTAATTAATGGAGGTAATTCATCTAATTTTAATTGTTGTTTAGCTATCTGAATATATTTATCAATGTTAATATCTTGATTTTTGAAAGAAACTGTAGAAATTGGTTTATCTTCTGAACTAGTCATATGTTTTTTACATTCTTTTTCATTAGTAAATTCCCTACACCTTGGACAGAAAAGTTGAGGAGATGTATCTCCACCACAGTCTTCACAGATTGGATAAATACTATCATTACCACAAGAAGTACATTTTCTAACAGGAAAATCAGAATTAATTTTTCC
>CAYFNS010000053.1:0-1937 GCA_964344545.1 Candidatus Woesearchaeota archaeon
AAGATTACCAAAAGAATTAGGTGGTCAAGGAAACGGAGGCCAAAGTAGGTTCTCTGGAGTTCCAAATCAATAAATCTTTTATAGAACGCTTAATCTCTCAATTTTATGGACGCCTTACTAATAAATCCATCTCAAATTCAAGGAATAAAAGGGATCTATCCTAATCTAGGCATAGGATACATTGCCTCTGTTTTACAAAGTAAGGGTGTGAATATAAAAATTCATGATGTTTCTGCAACAGGCGAAATTTCCTCAGAATTAAATAAAATCTCTCCAATTGTTGGAATCTCTTCAAATTCATTTAATTTTTCAAACGCAAAATCAATTGCACAAGAAATAAAAAAAACAAACCCTCACACTAAAATTGTTTTAGGTGGTCCACAAGCAACCTTGTTCCCAATAGACATTTTAAATAACCCAGAATTTGATATAGTATGCATTGGAGAAGGAGAAAACACTTTTCTAGAATTATTAGATAGTTTAGATAAACCAGATCAAGTAAAAGGAATTGCTTTCCGGGAGAAAAACTCTATAATTTTAAATCCAAGAAGAGAAATAATTAAAGATTTAGATTCTATTCCATTTCCAGCAAGGAATTTAATGCCCATGGAGAGATATTTCTCTCCAATGAGTAATGGATTATCTTATGATATTTTAATTACATCAAGGAGGTGTCCTTTTCGGTGTACTTATTGTGCCCCAATTGGAGAGAAAAAATTTAGGAAGAGAAGCCCAGAAAATGTTGCAGATGAAATCGAAGAGTTAATCTCAGAATTCGGGATAAGATTTATCCAATTTTATGATGATTCTTTCTCAGTAAATAAGAAAAAAGTTATTGCCTTATGTGATGAAATAAATAAAAGAGGATTAGATTTTAAATGGGATGCTAGGACAAGAGTAGATATAGTAGACACTAAATTATTAGAAAAAATGAAGGGAGCAGGATGTGTAAGAATTAGGTATGGAGTTGAATCCGGCGACCCAAGAATTTTAGGATTAATGAATAAAGATATAACTTTAGATCAAGTAAGAGAGGCAGTTGCACTTACAAAGCAAATTGGGGGAATGGAAACATTATCCTATTTTATGATTGGATTTCCAGGAGAGAGTTTAGAATCAACAATGAAAACAATCTCATTAGCGAGGGAATTAGATACCACTCATGTGAGATTTAACATAACAACAGCTAACCCTGGTACACAACTATATAATGATGCTCTTGAAAGGGGAGAATTTAGGGGAGACCCTTGGAGAAAGTACGCAAGAGGTGAATTAAAAAATACCCCAAATTTAATATTTGAAACCGAAGAATATAATAAAAACGACTTAGAGAATTTGGTTAGATTTGCCTATTCTAATTGCAATTAACAAATTTCCTAGTTTAACAACTTTTATAAATAGACACCATTTTCTCGTAGTGAAATGACTACCCAACTAATCCCGGAATTAGAGGCGATAGTTAAGAATCCTATAGCATCAATGTTGCTAAATCATTATTCTAATGTACAAGTTGAAAGAGCAGAAGGCGCTGAATTACCAAAACTTTCAGAAGTACACCATAATGGAGCAAAAGGCATAGGTATTTCTGTAAATAATATTTTTATGTTAAGATCGATTGCAGCAATGCAAGCCCAACAAGGAAATCTATGTCAAGATATCTGCTACCCATATGAAGATATAGCAAATAATACTTCTTGGACATCATTAGAAGATCTTGAAAAATGGCTCAATACAAATGAAGGATCATACCAACAAGGTGTTTCTGGAGAAGATGGATTATTATTTGCATTTGATTCTTGGTTATCTGGAAGGAATGATCAGCTAAAACTTCCTGATAATGTAGGGATTTATCACCATAAAATAATAGGCGGGGAACCACGTTCAGAATTTATGAGTTTGATGCTTAATTTATTCAGATATGATATGAGAGCTACACT
>CAYFNS010000054.1:0-1936 GCA_964344545.1 Candidatus Woesearchaeota archaeon
TATGTCTGAACGTATGGTTTGTCTTCTTTCATCTTACTTAGTGTATAGTATACACTTATATATAAAGCTTTCTATTATTGTATACTATACACTAAGTATCTATAATTAAAACATATAGTTCGGTCTCTCTCCGGGTATATTTATGTTCGTAATTGCAATTCCTAACTCATGTCCAGATTCTTTATACCATCCTTTCTGAGTAATTGGAACTGGAGATATTATCTGGTTATGTAACATTTCCGGCATTCCTGTTCCTCTAAAATTATTAACAAAAAATCTTATTTCTCCAGAAACCCTAATTGCCTCTTTACTACTTAACCCAAATTGATGTTCCAATCTCCAAACTAAGTCCGATAAAAGGGGATCAATATCATGTTGCATAATTGGATCTGCTCTATTAATCTTAAACTCATAAGTTGAAGTTTGATGCCCCTTCGAAGTTATCTCTCCTAAAGCAGCCCCAGTAGTTTGTAATCTTTTTATTCCAATACTAAATGTCGCAACATTTCCTTCTTCAATATCTTTTTGAGTTACAGAAGAATATTCAACTCTTCCATCTGTATGTTCAAACCTTTCCATTGGTCGCCTATGTGGCTTGAATTGATTATGAAGGTGCAAAAACCTCTCTACTTCTTCTGCATCATCTGAATGGGAAAAATAAACCGGATTCAAATGATTTAAAGTTCCAAATGGATCATGGAAAGGATGATTCCCCTGAAGTTGTGCTTGGAATGGGCCACTAGTCAAGAAGAAACCAGCCAAAACGGCTCCAGTCGCTGCCCAGAATCCTCCTCCTGCAGCACCTGCAGCAGGGCCCCTGTAAGGAGTTCTAGAAACATCCCTCATTAAACGATTTAGCTCTATCATTGTTGGATCTGTAATTGGATTAACCGGTGGAGCAGCAGTTTGCGTTCCAGTTGGATCAACATAGGTTAAAGGATTATTGTATACATAAGAATAAGCAGGTTCACTAGGCACTGGATCAACAGAAGTAAACTTCCCCAATTCAGGAGAATAATACCTTGCACTAAAATAATACAAATCCTAATCTAATTCTTTTCCTGTAAATGAAAACCTTTCATCATTGGAAATTTTTTGACCAAAAGGAAGCGTATCAGAATTAATATTTGTATTTAATCTATCTTGATATTGGTACGCATCATTAATAGAAATTAACTTAGCACCCGCATAATAATAAATTTCTTTGCCATCTGTTTGTATCGAAATCTGATCAATCTCAAAAAGTTCTGGAATAGTGAGTTCCTTAGCTACACAAATCGGCATAGAAATAAATAACAAAGCTACAAATATCACAACTCCTTTCATAATAAAATAAAAAGAAAGAGAATATATAACTCTTTCTAACAAGTACACTTAGAACTATAAAATAATTTCTTAATCCCAACAAGAATCAATACAATCGCAACAACCTGTCCCAGGCTTAAATAATCAAACCACAAGATAAGACCTAAAATTATTGCTATAATTCCCTTGAAGACTAATGCCCCTTTTCCTGGACAAGCACAACAATGACAAGTACCTCCAGTAGAAACTTCCTTTTTAGCCATTTTCTTCTTAGCCATTCTTACAACCTCCTTTTATTTTGCAAATAAGCCCCAAACAATCTTGGATATACCTGCGACGTATAGTAAAATCGCGAATAATTTCTCAATACTTAGTAATCCAGTCCAAAGCAACCATCCAAATATTACTGCAATAATTCCTGCAAAAATTAAACCTGCTCTAGCATTAGGCTTCAAACCTTTTAGCTTACTAGAAGACTTTTTAACCATTGGATATCATCCTCCCTTTTGATAACTAAATTTTATTTTATTCCTTTAAATACTTTTCTTTCTAATTATATACTCTAAAAGGATAAAGTTTAAAATAAACATGATTTTCAGATAAGCATGGCACCCAGAATTCAAAGTCCAAG
>CAYFNS010000055.1:0-1427 GCA_964344545.1 Candidatus Woesearchaeota archaeon
ACCAAATCCCGCTAAATTTAGTGATCCAAGGTCAGGAGATTATGTAAAAAAACACGGTAGAACCTCTTGGGAAGTAGATAAGGAAGCTTCAGCACAGGCAAGGGAATTAGCAAAAAATAGTTTAGTAATAGTTGAAGGTAGAACACAATTTTATTTTCTTCCAGAATCGTTTAAGGTATATATTAAATGCGATTTAGATACAAGTGTAGAAAGAATTTGGGATAATCTACAAGAAAGCGCTAATCGAAATGAAGGAAACTTTAATTCAAAAGAAGAACTCAAACAAGGAATAATTGAACGGGAAAAAAGTGATCTAGCAAGATATGAAAAATACTACAACATTAACCACAAAGACGAATCTCATTATGATTTTGTACTAGACACAACAAATTTAACACAAGAACAAGCAATAAATAAATTAATTCATATATCGTACTTGGATTAATGGCTAAATCTTTTTTTCTATGCATACAAATTTCAACTACTTCTTCACCCACTTCAGGAACATCTATAACTGCAAGAGTAGTAGGAGACAAAATTCCTTTACCTTCTCCACTTCTTTGATCTGCTTTAATTTCTAATTGGCTTCCTTCAACATCACTCAAAAGCATTCTTCCAGGCCTATAGGGATTCCCTTGCTCTAAATAAATTCCAAACAAAGGTGAATGTCCTCCTTCAAATTTTCTTCTTCTAGATTCTTCACACATATCTATTACTAAATAATCTAATAATCCTAAAAGATCCCTTTTCTCTACCTGGTAAGTTTCAGCCTGAGACATAAATGTTTCAACCATTATTAAAAACGAGAAATCCTAAATAATATAAAAATCTTACTCTAAAGGCACTACTTGGAATTTTTTACCTTTTTTAACTGATTTTAGCTCAAATTTCTTTATACCTTGTTCTTTTGCATATTCATTTACTCTTTCTTCAGTTGCAAAAGTCTTTGGGCCTTTTTTCTTATGCAAACTAGGGACATTTCCTCTCTTATGAGTACTTATTCCTAATCTCCTTTTTGCTCTAGTATGTATCTTTACCATGCTTATCACGAGCAACTAATTCATTTATAAATTTAACTGAAACATATTTAAACTAAACTAAGCTTCCAAAATTATGCCAGAAAGTATTGACTTAATCCCAAAAAAACTTGCAGATGCGCCAATAAAAGTTCCTGGCAGTCCTTTTTGGAATGTTTTCAGAAGATTTGGCAGGGATGAGTCAATAGCAATGTTTGTTAATGTTCTAGGGACAGCAATAATTAGTTTTTTCTTTAACGCAGCATGGATATTATCAATCGCAGGTCCAATCGTAGAAAAAATAGGATTTTTCCCTGCGCATTTCAAAGAAGCATATGATGTATACAAAACAACACCAAAAGAAGAGCGTAAGAGTTTAAATTTCTATTTCAAAAAAGCAATGAAAGGTGG
>CAYFNS010000055.1:1437-1665 GCA_964344545.1 Candidatus Woesearchaeota archaeon
TGAGTTTAGCTGAAGATATTTTAGTTCATGATCCAATTTACATATTACTAATGTTCTTAGGATTGACTATTTATGCAGGAACTCCTGCTTGGTTATTATCTGCAGCATCGTTCGTAATTGCAGTTTTTGCAGTCTCAGGATTAGAAGTTGCAGCTACCGAATTTAGATATTATCAATATAAAAATAAATTAAGAGATGAAAAGAAAAAAGCTATAGTTGCTTTAATTT
>CAYFNS010000056.1:0-1547 GCA_964344545.1 Candidatus Woesearchaeota archaeon
TTTTAGTTTATTTATTTCTGGTTGTGAATTATTTGAAACTGGTGGGGCACAGTTTAGTACAAATTACAAAACAATTGATGTGCCTGTTTGTGAAGGTGGAGAAGAATGTAATCTTCCCGGAGGAATAAACAAGGGAGATAATAATAAGGATTATCTTTCTGGTTCATGTTCTTCCCTAACCTATGATTATGGGGAATGTGTAGAGTCTTTGACCCCTGGAAATTCTATTTTGTCTTGTACTGGAAATCTTGCAGGATTATGTGATAATGTTCCTGGATTCCCCGTATGTGAAATTCCTACAGAACAGTGTGATTTTTTTGAGACTGTTTATCAAAATTGTGAGTGTATTTCTGAGGGTGCTCCTGCTTGTGGAGATGGAATTGTAAACCAAGAATCTGAAGAATGTGATGGAGAGGATTTGAATCAAGCAACTTGTACTTCAAAAGGATTTAATGCTGGAGGAAATCTTGCTTGCCATTCTAGTGGTTTATCTAATGAATGTACTTTTGATATAAGTGAATGTTTATCTAGTTATTGTGAAAATGTATTCTTCGGAACTTGCGGAGCACCAGCAGGCGAAGATATTTATGAGACTCATTGTACAGAAGAGTATAATTTAGGTTGTGGAGGCACTTGTTATGTTGCGATAGATTCTGATTCATGTGGATTTTATGATCCTGCTTTAGGGGGATGTTATTGTTTGGGAGATGGTGTGTGTGATACTGAATTTGGTGAACCTGCATTATCAGAAGATTGTAGAGATTGTACTCCTGGGGCAGTAAATTGGTGTGACTTGCCTAATGAAGTTGGAACATGTGGAGAATGTAATCTTGGTCAAAAAACTTGTAAATCTAATGGAGAGTGGGGACGTTGTGAGCAAATAACTTTCCCTATCCCCGAAGACAGGACAACTTGTGAGAATAATCAAGATGATGATTGTGATTGTACTCCTGACCATGTTGAAGCGGATTGTGTATGGCACTTAGAGTGTATTGATCAGCAGTGTGTAGAAGTTCAAGGTCCAGGAGAGGAGCAATGTACGGCTGTAGGAAGCAATGAATGTGTTTTAATTCCAGGAGATATAAATGGAGATGGATTGTTAAATATTCATGATGTTGATGCTTTTGCATCTGATTTCTATGGAGATTATAACGCAAGGTCTGATTTCAATCTTGATGGAGTTATAAATCTTGGTGATGTAATACTATTTACTGGAATTTTTAAAGATGGAGGAGGATTTGATGTTCCTGCTATTTGCGAAGTTATTTGTAATAGAGAAGAGGAAGATCCTTCCAAACAACTTGGCATTTGTGACTGTGAAGGTTTAGTTTCTGGTAACTCTGCTAATGGAGAATCAGATTCATTTAATTTATTTAAATGGTTAGCTAATTTATTTAATTAAAAAGAAATAAGCCTTAAGAGGGACTCGAACCCCCGACCTTCTGGTTACAAACCAGATGCTCTACCAACTGAGCTATTAAGGCAGTAAAATTAGAAGTAGAACTTTTGTTTAAAAAGCTTTTTATTCTTTCTTGGTTACTTTACCA
>CAYFNS010000057.1:0-1526 GCA_964344545.1 Candidatus Woesearchaeota archaeon
GTACTGAAATCCCTCACTTATACGAAGTTCCTGTAGATGAATACGGCAGGAGATAGTTCTATGATTGAGCATACGCCTTTAATTGCAAAGAATGTAGGGGGTTTTATTGTAAGTCCTTTTTATTTGATTTCTTTTTTTGCTTTTATTGTTGCTTCTGTTTTTATAGTTTATTTTATGCGTAAAAGAAAAGATTTAGAATATTCTTTTATGGTTGAGTTATTGATTGCTATGCTTACTTTCGGAATTATTTTTACTTTATTAATTCCACGATTTCTTGAACATAACTTTTCTTCATTGAGAGGGATTATTATTGTAACTCTTTTTGTATTCTTTTATGTTTCATTAAGGAGAAAGTCTTGGAGATATATTGATGTCATTGCTCTTGCAACCCCCTTATTTTATAGCATTGCAAGGCTTTCTTGTTTTGTAGAATGGCACTGTTATGGTGTTGTAACCTCTTTGCCTTGGGGCATTAGTGTTGATGGAGCATTACCTGTGCATCCTACTCAAATTTATTTATCCCTAATTCATATTTCTTTATTTGCTTTCCTTTTGATTACTAGGAAATCAAGATTTTTTAACAATATAGAAGGTAATGTTGCATTCACATATCTTGCTGTTTACTCTTTTTTAAGATTAGTTATTGTAGAACCAATAAGATATGGTGTTGGAACTCCTGACGGATTTTTGAGATCTTCTTTATTGATGTTGATGTTTGTTGCTTCGTTTATGATGATTTTGATTAGAAATCGTCCAATTTATACTCAAGTTTTGAAAAGATTTAAATAATCTTTTTCTCTTTTTTATTTTATGAAATTTCGAGGTGATTTAATGAGAAGTCTATTTATTCTACTTATTACTTTTAGTTTATTTATTTCTGGTTGTGAATTGTTTGAACCAAGAGAGCCACAATTTGCAATGTACATGGAGGAGGCAGATCAAACTTTTCAACTTCCTCTTCCGATAAAATGGGGGGGCTCTTCAACATGGATTGATAAATCAGGATCTTGTTCTTCCTTAACTTATGATTATGGAGAGTGTGTGAGTTCTTTAACGCCAGGATACTCAGATTTAGTATGTACTGGAAATCATGCAGGATTATGTGATAATGTTCCTGGATATCCAATTTGTCAAATTCCAGGAGAACAGTGTGATTATTTTGAAACTATTTATGATGATTGTGAATGTGCTACAGTGGGAGCCCCCGTTTGTGGAGATGCAATAGTAAATCAACCTTCTGAAGAGTGTGATGGTGGAGATTTAGCAGAAGAAAGTTGTATAACCCAAGGATTTACAGGCGGAATATTGGGTTGCTATAATGTGGGTACTCCTAATGAATGTACTTTTGATACTTCTGGTTGTACTTATGTTTCACATACAGAATGTAATGGGGCTAACGAATGTATTGAAGTTCCTGGAGTTGGCTCAGACCAGTGTTCAAACAATATTGATTGTGGTGGTACAGGAGGATCCAACTGGGCAAGAGTTTATCCTACTGAACCATTTGTTTGGGGAGTACCAGGAGA